>JAVBQX010000075.1:0-11038 GCA_031548645.1 Thermoguttaceae bacterium
GTATTGTGCGGCGTGGCGGCGATCATTTTCGTGAACTGGTCAACGGCCGCTTTTCGCTGTTCCTCGTAATCGTCGCTTCCCTGTCCGGCCCGCAAACGCGCCGCCGCCTGCTCGTGGAAAATGCCGACGTACATCATCGCAAGGGGATTGTTCGGCTCCAGCTCCAGGATTTTTTTCAGTTCCGGATCGAGATCCGTAGCGTTCGGGTCAAGCAGCTTGTAATACGAGCGGTATTCGTAATCCGCCAACAGCGCCGTGGGGGAATCCGCGTTGTCTCTCGCGAAGTCCGCCATGAGGGTGTCGGCCTCGGCGGCGCGGGTTTCCAGCGGCGTGTTGCGGAATTCCGGCGACATGCAGGCCAAGGAGTTTTGCATGTTGGCGCGGAGCAATCGCGAGTACATGCTCACCACTTCCACGTCGGCGGGATTGAGATCGAGCGCCTTTTTCGCCAGCAGATCGAAGAAGGGCGGCTCGCCGGTGCCGGGCTGGTAGACGCCCGTGTTGAGCATCGGGGCGCGCACGACGACCAGGCATTTCCAGGCCAGGGGATTTTCCGGGGCCAATTCCAGGATTCGCTGGATGGTGGGGTACATGGCCTGATTGTCCGCCGCTTTGCGCTGGTTGTCGAGAATCCGCTCCAGAATTTTCAACCGTTCCCCGTCCGAGGAGATGGTCCCGAGCAGCGTCTGGTAGAACCGGGCCGAGGTTTTCCAGTCGGACGGCACGACGCCGTTCCGGTCGAAGGCTTCGGCCAGTTCGCGGACGATTTCCATGTCATCGGGTTTTTCCTCCTGATAGTGGAGCAGTTGCTGGACGCCGTCACGCCAGTTGCCGGCCTCTTCGGCGTCGCGGAAAATTTTGATCCGGAATTCGGTCTGGTCCTTCGTCTGGAGGTAATAAACGCCGACGAGCGCCGCACCGAGCATGCCCAGGACCACGAAGGTGCCCAAAAGCCACTTCCAGCGGATCGCGAACAGCGGCCCTGCGTATTCGTTGTTGTCTTTCGAGGGACGATTCTCAATGTCTGACTTGCGCATGATTTTACCTGTGAGGGGGTATCGTTATGCCGTGTTATGCCAACAATAAAATGAAATTTTGTTCCATTGGCAGCCCGGAGCGTGAGCGACGGGTTAAACCTCGATTAATTCTCGCGGTTTTAATTGAAAGGATGATATTTCAACACATATAATATATAATTTGTACTTATGATTAAAGTTGCGACAGTGATGAAACGAAAACCCGTCGCTTACGCTTCGGGCTGCCAATCTTGTTGCTGACGATCATTGGCCTTTGCCGGCGGAAATTCCGGAAATCAAAAACGACGTGATCGGTTTTCCGACCTCGACGAAACGTTCGTAAATTCTTTCGGTGTTTTTGCGCGGCGTGTCGTACATGCGGAGCGCCAAAACGACCGCGTCGACGAAATGGCACAGCACGTGCGAGCCTGACGAGCGCTCGAACGGCCGGGCCGAAATGATGATCGTGCCGTAATGGTTCCGCAGTTCCTTGAGCAGCATTTCGAATTTCCCGTCGCTGAACAGGTCGATCGACGAATCGCCCGACGAGGGGCCGTCCGGCAGGAAATACAAATTCGGCTGGTGCGAATCGCGGACGATGGACTCGTTGAGCCCCTGTCGCATGTTGAGGACGTCGGCCAGTCCGGCTTTTCCCTCGACGCCGACGAGGTTCCGCAAACGCGGACTGCCGCCGTGCGTGTCGATCAGCAGGACGGGTTTCTTTTTCATCTGGGCGATCTTTTCCGCCACGGACAGGGCGAGCTGGGCCTGCCCGTCGTCGCTGCGCACGCTTGAAAACAGGAAGGTGCGGGAATCGGCGAACGACTGCCCGAAACAAAGATTGTTGCAAATTTCGTCGACGGAAAAATAAAAGGCCTGCCGCTGTCGTTTGTTCATTTCCGTTTCGCGGCCCGAGCGGGACAGTCCTGCGACCGTTTCGCGCGAGACGCCCGGGAACATCATCGGGAACTGGCTCAGGTGATAAAACCTCGGGCAGGACAGTTCGCGTCCCCAGGCGAGCAGCAGCGGAAGGGCCATGCCGATCAAAAAGCTCAACATCGCCATGCGCAGCCGCCGGTTGGCGTCCGGGTACGAGGGCATATTCGCCGTCGAAATCTGGTCGACCTGATCCTGGGCATAGGTTTCCGTTTTCAGGACGTCGATGCGCGACATGAGTGTGGCGTAAACCTGTTCCTCGCGATTCCGCTTCGTGAGGGCTTCGACCGCGTCGTTGATGATTTTGGCCACGTCGCCGTCTTTCGCCTGCTGCTTGATGTTCGCGTCCTGGAGCGACTTGACCTGGGACTTGAGCAGCTCGATGTTTTGTTGCGATTGGAGAATGTCGTTGTGGGCCAGCTTCCTCATGCGGGCCTTCCATTGCAGCTTCATGTCGGGCAGCAGGCTTTCGCGTGCGCTTTCGATCCGATTTTCCACGTCGTCCAGTTTTTTCTGGGTTTTTACCACAAAAAACGATTCGGGCGGATATTTTTCCGAATCCTTTTCCAACTTGTCCTGCAGATAGATGCGTTCGGTCATGAGTTCCTGGATGAGCGGGTTGCTCAACACGTCCGCTTCCACTTCGGAATCGGGCACCTCCGATTCGTCGGAAAGCACGTTGCGGTTCAGGCGGATCATGATTTCCAGCGAGGCGATTTCCGCTTCCAGTCCGATGATTTGATTCGCGAGCGGCGTCTGCGTGCCGACGATCGTTTTGTTCAATTCCGACGGGAGGTCGCCCCCCATTTCGGCGATCTGGCGGGAATACCTGTTGTATTCCGTGTTCAGGGCCTCGATTTCATTCTTCTTGAGCCGCGCGATTTCCTCCAGCTTGGGGGTCAGATAGTCGTTGCGTTTTTTGTTGTCCACGGCCATGGTGTCGAAGTAACCCGCGATGATCGATTCCAGGATCAACTGGGACAATCGCGGGTCTTTCGTGGTGAAACTGACGATATGGATCGGAGATTCCGACCTCTGGCGGACGTTGACGTTGTTCGCCAGCCACCGCTGCGGGTCCTGCTTCTTCATAATGTCCGAAATATCGATCCCGTCCGCCTGGGCCTTTTCCGCGATCCGTGGCCATGCGATCTCCATGACCGGCGGGCTGTAAATGATCTGCAGCGTCGACTGGACGATGGCCATGGCCTCGGCGGGGGTATGCTGCGTGGGAAATGCGATGTAGGGCTGCTGGAGCTGAACCCGCAACCAGGCTTCCGAAGTATACTGCTGGTCGGTGTACAGGTACGTCGCCGCGGCGAGCGCAACTCCCAGGATGAGACTGGCAGGAAAGGCCCAATACCAGTTGCGCCACAGCGCAGTCAGGAACAGCAGGAAACGAAAGAACGGCTCGCGAAACACGCGGTCGATCATTTCATTCGTCGACGTGCCGGGAAGGGGAGCCTTTCGCCCCTTCGCGGAACCCCTGTTTCCCGTTTCGACGGAATAATATTCGTTGGGTGAACCTGACATCGGTTATGATTTCGTGTGAATCGTGATATAAAAATAATAAAAGATTGGCGGATCATTCCGTTCGGCGGATGCGGGCCTGCTGTTCCCGGACTTCGACGCGGTGAAACACCTTGCCGAACCACCAGATGATGACGATGAAAAACAGGAAGGTCAGGATCAGCATGACCGTGCCGGAAATTTCGTCGCACACGACCGGCGTCGCCTTTTCGAAACCGAAACTTTCGACCAGTCCCGAAGCGTGTTTGACCAAAAGCCCCGTGTTGGCGATCCGCAACGCGTTGACGAAAAGCGCCACGGGCACGACCAGGCAGAACAAAAGCACGTTCTGCCACCAGGGCCGCCGCATCAGCAACGCCGCCGCATAGGCCGCCGCGATGACCGAAACCAGCACGCGAATCCCCGAGCAGGCCGCCTCGACGTCGAGCCGCTGATTGTCGCTCATGAGGACCACGTTCCCCACCGCGATGGCATGTTCGCCGACCAGTCGCAGCATGTAAACGCTCAATTTCGCCGCCACTTCCTGGAGCGGGCCCCGCAGCATCATTTCGACGGTGTGCGGCCAAGGAAACATGAACGCCAAAAACAACAGCGAGGGAAGCGCCCAAAGGAACACGCGCATGCCGAAACACATCAGACACACGGCCAGAACCCAGATCAGGATGGTCCAGGGGTCCAATGAGTCCATGGAACGCACCATGACGTAATAGCGAAAGGCCCCCCAGCCCAGGAGAAGAACCGCCCCGAGGGCGATTCCCAAAACGGCGTCGAGCCGACCCTGTTTCGCGGGAAAGTTGTCGCGGCGGACCCAGAGAAAATACGCGGTGAACGGCGCCACGAAAAACCCGTGGTGATAGTCGATGTTGTTCGTCCAGGTCCGGAACAGTTCGACCATGGTCGGCCAATAGGCGAAAATCAATGTCGCCGCCAACACGGGCATGGCAATCGCAAACGCGACCCGCCGCTGCATTTGGGGTTCCGCCTCAACATACACCGTTTCACGGGATGCCCGGTCAACCGTTCGTTGCGTTGTCGGTTCCGGTGTTGCGGCAGGTGTGGACTGCGGCACGGGCTCCGGTATGGCGAATTGCGGTTGCGGCTGCCGAGATGGCTCGGCGGGCATTGGCGCGACCGGCTGCGGCGCGGCGGGTTCCCCCGCCGATTTGATCTCGTTGAGATTCAATTGGAACGGGTTGGAGGACTCGTTGTCGGGTGTGTTATTGTCTTGCATTGTTCTTGGGGGATGGGAACTTGTGTTCGGTCATGCCTGGAACAGCGGGCAAAAGGCGCCTGCGGATTTATTCGGGCTGACAATATATCACATTCCCGCGATGGTTGATTTCGCAGAAAAGCAAAACTGCACGGATTTCGTAATGGTTTCCGACTAGGCGTACTTTATGAAATATACAATATGATTCGTGGAAATGGCGATAAGTTTACTAAAATGACCGATTTTATGCGGGTTTTTCTTTGCAATCGTTGTATTCGTTGCCAGCGGTCATGGCGGCATTTCGATAATTTGGCTGAAATTCGTAAAATATACCAACTGCTAATTTCGGATCGGTTTGAGGCGGCTCGTGTCGACAAAGAAAACGGCATAATTCACAATATACTGGTAAATCATCCGGAAAACGTGTAAGATGTTTTATGCAAAGAATCACTGCGATCGCGATATGTATCACGATTGATACGATGGTCTTTTCAACAGCGGTAATGTCCGCTTGAATATTAGTAAAGTCAGAAAGATATGAAACATTCGAGAAGAAATTTTTTACGTCTGGGAAGCTGTGCTGCGGTTGCGTTCCCGTTGTACCTTCAAACGTCGGACGTGTCGAGGGGGCAAACGAGTCAAACATCGCAAAATGCCGTTCCGCCGCTGGAATTGGGAATGGCGTCGTACTCATTGCGCGAATTCAGCCGCGCCGACTGCATCGCGATGACCAAGCGGCTGAGAATGAAAAAAATGTGTTTCAAGTCGATGCATTTGGAGATGAATTCGACCGACGAGCAATGCCGACAGGCCGTCGAAGAGTGCAAAAATGCGGGAATCGACCTGTACGGCTGCGGCGTCTGCTACATGAATTCCGAAGCGGATGTGCTCAATACGTTCCGCTATGCGCAGGCGGCGGGCATGAGACTCATCGTCGGCGTGCCGAAGCACGAACTGCTGCCCCTGGTCGAGGAAAAGGTCAAAGAAACCGGGCTCGTCGTGGCGATACATAATCATGGGCCCGGCGACAAGTTGTACCCGACCCCGGCAAGCGTCCTGGAAAAAATCGAGGGACTCGACCCGCGTATCGGCGTCTGCCTCGACGTGGGGCACACCGTCCGTTCGGGCGTCGATCCCGCAGAAGCGGTCATCGCGTGCGGCAAACGGCTGCTCGACCTGCACATGAAGGACATGACCGAGGCGACCGCAAACGGCAAGACGCTCGTTTGCGGATACGGCGTGACCGACTTCCCGGCGATCATCCGGGCCTTGATCACGATCAATTACCGGGGCATCGTCGGTTTCGAATACGAAGCGGAAGCCAAAGACCCCTTGCCCGGCCTGGCCGAATCCGTCGGTTTCGTCCACGGCGTCATTCGAGTCATTACCGCGTAAAATCAAAACGGACAAAACATGACGCGACCCAGGAAAAAAGACATCACACCCGCCGAGCCGACCGTATTGATCGAAGGTCGCCCCGCCGCGACGTCGGGACATTCGCCCGGCGACGACGGCGCGGTGATTTCCGGCGAGCCGACGGTTCTTGCCGCAGGACGCCCCGCCGCGACGATCTCTGACCAATCCAACGTGACCGGCAGACCGACGGTTTTGATCAAAGGCCACCCCGCCGCGGGTGACGGTTGAGGCGATCTTGAATCACCTCGCGTCGGCGTTACGCTTTATTGCTTCAGATCGGCGTATTCCGCGATCCATTTCCGGGAATAGTCCACCGCTTCCAGGCCGATATCGCAAAGCGGCGTACAGTGGAAGATCATCCCCTCGATTTGGCCCGCCTTGAATTTTTCCAGCGCGAAATCGAGTTGGAGCTTCATCAGTTCCATGGTAATCGGCTTTGCGTTGCCGAAGTCCCACATGTAGACGCCTAACAAGGTCGGTTTGTCGGGGACGATTTCACGATACTTTTTGAAATTGGTCTCCAACGCAACCAGGTCGGTGGCGTGCCATGTCCAAAACGAAACGACGTCGCACACGTCGATATGCGTCTTGATCCCCGGCACGAGTTGGTTGGAGTAGAGCACGACGGACAAGTCGACCGGCCGCTTCAGGTCATTCATTTCCTTTTTCAAACCGTGTATTTCCTCCAGCGATAAAACCGCCGGTGAAACGCTTTCTCCTTCCCGCGGAATGGCATCTCCGTGATAATAATCGTCGAGATACAAACTGACGAGGTTCGGCATTTTTTCGACCATCTCGAACCCCCATTTTTTCTTCTGCTCATAAGATTGGGGGGCCCCGTCAACGACACTCCAAGCGACACGTTTCGTTTTGCGGAATTGCCTGGCATATTCGTCAAAAGGCGGTTCCGGCTTCCCCATCCAGCGGATCACGCACACATTGGGGATTCCCATCGAGTCGATCGCGTCGGCCATGTCGATGTTTTTTCCCACCGGAATGTTGCATATCCCGTTTGTCGTGCCGGGACCGTGCCCCCACATCCAAAGCCGGTCGCGAAGATTCGGTTCGTATTTCCGCAGGTCATTTGTCGCCCGGGAATCGGCAAACAGTCCCGGTGAAGCGAGCGTCGCCGCACCCACGGCGGTCGCCGCGAGAAAACCGCGACGCGAAAGTTTGTCATGATTTCGGCTCATGAATTTTCTCCTGTTGTGTTTGATCGTCAAAGGGATCGCAAACCGCGGATATAAATATCCATGCTGAATCCAGTCGTTTTTTTCATGTGATTTTCCTAATATAACTTCGTCACGTCCCGAAAACAAGGTTTTTTATGATCGTCGGAATTGATCGAAGCGTTTGCTGGTGTTTTGTTTAACGCGCAGTTTTCTTGATTATTGACGAAAAAATTTTGCCGAAAAAGAATTTTTCTGGACAACCGGAATTTTCTGACTACACTAACGGGATTAGCCAACCCGTCTTATCAATTCTTCTCGTATGATCTTGGCGTTTTGCTTTTCCCCCCTTCTTTCCATGAGACTTCGATCCACGAGTATTAAAACATGCGACAAAATACGAAAAACCTTATCTCCGCTGGTGTTGCGAGCTGCACAGTTTGTTTCGCGGTCGCACTGCTGGTTTTTGCCACATTGGCAACCCATGCCTCGCCGCCCACATTTTCGACCGGAAGCTCAGGCAAAGGTCGATTTGAAAATGTAGTAAAAAAATCAATAAAAGCTGAAGTTTCCGACCAAGTTAAAGAAAATGAAGCCGGAAATTTGCCGAAAGACGATAAATCCATTGGCGACAATGATTTAAGTGATGGCAAGCCAAGCGATTCCGTCGTCCACCTGCCGCCTGTAGCGAACGAACAATCCGCCGAAAAACAGCCGGTACTGCCGCCGGAGCAATCAACCGACGATCAATGGCCCGATTGGCTGACGGATTACCGTGCAGCTTGTCAAAAAGGCAAAGCCGAGCAAAAAATGGTGCTCGTCTATTTTTATGACACGAATTCCGATTCGCCATACAAAAAATTTGAAGCCGATGCGTTGGCCGATGAGGAAGTGCAGGCCCATCTCGCGGATTACATTCGCGTCCGCATTCCCGTTACGGCCAAACTGTCGCCCGTCGATGGTCAGGATTCCATTCAGCTTCCCGGGACGGATGAAGACCGGCAAGAGTTGGACAAAACCCCGGTCGACGACACAGCGGATATCACTCAGATTGCGCATAAGCCAGAACCGTCGACGGGGACAAGACACACGGCGATGCGTCCCAGCGGCGAAACGATCGACGCGACGAAACTCATCACCCCCGGTCGCGACATGGGCAGCGTTCGGCAGTTGAAAGCGGAAACCTTCGACCTGACGTTCGCCGATCTCGACAAAGAAACCATGCTGATCCGGCATCCGGCGTTTTACGAAATGCTCAACACGCCCGGCATCGCGATCATTGATTATGAACACGAGGACGCCGCATATTACGGCAATATCGTCAGCGTGTTTCCGTTTTTGAATAAAAAGCCGTATACGGTCGAGGAAACCCGGGCGATGCTCACCCTCCCGCCGGGAACGGTGACGCAGCGGTCGGTCATTTTCGCCGTGCGAATCCATCCGGACCACCCCAAGAGTACGAACGGGGAAGTCAGCTCGCGACTGGCTGAAGAAGCCCGCTCGCACAGCCAATATCAGGCCGACATCCGCAAGCAGGGACACCACAATTGGGATCGCCGTTTCCGGAAAATCAACCTGGCGCTGCCGTCCGAACTTTGGGCCAGCGAAGTCTGTGCCGAAAGCTGGCCCGGCCAACACCTGTTGGAATCGGCCATCGAATGCGTCCGCTGCTGGCGCTTTTCCGAAGGACACTGGTCGGCCGTTTCCGCGGAACATCCGTTTTACGGATACGACATGAAACTCGGCACCAACGGCATCTGGTACGGCACCGGCGTGTTCGGCAAATGGCGCCACCCGACGCTGGCCAAATCCGGAAAACTCACCGGCGGCGAAATGCAATCGCAAAAACGGTAAACGACGATTTTGCGTAATTTTCCCTCGTTGACGTAGCAAGCGGCGAGGGAAACGCTGTTCATTTTTTTTCACCGTGACATGCCGGATTTTTTTTTGTCGGCGCAAAACCCAGGCTTTCGCCAATAAGTTTTGCGCAAGAACAGCAGCCGGGAACGCAGAGAGTGCAACGAACGGAGTGACCGGGGGACACGTTTGCCATTTTGTGCAAGATTTCAATTCCTGCGATGTTCCTTGTATGAGCAGGGGAATTGAACATTTTCCCGGTTGGAAAATCCTCACCCCGGTCACTCCGCTGCGCTGCGTTCCCGGCTGCTGTTCTTGTTGATTTCTTTCTGTCGGCGCAAGCCTCAGTCGGTGATTCTGAGTTTGCGCTGCATTTCTTCGAGCGGCACCTGTTTCGTTTCCGGCATGAGGAAGATGACCCAGAGGAGCTGGAGGACCATCAGGCCGGAGAAGCCGTAAAAAATCGCCGAGGGGCCGAGCATTCCCAACAGCGGCGGAAACAGCGACGAAACCGCGGCGCAGAGAACCCAGTGCGTGAACGAGCCGAGCGCCTGCCCCTGGGCCCGGACGCGGTTCGGGAAGATTTCGCCGATGAACGTCCAGATGCACGCGCCGCTGCCGAACGCGTGCGAGGCGATGAAAAACATGAGCCCGCCCAGCACGATGAGAATGCCCTGCATAGGGACCACCGGGGTCATATTGAGCATCTTCATCATTCCGCCGGCCATGACTTCCAGTTGTTTGACGTCCAATGGCAGGAGCGAGTTTTTCAACTCTTCCTTATAGCGGGCGGTTCTCATGACCGGATTTTTTCCCTCGCCATACAGTAAAGACTGTATGACAATCGTATCGTCCGCGACAACGTACAGGTCAATCAGGGATTCCTTGTAGCGTTCTTCCCAGAAAACCTTGTTCGCTTCGTCCGCCGTTTCGGCGTTTTTTCGGTATTCGACGGTTTTCTTTTGCGACTGGTCGACGGCGTAATTGGCGATCGCCACCTTGAACTGCGGGGCGTAAACCAGGAAGGTCGTGGCCACGATCGCCATGCTGGCGATATAGCCCAGCGAACCGGCGAACATGAGCAGACGTCGTCCGAAACGGTCGACGACGGCCAGCGCGGCCATCGTGAACACGAGGTTCGTCAGACCGATGATGACCGGAAGGAACATGGCCAGTTGCTCGTCGGCGCCGGTCATTTCGAAAATCGTGGGGGCGTAATACAAAATCGCGTTGATGCCCGAAAGCTGATTGAAGGCCGCGATGCAGATCGCCAGCATGATGGGGAAACGCAGCCGACGCGAGAAAAAGACCTCGCGGCCGCCGGCCTGTTCGGCTTCGATGGCGCCGCGGATGATTTCGATTTCCTTGTCCGTGTCGCCCGCGTCGGTGCCCAGGCGGTTGAGGATGCCGCGGGCTTTTTCGATTCTGTCTTTCGTGATGAGCCAGCGGGGACTTTCCGGCGTGGTGAAGAGCAGGAAGAAAAACGCCGCCGCGGGGACCGCCTCGACGCCGAACATCCAGCGCCAGGCGTTGTCGCCGAAGTCCATGCGCGAAATGGCGTAATTCGTGAAGAACGCGAGCAGGATGCCGAACACGATGTTGAACTGCGTCAGGCCGACGAGAAAGCCCCGCGATTTGGCCGGCGAAATCTCCGCCGTATAAAGCGGCGAAACGACGGACGCGGCCCCGACGGCGATCCCGCCGAGGAAACGGAAGAACAGGAAGGAAAACCACAGCCCCTGTTCGCCGCCGAAGGAAAGCAGTTCGGGCCAGGCGCTGCCGACGGCGGAAATGAAATAGAACACGGCCATGAGGATCAGCGTCGGCTTGCGGCCGAAGCGGTTCGAGGGAAACTGGGCCGTCGCCGCGCCGAGGATCGTGCCGATCAACGCGGAGGACACCGTGAA
>JAVBQX010000189.1:0-3345 GCA_031548645.1 Thermoguttaceae bacterium
CGGTAATATGCACCTGCCCGCCGTCCACCGTGGACTCGATGGTGAACACAACTGACGTAGGTTCGACGGCAAGATTGTTTTTCATCGGGGCAAAAATCCGACGGCCTGCCTTTTTATCGTTAAACAGACAGAACGACGCCCGACATGCCGCTACGATTCCTGTTGATCCTATAACACGTTGCTGCATGTTTTCGCGATCGGCTTTGCCGATGTGTTGAATCAAGAGAAAAGTCGCTCCGGTTTCTTCTGAAATGCTTTTATTGCACGCGATTCATTTATGTCGTTGCTTTACATCATCCGCCCCTTCATATACCCTCCGCATTTTTTCAATTTACTCGCGCATTTCCTTGCGCAGCGACTTCGGTTCGAGGACTTCGGCGTGGTGGCCGTAGCTCAGAAGTCGGTTTTTGATGAACACCGTTTTGGGCAGTTCGTACTCGACGATCAGCGAACCGTCGGGGCGTTCGGTGATTTTTTCCGATTCATGCCAGCGATGCTCCTGCACGAAACGGGCCACCTGGCGGTCAAACAAAATCCGAACTTTTTGCGGCGGCTGATCCGGCTCGGCAAAGGAGACAAACTCGAAATCGTTCGGCTTCCTGAACTTCACGTTCGTGGCCAACGCCGAACCCATGCGTTCGAGTTTCCATTGCCGGATCGCATCGCTCTTGCATGAATACCCGGTGATGTAAATCGTTCCGCAACAGACGATCAACTCGTAAGGCCGGATCGTGTAGGTTCCCTCCTTATCCGCCGCAAGCGAACGATAGACGATCACCACTTCACGTCGTTCCTCGCAACCGCGAATCAACTCTTCGATCAACGACGCCTTTTTCGCATCTGGCGGATTTGTATTTTTCGGTTCATGAAACACATCCAACAACTGTTCGAGGAATCGGGCTGAGGAACCGAGTTGCACCCGCATTTTCCCGATCGCGAAATCGGCGGCTTCCCAGAGAAACGTTTGCGTGAGCGGCCCTAAAAATCGACGCCCCAAATAGAGCGCGGCGATCTCATCATCACGGAACGGCACCAACGGGAGCGAAAGATTCGCACCCAGTTTCCAATACTTCAATCCATGCGGCCCTGTCTGCTCTTCAATCAGAAGCCCGACTTCTTTTTGAAGTTTTACCAAATCGCGATTGACCGTTCGCTGCGTGGTTTTAAGACGTTCGGCCAACATTTTAAGCGTCATCCCGTCCGTCGTTTCCGAAAGAAGCCGAATCAAATCCCACAGCCGTTTGTTGGATGTTTGCTTTTGCAATGATACAACGATTCAAAACCCGCGTAAAGTCTTGCCCTGACGGATTCTGTCAGACCTGACGCTTTTTTGTGATTTCAGAAAAATCAGTGGAGAAAATAGATGGTTTGAATGTGCCGGAAAGTATCTTTTTGGCGTCAATTCATGAATCATTCCACCGTTTTTCGATTTCGCGCATCGCTTCTGCGGCACGCATGGGGAGATGGATCGTAGCCATGTCGGAGAGTTCGCTTTCGAGCGGGTTGATTTCGACCGTGGGGATGCCCCGTGAACTGGCGATCAGGATCGGTTCAAAGATGTAAACGAACATGGCCGATGTGCCGACCGAGAAAACCAGATCGAAACCATCGCCGCCGTAGAATTCCCGTTGAAAACCTTCCGTTTCTCGCAGCGGCAAGTCCTCCTCAAACAGCACGACATCCGGTCAAATCACGGCGTTGCATTCCGGGCATCGTGGTGGCAATGAGCGTTGCAGTTCCTGAAGCCGCGTGCGAACGGTTGAATCCAGTTGGAATTTTTCCGACCACGAACACTTCGTGCAGTGAAGCGTACCGAGGGAACCGTGGAACTCATAAACGTTCTTCGACCCGGCGGCACGGTGATAGCCGTCGATGTTTTGCGTCAGCACGACCAGCTTGCCGCCTTGTTCGGCGAAGCGTTTTTCCCATGACGCGATGATGCGGTGGGCGTCGTTCGGACCATGTTCGGCAATTGTCATGCCGAGTTGCAGCATGTATTTCCACGTGATTTCCGGTCGTTTTTGAAACATCGGGCCAGAGAGACATTCTTCGATCCGATAACCTTCCACGGTTCGTTTTTGATCATACAGCCCGCCAACACCGCGATACGTCGGCAAGCCACTATCCGCCGAGATTCCGGTACCTGTGATAAACAGAACCCGTTCAGCGTTTCGCAGCAATTCAGCAACCTCATCCAACTTCTTCTCATCAACTTGCGACATATTACTCGATTTCATTCAATGCGTGGCCGTAAACTTTCAAACCGTTTTGTCTTTGACAATCCCGTAATAATGCAGGTCGATGACTCTACCATCCTTGACGGCGGCTTTTCGCATAATGCCTTCCCGTTGAAATCCCGCTTTTTCAAGGACACGCTGTGAGCCGATGTTGAATTCGAAGACCGGCGCGAAAAGTTTGGTGATGCTGAAATTCTCGAAAACATATTGAGCCGTTTTTCGGATGACTTCGGTCATGATCCCGCGATTCCAGTAGGTTTCACCGAGCCAATAGCCGATTTCCGCCGAAATGCGTTCGACGTCCTGTTGCGGCACGATTCCCACACCGCCTACGGCTTCCCCGTCGATATCTATGGCGAAATCACAAATCGGATCAGGTTTCGCGATAGTGGCGGTCAAAAAATCCGTCGCGTCCTTTTCCGTGTAAGGATGGGGAAAGCGGTCACGAAGGTTTTTGGCGATGTTGGGATTGTTGGCATGAAAAATAAGCGAAGGGGCGTCTTGCATTGCCCATTTTCTCAGGATGAAACGGTCATAGATTACCGACATGTTTGCTCTTGATAAACTGTTAATGTTGCCTTGTTCCAGCATTATATCTGAAAAACAGCTTCCATTCAACTTGTCGGGATTTGATCACGTGATAGAATTCAATAATTCAAAAACCATTGTTTCGGAGCCAGACCATGAAAACCAAGCAGGCGTTACTCCTCATCGACATCCAAAACGATTATTTCGAAGGCGGCAATCATCCTCTGGTCGGCAGTTGGGAAGCGAGCCTCAATGCGAAAGCGGTTTTGGAGCATTTTCGAAGTCAAAAGTGGCCGGTTTTTCATATCCAGCATGTGGCCACCCAGCCGGAAGCGACGTTTTTCAGGCCGCATTCGCCGGGCGTGATGATTCACGAAAACGTCCTGCCAGTCGAAGGGGAAAAGGTGATCGAAAAGCATTATCCCAACGGTTTTCGGGCGACGAAACTCATTGACGATCTTTGGGCGGTCTACGTCAAAGAAATCGTCGTTTGCGGCATGATGACCCACATGTGCGTCGACGCGACGGTTCGGGCGGGCAAAGACCTCGGCATGAATTGCACGTTGATCGGTGACGCCTG
>JAVBQX010000308.1:0-14285 GCA_031548645.1 Thermoguttaceae bacterium
GAACAGATGTGGGGAGCCGTCGGCGCCGTGTTCGGAAGCTGGATGAACGACCGCGCGATCGTTTACCGCCGCATGCACAGCATCCCCCACGAATGGGGAACGGCCGTCAACGTGCAGGCGATGGTCTTCGGCAACATGGGCGACGATTGTGCGACCGGTGTGGCCCTCACCCGTAACGGTGCGAACGGCGAACCGGGCATCACGGGCGACTACCTCATCAACGCCCAGGGCGAAGACGTCGTGGCCGGTATCCGCGTCCCGAAAAAAATCGAGGAATCGCTCGGCAAAGACATGCCGAAATCGTGGGAGGAATTCACCAAGGTCGCGATGCTTCTCGAAAATCACTACCGCGACATCCAGGACATTGAGTTCACCATTGAACGCCAGAAACTTTGGATGCTGCAAACGCGTAACGCGAAGCGGACCGGTTTCGCCGCCGTGCGTGCCGCAGTCGACATGGTCAACGAAGGGCTCATCACCCCCGAAATGGCAATCGCCCGTATTCCGGCCAACGACATCACGCAATTGCTGCAACCGGTGTTCGGCGGTGCGGGTCTGAAAGGCAAAACCGCGATTGCGAAAGGGATCAACGCCGGTCCCGGTGCCGCGACGGGTCAAATCTGCTTCCAACCCGACGAAGCCGAAGCCATTTGGCAAAAAGACAACAAGGCCCAGATCATTCTCGTCCGTCGCGAAACGACCCCGGAAGACCTCCGCGGAATGAAAGTCGCGAACGGCATTCTCACCTCGTTCGGTGGGGCCGCCTCGCACGCCGCGCTGGTTTCCCGCCAGATGGGCAAAGCCTGCGTTTGCGGTTGCGACAGCATCGTAATCGATTACAAAGCCGAAACGATGACCGTCGGCGGCAAAACCTACAAGAAGGGTGACTGGATTTCGGTCGACGGGTTCACCGGCAACGTTTACGAAGGTCAGGTTCCGACCAGCCCGAGCGAAGTGTTGCAAGTGCTCTTCACGAAGGAACTCAAACCGAAGGACGCCCCGCTGTATCAGCGATTCCAGCAGATCATGAGCTGGTCGGATCGTTTCCGCAAGCTTGGCATCCGCACCAACGCCGACAATCCGAAGGAATCGATTCAGGCGATCGCTCTCGGTGCCGAAGGGATCGGTCTCACGCGAACCGAACACATGTTCTTCGACCACATCGACGACTTCCGCAAGATGATTCTCTCGACGACGACCGAAGAACGGATCAAAGCGCTCGAACCGCTGTTGGCCCACCAACGTGCCGACTTCGAAGGCATCTTCCGCGCCATGGACGGACGCCCGGTCACCGTGCGTCTGCTTGACCCGCCGCTCCACGAATTCGTGCCGCACGAAGCGAAGGAGCAGGAAGAAATGGCAAAAGTCATGGGCATCACCGCCCAGGCCGTCGCGAACCGTGTGCATGAACTCGCCGAAGCGAACCCGATGCTCGGTCACCGCGGTTGCCGTCTCGGCATCGTCTATCCGGAAATCACCCGGATGCAGGCCCGTGCGATTTGTGAAGCCGCCGTCAACGTCATGGCCGAAGGCATCGACGTGCACCCGGAAATCATGATCCCGCTCGTCGGCAACATCACCGAGTTCCGCAACCAGGAAGCCGTCATTCGCGAAACTGCCGCGAAGGTCTTCAAGGAAAAAGGGATCACCGTCGATTACCTCGTCGGCACGATGATCGAAATTCCGCGTGCGTGCGTCACCGCCGATCAAATCGCCGAAGGCGCCGAGTTCTTCTCCTTCGGGACGAACGACCTCACGCAAACCGGCCTCGGCATCAGCCGCGACGACTACGGCGGGTTCATCAACGACTACCAGGAAAAGGACATTTTCCCGGCCGATCCGTTCCAGACGCTCGACCAGACCGGTGTCGGCGGCCTGATGAAGATCGCGATCAAGAAAGGCCAAAGCACGCGGCCCGACATCAAGCTCGGCATCTGCGGCGAACATGGTGGCGATCCCGCCTCGGTGAAATTCTGCCACGAAGTCGGCCTTGCCTACGTGAGCTGCTCGCCGCTGCGTCTGCCGGTCGCAAGACTCGCCGCCGCCCAGGCCGCCATCGCCGCGAAAAAAGCCGCGAAAGAAAAGAAGTCCAGCTGCTGTGGTGGCGGTTGCTCCTGCTGCCAGGGCGGATGCAATTGCTGCTCGTGCTGCAAATGCGGTTGTCAATCCGGCAAATCGGGTTGCTGCAAATAGTAATTGATCAATTGGTCAAAAAAAGGGGTGATTACCGTGCGGTAGTCACCCCTTTTTTCAATCTTTGAAATCATGTTGTTTGCATCCTTGCATTTAGATTTCATTAGAACTTTGGAAGGTTATCGAGATTATCACCTTCTTTGCCATTTGGATCGGTTCGTATATATTCACCGTCCTTGTCTTTAACAACATGTATAGGCACACCACCTCCTCTGGGAGGTGCTGTTCTATATTCTGTGCCTCTGTTGATGTCTTTGATAACTTCATTCAGCGTTCTCTGTTGGCCATCAACAATAAAACCAACATTTCGCCCATTTTCATCTTCATGAATTTTTGTAATCTTTTTTGCCATGTTTTTCTTTCTAGAAAAAATTTAGCATTAATCGACCTGCCAAAACAGCACAATCATTGAAATTAATACAATTTCTACAAAGCAAGCAATTTTTGTGCCGTTAGAAATAAGATTTATTTTATTTATTATTTTTACTGCTTTTGAATAGACCGTAATAAATCCAATTCCCGCCGCCCCGGAGGGGCAAGGCGTAACAACCCAAGGCTGGGGCATGGATGCGCTATAATAACCACGACGCCCTGAAATGGCAATGCAAAATGACGCAATCGCCGGCCAAAATCGTTGTGCATGTGGTCACCAGCACCAAAAAACGGAAACCGCTTCTGCCGGAATTCATCCACGACGATCTTTACGCCTACACCGTCGGGGTTCTCAACACCATTGATGCGTCACACTGGCCATCGGTGGTACGGAAGATCACATTCATGCGTTGGTGCTGATATCGAGAACGATCACCGTTGCCAAAATGCTGGAGGAGATGAAGCGGGGATCGTCACGTTGGTTGAAATCGCAAAATCCGCAATTGTCCCAATTTGCATGGCAAGGCGGTTACGGGGCGTTCTCGGTGTGCCTCGTTTGTCGTGCAAACAGCCGTCGACGCGATCAGTCTTTCAAAAACCTCGTTGCCTTCCTTCTTTCAACATGTCGACTCGCCATGTAAATTCATATTTTTACGTGAAGATCGGTAAGTTTACGTCTCTCTGGATCACACGCCGATAATCCCCCGGAACCTTCCATACGCGTCCTGCCATGCGGCGGTGTCGTGGGGGAGGTATTCGACGACTTCGAAGCTGTCGCGGATGACTTCGCGGGCCTGGCGGATGCCGCTGACGTCGCCGGACGCGACGGCCTGCATCATGAGGTTGCCGATGGCCGTCGCTTCGATCGGGCCGGTCACGACGCGAATCCCGCAGGCATCGGCCGCGGCCTGGCAAAGCTGGCGATTTTTCGTGCCGCCGCCGACGATGTGCAGCGTGTCGATCTTCGTGCCGGTGAGCGATTCGCACATTTCGAGCGTGACGCGGAATTTCATCGCGATGCTCTCCAGCGCACAGCGCAAAACGGCCCCTTCCGTTTGCGGCACCGTCTGGCCGGTTCGCGAGCAATATTGCCGGATCGCCTCGGGCATGTCGGTCGGCGAGAGAAAATCGCGCTCGTCCGGGTTGATGAACGAAACGAGCGACGGGGCGTTCGCGGCGAGTGCGTTGAGGTGTTCCCAATCCCAATTACGACCGCCCGATTGGTTCCAGACGCGGCGGCATTCCTGGATGAGCCACATGCCGCTGATGTTCTTGAGCAGCCGCATCGTGTTGCCGACGCCCCCTTCGTTGGTGAAATTGAGCGCGGCGACCTTTTCGTTGACAATCGGTTTTTCCGTTTCGACTCCCATCAAGGCCCAGGTGCCGAGGCTGATGTAACACCAATCCGTTTGCCCCGAGGGACGCGAAGTCGGCACGGCCATCACCGCGCTCGCCGTGTCATGCGTGCCGGGCAGCACGACGTCGGCCGCCGAAAGCCCGCTCGCCTTGGCCACCGCCGGCGTCAATTTGCCGAGCGTCGAACCCGGCTGCGAAACCGGCGCGAACATGTGCGTCGGCAATCCGAATTTTTCGAGCATCGGTTTGGCCCAATCGCCGGTGAGCGGGTTGAAAAACTGCGTCGTCGTCGAGTTGGTGAACTCGTTCGACTTGACGCCGGAAAGGAGCCAGTGGAACAGGTCGGGCATCATGAGGAACGATTCCGCGTGTTCGAGGATCGGCGAACCGGCCCATTTCATGGCGAGCAATTGATACAGCGTGTTGAACTGCATGAACTGCAAGCCCGTGTTGGCGAACACTTCGTCGCGCGGCACCGTTTGAAACGCGCGTTCCATCGCGCCGTCGGTGCGGGGATCGCGATAACAGGCGGGGATGCCGAGCAGCGTGTCGTTCCGCCCGAGCAGGCCGAAATCGACCCCCCAGGTGTCGACGCCGACGCTGCGGATCGCGGAACCGTAAAGCGCGCCCGCGGCCTGCAACCCGGCGGCGACGTGCCCCCACTGGCCGGGAAAGTTCCAAAAAAGATTGCCCGCCATTTCGACCGGCCCGTTCTCGAAACGGTACACTTCCTCAAGGTTGAGCCGCTTGCCGTCGAAATGCCCGACGATGTGCCGTCCGCTGGATGCCCCCATGTCAATCGCCAGATAGGATTTTGCCGCCATGATGTTTCCTTTATATGGATTTTCGTGTTGCCAAGGTAATGGAATACCGTAGTAAACAGTCCATTTTATCGAATACACCGGGCAAATACAAGAAGTCGTTGTGCTATGCCAACATACAGTGCTTGATTTAAGACCCGTTTCTTGATACGATATTTCTGTCTTTCGCTTAAATTTCAAATAATCCACCATCCAGCAGGAACGGAGCAAACGCATGGCGAATCAAACCAAGGTGGCACTTGTCACGGGCGGTGTGCGCGGGATCGGGTACGGAATTTCCGAGGCCTTGGCGCGTGGCGGTTGGCACTTGGCCGTATGCGGCACGAAGGAGCCGGCCTCGGTCGCCGAAAAGATCGCGGAACTGGAAACGCACCAAGTCACCGTGCGTTATTATCGCTGCAATGTCGCCGAAGCTTCCGACCGGGAAAAAATGGTTGCGAAAATCCGACAGGACTTCGGTGTCGTCAATCTGTTGGTCAATAACGCGGGAGTTGGCGCACGTGTCCGGGCGGACCTGCTCGATATGACCGAAGAGAATTACGAATGGCTGATGAAAATCAACCTGGCGGGCCCGTTTTTCCTGACGCAGTCCATCGCGAAACTTATGGCCGAAGCAAAATCGAAAACACCGGGATTTTCCGGATGTGTTATTAACGTTTCGTCGATCAGTGCGACCGTGGCGTCGGTCAACCGCGGGGAATACTGCATTTCGAAAGCCGGCGTCAGCATGGCGACGAAACTTTGGGCCGTGCGGCTGGCGGAATACGGATTTCCGGTCTTTGAGATCAGGCCCGGTTTGATCAAAACCGATATGACGGAATCGGTTACGGAGAAATACACCAAATTGATTGAAGACGGCGTTTTGCTGCAACCCCGCTGGGGTACGCCAGACGACATCGGTCAGACCGTGGCGACTCTGGCGGCGGGAGGGATTCCATACACAACCGGACAGGTCATCATGCTGGACGGCGGCATGTTGGTCGAGCGACTTTAGAACAGTTATTGAACCGGTAGAGATATTTCCGCTCCCGTTGGCCGCTATTTTCACGACACAGGAACGACGTCACCGATTCTGGAAACCGCTTAATACAAAAAATCCCCAATGCGTGACATCGGGGATCGTATTTTCTGCAACGAAATCAAAATGTTGCGTCAATTACAGCGTCAGAGCGCCCACCGGGCAGACGTCGACACAGGCACCGCAATCGGCGCAGGAGCTTTCGTCAACGATGCACAGGGATTCGGGAACGGAAAGCGACTCGCAGGGGCAAACATCAACGCATTCACCACAGCCCGTGCATTTGCTTTTGTCAACAACAACGGCCATTGCTTTTCTCCTTCAGGATTATGCTAATAACTAAACCGCCCGCAATTCAACGGGGGTTACGAATGTAGATTGAATCACACACAATATACTGGTCCGCCGCGCCATGTCAACGTGAGATAAGGAGCTTGGGGTATGTCGATTTGAGCGGTTTTCCCCATAAGTTGACATAATAAAAGTTTTAAATGGATTATTGATTTTAAAACAAAGAGGCCGCCAAGAGGCGGCCGAAAAACAAAAATATATACGAGGCTGGCGGCGTTATTTCGATTCCTGGGAATCCTGCGCCGCAACGACTGAAGCCGGTCCAAAACTTTTTTCAACACAAAGCTCGTTGAAAACGGTTGCCGAAGCCATGCCAAGCAGGAAAGTCGCAATAATCAGGACAAACTGCTGTGCGGAAAACCCGGTGCGAACGGCGTCAGAGAGTTCGTTTTTCTCGGACATGAATCACTCACTTTTGGGATGGTTATAAGAGTTGTCTTAACGGTGGATGATACAATCCTCACCAAACAACCCATGAGGAAAGAAGGTTGTATTTCACCCTCTTTACCCATCAGTAACACATAAATTTTACTCTATATTCCGTTTTCGACCAGTGTACTTTTGATTTTTTTATAAAAAAGACTAAAGTTCTTTCTGAGAGATCGACAATATTAATGCAATATAACACTTTCATAATAAAAAAGTTAGGTATGTAAAACATGCAAAATTTCCCGAAAAGTTCGTTTCATTCCGATTGAATATTTGATGCAAAAAATGTCGCGGTTGCCAAAATATGAAAAATCAGGGATACTGATGTGGTGCCATATTGTAGCGGGTAAATGATTACCGGAATGCCTTGTATTTCGTTTCAATAAACAATGTCTTACATCAACTTACTTGAGGGACTGAATCCTCCGCAACAGGAAGCCGTTCAACACAAGGACGGCCCATTGCTCGTTTTGGCCGGGCCCGGCAGCGGGAAAACCCGCGTCGTGACGCATCGCATCGCGTGGCTGTTGCAGAATGGCGTGCGAGGAAATCAAATACTGGCCCTCACTTTTACCAACAAAGCCGCCGACGAAATGAAACTGCGGCTCGAAAATCTGGCCCCGCACACTTCGGTTTGGATCGGCACGTTTCACAAATTCTGCAGTTGGACCTTGCGACAATATTCCCAACACGTCGGACTCGACCCTCGCTATTCGATTTATGACACGAACGAAAGCAAAAAACTGCTCGACACCGTGTTGGGACAGACGAAACTGCCGCCGGGCATCAATTCCGGCCAGATCGCCTCGGCCATCAGTTGGGCCAAAAACTCGCTGACCCTGCCCGCGCAATACGTCGCCCGACAGGGCAGCATGCTCGGCAGCATCGTCGAAGACGTGTACCCCGCGTATCAGGAAGCGCTCAAACGGGCCAACGCGGTCGATTTCGACGACCTGCTTCTGCACATCGCCGTTATGCTGCGGGCGCACCCCGAAGTCCGCGAAACGCTCGACAACCGTTTCCGCTACATTCTGGTCGACGAATATCAGGACACGAACACGGTCCAATATGCGATCGCGCGCACCCTGTCGGTCAATTACCGCAATCTGGCCGTGACGGGTGACCCGGACCAGTCGATCTACGGTTGGCGCGGTGCGAACATCCGGAACATTCTCGATTTTGAAAAGGACTTCGAAGACGTCAAAGTCATCCGGCTGGAGCAGAATTATCGCAGCACGAAGCGCATTCTGAGCGCGGCATCGGAACTGATCCGCTTCAACGTACACCGCAAAAAGAAGGACTTGTACACCGACAACCCGGACGGCATGCCGGTGCGGGTTTTGCGATGTTTCAACCAGCAGGAAGAGGCCGATTTCATCGCGGAGGAAATCGCCCGCGAAGTGGCGGCGGGCAAACGCCGACCGAAGGATTACGCAGTTTTTTACCGGATGAACGCCCTCTCGCGAAATTTGGAACACGCGATGCGTCGGAACAACGTGCCCTTCCAACTGGTGCGCGGGCTCGAATTCTTCAACCGCAAGGAAATCAAGGACATCGTCGCCTACCTGCAACTGTTGTACAACAGGAGCGACACGATCGCGTTTTTGCGCATCATCAACGAACCGCGGCGCGGCATCGGCCGGACGACGCTCGAACGGATCGAGGAGCACGCCTACCGGTTGGGCGTTTCGCATCTCGACGCGGCCCGGGACGCCCAGCGGATTCCGGGCCTGTCGGGCAAAATTCGCAAGGCGGTGCTGGATTTCGTCAAGCTGTTCGATTATTTCGAGCGGATCGACGAGGGAAAAATCGAAACGCTCATCGCCGCCATTTTAAGCGAAACGCAATACGACGCGCAATACGAAAATTCCGACGACGAAGAAGACCGGCAGCGATTGGCCAACATCGAGGAACTGCTCTCCGAGGCGAAGGAGTTCGACCGGCAGTTTTCGGGCGAAAACCCGCTCGAAATCTTTCTCGAACAGGTCGCGCTGGCCAGCGACATCGACGCCTGGGACGACGATTCCGACCGCGTGTCGCTGATGACGCTGCACGCGGCCAAGGGGTTGGAATTTCCGGTCGTGTATCTCATCGCCGTCGAAGAGGGGATGATTCCGCACGAGCGTTCGAGCAACGACGCGATGCAGCTTGAAGAGGAACGGCGGCTGTTTTTCGTCGGCATGACCCGGGCCGAGGAGGAACTGCGATTGAGCCGGACGCAATACCGGGAATTCCGCGGCTCGTACAACGTCAGCATATTGAGCCGCTTCCTGATGGAACTGCCGCAGGACGAGATTTTGCGCTGCGAATCGCCGGGCGACGTGCCCGACGAACCGGCGCTGCGCGAAATTATGCAATACGGCTTTTCCGGTGACGGCGCGGCCGCGTATCACGTCGACCCGAACTACTGCGACGTCGAAGTCGACGAAATTGCCGGAAATCACGACGGTTTTGACGTGCCGCTTCTGGACGACGAACCGTTTGTCGACGAGGAATACGACGAACTGCCGACGATCACCTTTGACGAACATGACGTGCCGCCTGATGCGGACGACGAAATTTATGATGATACGGATGCGACCGACGCGGAATCATCGCAGGAAGACCGGCGGAAAATCGACCCGTTGCGCGAGCAGTTGCGACAGGTGGCCGCGCAACGGGCGAAAGACCAGCGGGACGCGTTGGCCGAGGCACGCCGCAAAAAACAGGCTGAAACGCGCCGGGAACAAAAAAGCGAGCAGACCGAGGAATTGAAACTGCACCTGACCACCGCAGCCGAACTGCACAAGCAATTGGAAACGCCGCCGGGAAAAATCGGCCGTGTTGAGAAACGAAAAACCAAGCCCGACGACCGGGGCGAGTCGCTGTCTGACGATCAAACGCGGGACGTTAAAACTCCCATCCATCAACCGTCCGACGCGGAACAAAAACCGAAACGCCCGAAATACAAGGTCGGCATGCCCGTGCGACACCGCGATTACGGGTTCGGTGTCGTGCAGGCCGTGACCGGCGGCGATGAAAAAACGGTGACCGTCGACTTCGAGGAAACTGTCGGTCGCCTGCAACTGCCGCTGCCCTGCAAGCAACTCAAGCCCCTCGAACAGGGACTTGATGAAATTTTTTCGTGACTTTCGCGGACCATTCGGCGATGGCATACGTAAAAAAACGGCGGTCACGGCGTGACCGCCCTACCTTATCATTCCGCCGCGATTTTCCTTTTGACGAATTCCAGCGGAAACGCCCGGCCGTCGATGGGGAGAGTGTTGGAAACGCATTCGGTGACCGGCACGCGGAGATACGGCATGCCGGTGTGTTTTTCACTTCCCCAGTCATAGTTTGTGTAACTGACCACCTCGTCCGCCGGCGGGGCGGGGTGATATTCGAAGGCGTCGCCTGTAATGGGCACGGTCGGCACTTTGGTCAGGTAACCGTCTTCCAGTTCCGCCAGCGTTTCGGGCAGTTTGCCATGTTCCAGGTAATACGCGTGCAGGGCCAATTGCAGGATCATCGCCCGGCGCCGGGTTTCCTGATCCAGCACCCAATAAATGTCGGTCGCATTGTCATACCCCGCGCCGAGGCGTCCCCCGTGAATAAAGTACGTACTGAAAAACAAATCGTAATACTGTCTCCCCAGGTTAAAACGGACGACCTGACCTTGGTTGGCAACCATGTTGTAACCGCCCTGGTTGTGGTAAACAAGCTGCTCCACCGAATCCGCCAGTTGGGATTTCAACTGGAATTCGTAATTGAGCATTCGCATGAAGCGGCGTTTTTCCCACGGCACGGCATTACGAATCAACGCCGGTAATTGTTCCAGGTCACGATAGGCCCTGTAATAATCACGTGCGATTCTCTCCCGCAGCGCCGGGCGCGTTTTGGGCTCGTTCTCCAGCAGGGTGATCAGTTGCCGCGACGTTTCTGGCATGTTTTCCTGCAGGGCGGTCAGGTGCTGCAAAAATTCAGGCGGCGCATCAATGCGAGTGTCAAGGTCAACCGTGGCATGATTGAAATAGGTGTCAATTTGCGAAAAAACATAACGATATGAACTTTGATTATCTCCGTAACAGGCGTGATTTCGCTTCAGGGCGTTTCGGACGTTTTCGACAACATCGTTCGATCGCGGCGATCCTTGTGCGGGTTTCACATACTCACCCCCTCGTCCTCCCGTTGGACCAATCGTAATGTAATAATGCAAAGGGTCCACATCCGGAGAACGCCATGCGAACCGAACATCCCCGGGTACCTCACCGCCATACCCCAGGTAAACCACCGGGACGGAATAGACGCGGACGAAGGGGATGAGGCACAGGATCAGCACCGCCGGAAGAGCCACGGCGAGCAGCGGCGGACGCCAGGCGAGCCAGGTGTTGCGGCCCCGCTGCCAGTTGGCCGCACGCAGTCGCGAGGCGAGCAGGCAGCCGATCAGCACGGGCCAGACGGCCCAAAACAGCCCCTCGTAGCCGAGCAGGTACTTGACGATCATGACCCAGAAAAAGACGCCGCAGAACATGGCCGCGACCACGGGAATCGCCGCGAGAAAACTCCGCAGGAACAGCGAAATCATCTGCCCGAAGCAGAAAATCGCGCCGAACAGCGTCACGGCGACATAAAGGCCGTGCCACATTTCCGCGCGGACGTGAATGTCCCAAAAACGGAGGATGTAGGTCGAATTATATCCCTCATTGCAGAGAAAGAATGTGAAAAGATCGTTGCCCCTGCTGAACGCGACCGTCAAATAAATGACGACCAGCGGGATGCAATACAGCGCATAGGCAGCGCCGAACACGAGCATGCGGCTCCACCAGATTTTGCCCGCCGCGATGCCGCGATGGGTCAGCATGGCCGCGGCGTTGTTCTGCTGGTCGCGGAAAAACACGCTGCTGCAGAACGCCAGCCCGACGGCCAAGCCCAACAGGAGGGCCAGCGTCAATTCGAACAACGCGTCCGTGGGAAAAACGTTTTTGTAAAACGCGGCCAGCACGCCGATCATCAGCGCGAAGGTCAGCCCGAGGTACAGAAAGGCCGTTCGCGACTGGCGGAACGCGAGCCAGAGCAGCCAGCGCATTTCGCCCCGGCGGGGCCGCGCGAGCAGTTTTTTGGACCGCCGCGTCAGTTGCGTCGGAGTGAGGGTGGGAAGCGGTCGGCCCATCTGGCGATAGAGCCATTTCCGGGCGTTGAGCAGGGCGATTGCGCCAACCGCGAGCGCGAGCGGCAGTCGCAAAACCGCGCCGCCGGCGTACATGTCGATGACCAACTGGTTGCCGCCGCCGAAGGTGTAATTCCAGATCAGCGACATGGCGTAAGCGCCGATCGACGCCGAAAGGAAGGTCGCCAGCAACGCGTTCAACTGGCTCCGCGAACGCACGGACCAGAACAGGCCCCAGCACAGGGCCTCGACGACAGCCACGCCCGCGACGCCGAAAACCAACGGCCCGCTGTCGTCCGTTCCCGCGAATGCGACCCAGAACAGCGATTCGAAACCCATCAGCAGGCCGAGCAGCAGCGTACTGCTCAACAGCCAGGTCAGCTTGCCGACGAGGATCGTGTCCGCCGTCAGGGGCAGACTTCGCAAAAACCCGAAGGTTTTCTCGTCGTGCTCCCGCGCGAATAAAACGCCCGCCGCACCCGCCGCGTAAAGCGCCGTGACGAACATGCCGAGTGACCAATAGGCCGGCGTGTTGTGCACGAACAGGCTCGACAGGCAGGCCGAGAACTGGAAGAGGATTCCAAGCAGGAAAATCGCCGCCAGCAAAAGAATCTGCTGCCGGTATTCCTTCCAAAACATGGCTTTGACGGCTTTGGTGGTCATGGTAGTGATGAGGGGTTAGGGGTTGGGGGTTAGGGACGAGGGGCTAGGGGTTAGGGACGAGGGGTTAGGGGTTAGGGGCTAGGGGAGGAATTTGAATTTTGAGTATTGATCTAATCCCTCACCCCTAGTCCCTCGCCCCTAATCCCTAGTCCCTCGCCCCTTCCTTCGCAAACGTCAAATCGAAAATCATGGTTTGATTGTGACCGTCCGGGAATTGATCGTCCATTTTCGTCATGAGGTACGGCGTGCCGTTGACATGTGATTGATTGACCGCGTTGAGCGTATCGTCTTCGCCGGGGTGCGGGTTGTATTCAAACGGTCGGTTGTAATACGGCACGAGCGGCACTTCGGTCAGGTAGGTGCCCTTCAGTTCGTCGAGCGTTGTGGGCAGTTCGCCGTGTTCGTCGTACCACAGCCGCAGCGCCGCCTCCAAAATCGCAATGCGGCGGCCTTGCTCCTGCAAATAAATCGAATACGGCGTCGCGGGAATGATGTAAAAATAGTCGGAAAAAAAATAAATATAGTGGTTCGGAGTGGTGGCTCTCAATGTATCGATTTTCTTCGTCAGGTATTCGACGTCGCCTTCGTTTTCAAAGACCAAACGCTCCGACTGTTCCGCGAGCAGGGAATCGGTCTGGAAGCGGTATTCCGCGAATCGCAAGGCCCGCGTCTTCTCCCACGGCGCGATGACCCTGCACCAACGCTCGAACCGGAGTTCCCATCGCGGTTCCGGCTCCGAAAACATCGGTTCCCCGGTCCGGATGAGATTGATGACCCGTTCGTAATACCGCTCAACAGCGACCGTCGCGGGGACACGGTGTTCGTTCGCCGTTTCCAGAAAGGCAATCGCCTCGCGGAGGAATTCGGGCGTCACGTCGTCCCGCATGATCTGCTGCGAGATCAAATAGTAAAGCGTTGCGTCATTGGGATAATTCCCTGCCGCCGTTTGCAAGGGGTTTTCAAGCATCGCCATGAACTCTTGCCTCGCGGCGAGATAATCGGCAAAGTTGTTGTCGCCCTTCAAGGATTCCCTCACCGCGGCGAATCGTTCGCCGTTGGCCGCGTAGTCGATCTTCTGCTGCAAGACCCAGGGGTCGAGCTTGTAACCGAGCGACGCGGTCGGCACGGTCGTAAGCCGGAACGCGGCCAGCAGTACGATGCTTATTGCCAACCCACCGCCGAAGCTCAGCGCGAATTTCCGCCACGACGCACGCAACGGCCGGTCACGCATCCAGTCGCTCATGCGCCAGCGCGAGGCGACGAAAAACGCCAGCACAACCGGCAGGAAGACGGCCGCGATCGGCCACAAGTCGAAAATTGAGACGGCGACTCTGGCATAATGAGCCAGGTCGTTGACATAAAGCACGTACATGCCCCACCAGAAACCGGCAAACAGGAACAGGACCGTGTAAAGCAATGGCAAAATCAAACTGCGGCTCATGATCGACGCGAACTGCCCGAGCGTAAAGAAGAGGATCAAGTAGATCGAAACAGCTAAAACCGCGTCGGGCGTAAATTCGCTGATCGGCTTGCCCAATCGTTCGTTGATCCATTGCGAGCCGACCAGCGCGGCGAGGCAAATCGCCAGCAGTCCGCCGAACGTCACGATGCGGCTCCACCAGACCTTGCCGGGCGAAATCCCCCGTTGCGACAGCACCATGATGCCGTTTTTGTTGTGGTCGGGATAAAAAATGTTGCACAGGATGACGTACCCGCCGACGATCAAAAAAAACGGAATGCCGTATTCGAGAAAATTGTGCAGCCGGTAATGTTCGGAGTTTCCGGGGACCAAATGCACCATCATCGGCCAGCACAGGATCAAAAGCGCCATGTCGATCCCGAATCGGAAAAGCCCCGACGACTGGCGGCGGCACTGCCACAACAGCCAGCGAAACTCGCCGCGCGGCTGTTTCTGCGAACGCAACTGTTCGATGGT
>JAVBQX010000087.1:0-19257 GCA_031548645.1 Thermoguttaceae bacterium
ACCACGTAGTCTCGCAATAAATCGCGATGCAATGGGAATTGTTTTTTCAATGTTCGACAGGTCGCAACGGACCAAAACATGTTGACAAAAAACATCACGCAACAAACTTGAAAAAGTTTGCCGGAATTGAACGCCCTGAAAGAGAAAAAAACCGGCCAGAGACCTCCTTGACAGTTCAATATCTTTCAGGGATGGTCGCTGATGCCGACTCGTCAACAACGAAGCGAATTGAAAGAGCCGCATGTGGAGCGCAGCGCAACTTGCGGACGCAACGACTCGCGAAGCATTGGGGGCCGAAGGCTACCGGGATCAACGCCCTCGCGTTGCCGCATTGCGTTTGGTTTTCGGATCGACCGGCGGCTTGTCCTTCGGCGGCTTGACGATGTCCGACGATGGCGGTTTCGACGAATTGGAAGAATTCTTTTTCAGCGCAGCGACTTCCGCCTCAAGTTCGACGATGCGAGCCTGAAGCTGTTTGATCAAAACCGCCTGTTCCAATGCAAGTTGCTTCCAATTCATGACACATAATTTAACACTTTTCAACTTGTTCACAAAGACCAATTTTCACGTTTTCACGGTATAAACCGTGAACGGATACCTGAAATTTTCCGCTATAATTTTTCCTTGGCGAACCCATGGTTTTTCCTCCTGAAAACGGCTGCTTTTGTTTATCACAACCTTTTTAGCAGAAATCCCTTGGGTTCGTCTATATCATTTTTTTCATCCTCAAGCTTTCTTACGAACTACTGATATTCCGTTCCAAGTCGAACGCATCCCATTTCACATGAAAAATCACGCCTCTTCTGACTGCCGTGGTCGCAGTGAAAAGAACCAGTGATTTCCACCACAAAGGGCGGGGTTTCTCCTCGACATATTTCGGGTATTCGCGTATTTCCGACAAAGCATGAATCAGGCTGACAATATCGCGATCGCGTACTTCTTTCGGCAAACGCTTCATCAACCGGGGGGGCTTGCAATAGGGCGGATCGTTGATAAACCCGAACGCCTCGCGATTTTTGTAGCCCGGTCGCGACATCTTGAGAAACATGGTATTCATGTGCCGACAGTATTTCGCGACCGTGTTGGGTTTGACCCGCTCAAGCGATGCGTCGACAAATCGTTGACAATGTGTCGGGGAAATTTTGGAAATTTCGAGATCGTCAAGTTCCCCGATCCACAAATTCAGAATTTGGTCATACAGCAATCGCGTTCTTTTTTTGTGCGAGCAAGGTAAACCGGCGCGAAGTAATCGCGGTAAAATTCCGAGATGTACATGAGTGTAGGTTTCCTTGGAAAGTGAGCAAACTTTTGGGCGTGGGTAATTCGCGAGGAATAGAAAAAATTGGACACGATGATCAGTCGTGTCCCGATACGGAACATCGAATTACCCAAGCCTCTCCTACACAAGAGGTTATACTTAGAATGTTCCGCAGTACGCCCGACAGGACTTGAACCTGTAACCTACGGATTAGAAATCCGTTGCTCTATCCGATTGAGCTACGAGCGCTTTATAACTTTCGTTATTCATATTCTACTTGAAAAATCAACCGCGAAAAGCCGCCGCGCTAAATATTTATGTTCAGTTATCCGTGGCCATGGGAGGAATGAAAGTCACCTCTGCAAATGCCATTTTTTGCCTGAATTTCAAAACGGTGCGCTCATTGACATTTTCATCGGTTCATGGCGGCATTTTTTTTCTCCCGAATGATCCGGTGAATCGGCGGTGTGAATCCAATTTTTGCGGTGCATCCACCGTTGTCGCGTATCATCCCTCCGATTTTCAACGTGAGCAGAGGCGTGAATCGACTCGTGTTGTATGCCGAAGCCGTTGAAAACTCCCGAACTGCGTGACAACAGAGTTCGTTTTCCCAAGTCGCAAAGAAAGCCAGGTTCGCAAAGTGATCTCTGGCGTTCTGTGTCTGCTTGGCGTCTTTTATTTTTTCGCGAACATGGCCGTGACGGTTTCGCAGTTGACCGGCGAGATAAGGCCGCGTTCGGTCACGATGCCCGTGATCAGTTCGGCGGGCGTGACGTCGAACGCGGGGTTGTAGACCTTGACTTCGGCCGGGGCCGTGCGCGTGCCGAAGCCGCAACGGACTTCGTCCGGGTCACGCTCTTCGATCGGGATCAGGCCGCCATCGGCGATGGCCGGGTCGAAGGTCGAAACCGGCGCGGCGACGTAAAACGGAACGCCGTGCGCCCGGGCCGCGACCGCGACGCCGTAGGTGCCGATCTTGTTGGCCGTGTCCCCGTTCGCGGCGATGCGGTCGGCTCCGACGAACACGCCGTTGACCCGACCCTGCCGCATGACGAGCGGGGCCATCGAATCGCAAATCAGCGTCACGTCGATGCCGCGCTGCCACAGCTCCCACGAAGTGAGCCGGGCTCCCTGCAACAGCGGGCGGGTTTCGTCGGCGAAGACATGTATTTTCTTGCCCTGTTCCGTCGCGGCGAAAAAGACGGCCAAGGCCGTGCCGTAATCCGCCGTGGCCAACCCGCCGGCGTTGCAATGGGTCAGGAGCGAATCGCCGTCGCGAACGAGCGCGGCCCCGTGATTTCCGATCGCGCGGCAGATGCGGCGGTCTTCCTCGTGGATCGCTTTCGCCTCGTCGAGCAGCGCGGCGGCCAGTTGGCGCGGCGGCATCGACCCGCGAAGCGACGCGGCTTTGGCCGACATGCGGTCGAGCGCCCAAAACAGGTTGACGGCCGTCGGTCGGCTGCCCGCGAGATAGTCGTGCGATGCGGCCAGTTTCGCGAAAAACCCGTCTTCCGACGGTTCGGCGCCGCCTTCGAAAAGCGGTTGCAGCCCGACGCAAAGCCCGTATGCCGCCGCGATGCCGATCGCCGGCGCGCCGCGGACCCGCAGCATTTTGATCGCCTCCCAAACGGTTTCGATCGTGCGGCAGTCGAGCATTTTCAATTCGACCGGCAGCAGCGTCTGGTCGATCATTTGCAAATGCGACCGCGAAAAATCCCCGGCGTCGACCCAGCCAAGCGTTTCAACGTTTTTGTATTGTCTCATGAGGTCCTGTTCCTTGTCGAGGTAGGGCGGTCACGCCGTGACCGCCGTTGATGGTTAATTCATTTCACAACGATATGAGGTTTTCAAAAACCATTTTGAAGCAAAAGCCGGAATGGAGCGCAGCGAAATGACGGGATGACTATTTTGCCTTGATTTCGGGATTCCGTCATTCCGGCGGCGTACCGCCTCCATTCCGGCTGTTGTTTGATTTTTTCCTGTCCCTCGCTTACGCTTCGAGCTCTGGTTGCGGCGGTCTCGGCGAGACCGCCCTACCTTTTCTCAAACAAATATCCTGTTTCAAACAAATATCCCGCCGAGGCGGTAAATGGCAACCGCCAGCAGGAAGGCGACCGCGGTATTGAACGCAATGGCCGTGGCGACCCAGCGCAGCTTGCGGGTTTCCTGGTAAATCACGACGCAGGACGCCGTGCAGGGGGCGTAAATCATCACGAAAACGATCATCGCGAAGGCCTTAGCGCCGTTCCAGTCGGGTGACCGGGCCAGTTGCGTTCCCACGGCCTCGCGTTCCGCTTCCTCTTCGGCGGTTCCGTCGACGGGGGATTCCGCGGACACGGCAACGTCGACGGCGGAATCGGAATCGCCCTCAAGGCTGTATAGCGTTCCGAGTGAGGAAACGATCACTTCCTTGGCCACGAAACCGCCTGTCAGAGCGATGTTGTCGCGCCAGTCGAAGCCCGCCAGACGGCTGACCGGCTCGAACAGGCGACCGATCCGGCCCGCGTAGGAATTGGCCAAACGCTCGCTTTCGCTGACCGCGCCGTTTTCGCCAGCCGATCGCGGGTAGTACATCAGGCACCAGAGCAGCACGTTGACCGCGAGGATGATCGTGCCGGCTTTTTTCAGGAACCACCAGCTTTGCAGGGCCGCCGTTCGCAAAATGCCGGAAAACCGCGGCACCTGGTACGCCGGCAGTTCGATCAGCATCGGCGAAGCCCGACCGCGAACCACGGTGCGGCTCAAAATTTTCGCGCTGGCGAGGGCGATCGCCCACGAAATGAAAATGAGCGAAACCATCACGAGACTTTTCCATGCGGCGAAAAACGCGCCGACAAGCAGCAGGTAAACCGGCATTTTCGCGCCACAGTTCATCATCGGCAGAATCAAAATCGTCAAAATGCGTTCGCGATGGTCCTTCATGTTGCGCGTCGTCATGATCGCCGGAACGGCGCAGCCGCCGTTGATTCCTCCGGCCAGGATCATGGGCATGACGCTCTGCCCTTGCAGGCCGAACAAGCGCATGAGCCGGTCCATGATCATCGCGACCCGGGCGATGTAGCCGGTCTGCTCCAAAAACGTGAGGATAAGGAACATGAAAAAAATGACGGGCACGAAAACAATGACGCCGCCCACGCCGCGAATGACGCCGTCGAAGATCAGCGAACGCGCCGGATTGTTTTCGCCGCCGGGCAACAGCGGACCGAGCAGCGCCGGCAGCCATGAGTCGAACACGGTTTCGACGAAGCCCATGGGGGTGCCCATTTCCCAACGCCATCGGCCGGTTTCGCTTTGGGCGTAGGTCGGGAACCAGTTCCAGCCGTCGGCCAGCGAAAAGGTCAGTTGGAACGCGAGAAACATGACCAGGACGAGCATCACGTACCCCAAGACCGGGTGACAGGCCCAGCGGTCGATCAGGTCCGACTTGCGGTAACGTCGTCGCGGATCGCGGGCGACGCACGCGGCTTCGATGCGGTCGGCGAAATCCGAGCGGGCTTGGGCGATGGCCTTTTGCGGCGTCGTGTCGTGATCGGCCTCGCAGGTTTTGTAGGTGTTTTCGGCAAGGACGAGCAGTTCCTCCCAGTTTTCCTCGTGCGTGTGATGTTGCACGATCCGGCGGGCGTCGGAATCGTTTTCCAGCAGTTTGACGGCCAGCCAGCGGGCGGAAAAATCCTCGACCAGATGTTGCCGCGTCCGCAAGGCCGCTTCGACCGTCGTGACGGCGGCCTCGAAATTCGGTTCATAATCGATTTTCCAAGCGGTGAAATCATGCCCCACCGGCTGCACGGCGTCGTGGATCGCGCGTCGCAATTCCTCGACGCCTTCGCCGGTCGCGCCGTTCGTCGCCGTGACGGGAACGCCGAGCATTTCGGAAAGCCGCGCGATGTTCGGCGTCATGCCGCGGCGCTTCGCCACGTCGAGCATGTTGACGCACAGGATGGTCGGCAACCGCATTTCGAGAATCTGGAACGCGAAGGGCAAATGACGGCGCAGGTTCGACGCGTCGACGATGACGACGACCACTTCGGGCGAACTGAGCAGGAGATAGTCGCGCGTGATGCGTTCCTCCTGCGTGTAGGAGGTCAGGCTGTAGGTCCCGGGCAGGTCGACCACTTCGACGCGGCGATTGCAGCTCGCGTGCTGGTGCGTGCGGCGGGCCTCGTTTTGCGAAGTTTCACCGACCGGCGTTTCGACCACGGCGTCCGGTTTTGCAGATGTTTGTGCGATGCGGCAATCGGGAAATTGCTCGTGATAATGGCCCGACTTTTTTTCGACCGTGACCCCGGGATAATTGGCCACCTGCTGGTGAACGCCGGTCAGTCGCTGGAAGATGGTCGATTTGCCGCAGTTCGGCTGTCCCGCCAGGGCGACGAGAATGTCCTGGTGCGATTGCTTCATTGCGGCCCTTTCCCGTCGGATTCGACGAGCACCATTTGGGCGATGTCACGACCGATGGCGATGCGGCTTTCGCCCACCCCGATGAGCAGCGGTTTGAAACGTCCATGGCCACCCTGTAGAATTTCGACTTTCGCCCCGACGGCCAGCCCCATGCCCGTGAGCCGCCCCTGCAGGTCGTTCGAGGTGTTGAGTCCGACGACGGTGGCGCGGTCCGAAGTTTTGAGCGCGTCCAACACGCAGATACGGGGCGATTTCAAGCCCGAAACGGACGGCTTTTCGTCGAACCCGGAAGGCGATTCTGTTTTGACGACGTTGATCATTTCGTTTTTCTCAATGCACTTGGCGATGTTTTTTAGCCGGTGACAACGCGGCCTTTTTGTTTGAGCGCGACCTGATCGCGAACGTAATCGGCAAAACGGTCGACGATTTCCGGCGGCAGGGCGTGTTCCAATCGACAGGCGGTTTTTTGGGCCAATTCGTCGTCGACTTCAAGCACATCTTTCAAAAAATGGTAGAAAAGTCGGTGACGCTTGATGACCGATTCGGCATGTTTGAAACCCTCGACAGTCAGGTGCACTTCCTGATAGGGCGAGTAACTGATCATTTTCATCGCGTCCAATTGACGAAGGGCGATCGTAACGGTCGATTTGTGTACACCAAGACGGTTCGAGATCAATCCCGGCTTGACACCACCGCCTTCCTCGACGGAAATATGGTAAATCGCCTCCAGATAATCTTCCATCGCTTCGCTGAGCTGTGTCTGTTTTCGTGCTGACATAGCGATCCCCGGCGTTTATGTTTGAAAGAACCAACTTTATTTCCATTATTCAGTGAAAAAACGGGAAAGTCAAGGGGGTTCTCAAAAATGCCTCTTGACCTTCACGTTTTCGGGCAAATACACCACTAGGTAAAAAATTCGCCATGCAGTATAATTTCAGTTGCCATTAATTATCCCGTTTTTTGCTTCAATCAAGGTGAAAATCTCAAATATGCGTTCCATTGCCATCATGAATCAAAAGGGCGGAGTCGGCAAGACGACAACAGCCGTCAATCTCAGCGCCGCGCTGGCCGAAACCGGAGCCCGGGTCTGTTTGATCGACCTTGATCCGCAAGCCCATGCGACATTGCACTTTGGGATCGAACCCCAGATTGAGTTTGAGTCGGTTTACGATGTTCTCGTCAACGATCTCGACTTGAAAAACGTGCGGCAACAGGTTTCCGAGAACCTGTGGTTGATTCCTGCACATATTGACTTGGCTGCGGCGGAACCTGAATTGCTTGGTGTGGTCGGCCGTGACATGATTTTGCGGGACAAATTGGCGCAAGACGATATGGCCTTTGACTATATCATTATGGACTGCCCGCCTTCGCTGGGGGTGCTGACGCTCAACGCCCTTACGGCCGTCGGCGAAGTCTTTCTGCCGCTGCAACCACATTTCCTTGCCTTGCACGGTTTGAGTAAATTGCTACGCACCATTGAGTTGGTGCAAAAACGTCTCAACAACAAATTGCGGCTCAGCGGCGTCGTGCTTTGCATGTTCGAAGCCAACACGCGGCTGGCCGGCGAGGTTGAATCCGATGTGAGCGCGTTTTTCGAACAGACGCAATCGCGAGGAAAGTCGCCTTGGACGGGGGCGAAGATATTCGAGACGAAAATACGCCGAAATATCCGTCTGGCGGAGGCCCCGAGTTTTGGCCGCCCAATTTTTCAGTACGATAATTCTTCGAACGGGGCGGACGATTACCGGAAGCTGGCCCGGGAAGTGATTGCCGACACCGAGGCGTCCGAAAGCGGAAAATAATCCCAAATGCCTACTCAAGGCCAACCCTTCTGTTAGAATAAAAATAGCCGTATCGGCCTTATCGCCGACATCAACATCATGTAACAAATCAATCATAGACCATATTGCTGGGAGTCAATCATGAATTGGGGCATAAAATTCGCGGGAATGACCATGTTGGCCGGCTGCCTGTTTCTGGCCGGTTGTCTGGACAAATCAACAACGCCGCCAGCCGGCGAGTCTTCGAACGCTGAAAACGCCGGGGAAAAGCCGGCCGCCAAACCGGCTGACAAAGCTTTACCCAAACCGACCGCCGAGCCGATTGATGTGAGTGTTGCCGCTTCTCTTCTGGAGAAAAACAACGGTTCACTTGAAAAGAACGCCGCCGGCGCGGTCGTGGCAGTCACGCTGACCCTGAACAAAGCCCTTGACCCGGCGTCCGAGGAAGACAAAGCCGCCGGAAAAACCGTCGCCGACACGGAGTACAACAAATCCGTCGGCGAACTGTTCGACGCGATCAACAAACTGACCGATTTGGAAAAGGTGACCTTCAGCGGCCCGGGCGTTGACGATTTCGGCGTGACCCGGCTCACCAACCTGAAGAATGTGAAAACCGCGCATTTCAAAAATACGAATATCGCGATCGCTTCGCTGGAAAAATTGGGCGAAACCATGCCGGAACTGACCGATTTGTCGGTCAATCGATGCCTGAAGCTGGACGGCAAATCACTCAAGGCGATTGCGAACGGGATGCCGAAGCTCAAAATTCTGGACCTGCAATCGAACGCCTTCAAAACTTTTGATCTCCGCGTTCTCCCCAATTTGCCGGCATTGGAACAACTGGACCTGCGTCAGTGCACCTCCGTGGAAGGCGAAGCCCTGAAATACGTGGCCGATATTAAAACTCTGAAAGTTCTCCGGCTTCGCGGTGCGTCCTATCGTGACAGTTCGATTCAACATCTTGCCGGTCATCCCGCACTCAGGGCCCTGTTTCTGCAGGACGCCAACGTCTCGGACGAATGTCTGGATTACATCAAGGACATTCCCGAACTGGTCGACCTGTCCCTGTTCCGCCTGCTGGACATCACGAACGACGGCCTGAAAAAACTGGAGGGCACCAAGTTGCAGCGTCTTTTGATTCGCGACAACGACCTTATCAACGACGAAGGGCTTGCCGTTCTCAAGTCGATGACCGACCTGAACCGCCTCACCCTGTATGAAGTGCGTTCCGTCACCGACGAGGGACTGATCGCCGCCATTTCGGGCAACAAAAAGCTGATCAATCTGGCTTTGTATGACATGGAATCGATTACGGATGAAAGCCGCAAGGCGCTTGCCACGACGACCGCTTTGCGAAGCCTGGAATTGCGAAAAACCAAGCAGACGGACGCAACGCTGGAACTCGCGGCCAAGCTGCCGAAACTGGAAACGATCATCATCGGCGACAACAACGAATTTACCGACAAGGGCCTCAACGCCCTCGGGGAAAGCAAGTCGCTGAAGAAAATCGAGATCATGAACATCACCGGCGTCTCGGAAAAAGGCATTGCGGAGTTCCGCGCCAAGCATCCCAAAATCGCCCTCAGCACGGGCGGTACGGGTGAACACGAATAGTTTTTTCTTGCCTGGTGAACGCAAAAGGATTTTGAACCCATGGGCTACTGGCAGGACAAGGTCGTTGTCGTCACCGGCGGGTCAAGCGGCCTGGGCCGGATCATCGCGGAGGGGTTCGGCAAGGCCGGGGCGAAGTTGGCCGTCGTCGCGCTCGAATGCGGCGACGTACACAACGCGGCCGATGAAATGACCGATGCCGGCATTGAAACGCTACCCGTTTGCGGCAATATCACGAAGCAGGAAGATGTCGACCGTGCGTTCGATGAAATCGTACGGCACTATGGTCGGATCGACGTGCTGGTCAACAATGCCGGGCGTTCGATGCGCGGGCACGTGCTCGAAACGACGCCCGAGCAGTTCCAGTCGTTGTTCGACCTCAACGTACTCGGAACCATCCGCTGTACGAAGGCCGCCGCGCCGCACCTGCTCAAAACGCGCGGGCACATCGTCAACATCGGTTCGCTGGCCGCAAAAAGCGCCTCGCGCTGGGTCGGGGCCTATCCCGTTTCGAAGTTCGCCGTCGCCGCGTTTTCGCAGCAGTTGCGGCTCGAACTCGGTCCGAAGGGTGTGCATACCCTGCTCGTCTGCCCCGGTCCGATCAAACGCGACGCCGAACGCCTCTACCGCCTTGAAGGCACCGAAGGCATCCCGGAAAACGCCCTCAAGCCCGGCGCGGGCGTCAAGGTCGGGAAGATCGATCCGCAACGACTTGCCGCAAGGATCCTCAAAGCCTGCGAACGCCGCAAGCCCGAACTGGTCGTTCCGGCCAAGGCGAAACTGCTGTTCGCCATCGCGCAACTTTGGCCCGCCCTCGCCGACTGGCTCGTATTGAAAAACACGTAGCGGAATGACAATCGCCGAACAAGTTCGGCGGCTAAGAATGCACAAAATGCCGGGCACAACCTTGGTTTTTATCAAAACGCCACAAACCCCATCATAGTTCGAATGACAACCGAAAAAGCCAAAATGCTTCGCGGGGAACCGTATTTGGCGAACGATCCGGAACTTGCCGCGGAACGGTTGCGGGCAAGGCGATTGCTGCATGAGTTCAACACGTTGCCGCCGGACAACGCGGAACGTGCGAAAACCATTCTGCAAAATCTGCTTCGCTCATTGGGAGACGACGCATACATTGTGCCGCCGTTTCATTGCGATTACGGCTATAACATCAAGCTCGGGCATCGTGTTTTCCTCAATTGTCATTGTGTGTTGCTTGACGTTTGCGAAATCGAAATCGGCGACGACACGCTGCTTGCCCCGAACGTGCAGATCTACGCCGCGACGCATCCCCTCGACTGGCAAACGCGGAAAAACCAGGGACCGGAATTCGGTCGTCCCGTCAAAATCGGCGCAGACTGCTGGATCGGCGGCGGAACGATCCTTTGTCCCGGCGTGACCATCGGCGAAAGAAGCGTTATCGGTGCCGGCAGCGTCGTCACCTATGACATTCCCCCCGGCGTGCTCGCCTTTGGCAATCCCTGCCGAGTCGTCAGAAATTTGGAATGATGAAAATTACGGAATGCCATATCAAAAGAGCCGGAGATGAAGCAGAGCGAAATCCCCGGACAAGCCTTATCTTTGATCATCACGCGACGAAGCGCAGACGCGTATTTTGCGATTGACCGTCCCGCGTGTCTTCGCCGGATGTCGTATTTTCCGCATACAGGGCGTATTCGGGGAAATGGGCCACCACGTCGGTGATGTCGAGCATTCCGACCGGGATGCGGTTTTCGTCGATGACGGGCAATTCGCTGATTTTCCGTTTGGCCATAATCGCGACCGCTTCAAGCATTTTCGAGCCGCGAACGACGACCAGCGGCGTCTTGGTCATCACATCGGCGATCGAGTGGTCGAGACCGCCGTCATCACGCAACTCGAACAGCCGTGCCAGGTCGCTGTCGGTGAAAATGCCGGAAAGCCGTCCGCGTTCGTCACGCAGGATCACCGCCCCGCTGCGGCGGCCGGGCACGCGATGCCGCATGAAGATTTCGCGAACCGTTTCCGTATCCGGCGCGACGCGGCACTCATCAATTGGTCGCATGTATTCCTCGACCAGGCTCAATTTGCGACCGAGACTGCCCCCGGGATGAAATTTCGCGAAATGTTCGGCCAGGAATCCGCGTTCGGCGCTGACGACCAGGGCCAACGCGTCGCCGATGGCAAGCATCGCCGTCGTGCTCGTGCTTGGCGCCAGGTTGAGCGGGTCGGCTTCCTTCCGCTTGCCGAGCGGCAGAACGACCGCCGCGTGACGTGCCAAAGTGCAGTCTTCCGACGCGGTCACGGCGATGATCGGGGCGCCCATTTCCGCCAGCGACGGCAGAATGCGCACCACTTCTTCCGTTTCACCGCTTTGTGAGAACATGATGACCAGATCGTCGGCGGTGACGCGACCCAAATCACCGTGAATCGCTTCGGCGGGATGCAGGAAATGGCTCGGTGTGCCTGTCGAGGCGAGCGTCGCGACCAGTTTTTGAGCGATCAATCCCGCCTTGCCGATCCCAGAGAGGATCACGCAGCCCCGGCATTCCAGCAACAGGGCGACGGCCTCGGAAAACGATTCCCCCAGCGATTCCGCGATTTCCAACACTGCGGCGGCTTCGTGCCGCAGGATGGCGCGGGCCTTTTCCAGACGCGTGGCCGCGTCAAAGCATGAATTATTTGTTTTTTGAAGCGATATAGTGTTTCCGTACACAGGATTTCCTTTTCGTCACGCGAATCGACAGCGACCATTTCCAGCAAACGAGGAATTTTAACGGTTTTTGCGTTTTGGGACAACGCGAGTTTTTCGATAAAATGCGATCCCAGGCATTTTCGCTTCAAAATACTTCCGACAGCACAAATATTTCGTACATTATTTTGCGTAAATTCTACCGGGTCGAAAATATTTCGGTAACCTTTCCGACTTGTCTTGCGTCAGTCCTATGTTGCTAAGAATCAACAAGCTTTTTGATGAGCCTTTACTACACCGACACGAAGGAGTTTTATGATGAAACGAACCCGATTTTTCCGTATTTTCAGCCTTGTGAGCTGCTTCCTGCTGGCTGCGACGAGTGTCTTTGCCCAACAGGGGGGCGGTCGTGACGGCAATTTTCCCGACATTTCCTACACGGTCAGCCCGACCCGGTCGATGCAGACCGACCTCGTGAAACAAATGACCGCGATGCCCGAGTTCGGTGAATTTTATGACGCGCTGACCGCCCGCATCGACGAGGAATACGTCAAGGCGAGCAACAAACACGATTTTCCCGCCCCCGTGGCCGATTACCTGCTCGATAAGGTCCGCGAAGCCAAAGGCAAGACCAAAATTTCCTCGAAAGACGTCATTGAGCTGTTCTTCTCCGAGTTCGAGTTGATCCAGGTCGAAGTTTTTGCCAAAAAAGCCTACGATGCCGGTATTTTTGACGGCGAACGCAATTCCGAAATCCGGGAATACGTCCGCCTGACCATCGTGACGAAGTTCAGCCCTGCCGAGCTTTCCGGACTTCTCGATCTTATCAAGCCCATGGTCGCGGTGGACATGATCAAAAGCGAAGAAAACGATTTCCTCGTCGGTTTCAGCGACCCGAACAAAAAGGAAGACGAGAAAGTGTTCCTCGGCGGTCGAAAGCTGGAAAACCGCGACGATTACGCCGTCGTGATCAGTTTCAGTCGCGATCTGGTCGAGCGGAAGCTGGACATGATGCAAAGCGACCGTGCCCGACGCTTCCTGCTCGCGGACGACGCCCCGGTCAAATCGCTGCGCATCGGCAAGGGCGTTTTTGAGGTCATCAAGGCGGATATCCAGAAGAAAATCGACTCCGGCGAAGCCAAGTCCGGTAATAATAAAGACGCGGTCCGCATCGTTGAACAAATCGACAATTTCAGCGCCGTCACACGCGACATGGACGGCAAGACCTGCACGCAATTGCGACTGGCCCTGACCGGCGACCAGGTCGCGTCCGATCTGAAAGACATGGCCGACGGCGGCAAGGCCATGCTGCGCTTCATGGCCGGGTCGGATAACGTCGACGCGGACGCGAAAAAACTGATCGACCTGTTGCTCAATACGGAAATCGTCCGCGACGGTGCGACGTTGACCGCGACGATCAACTGGTCGAGCGACGAGTTCCTCAAAATCGTCAAAGACGGCCTCGTCAAGGCCACTGCGGAAATCAATAAGAAAAAGTAATATTTTCCGCAATAACCGAATCCCTTAACTGAATCTTAACAAACCCTTGAAGCGTTCTTAAAACGGCCGTGGTAAAAATTCGGTATTGAATCCAAGTTCAACCGTTTTTACCGGGGCACATCATGAGAACCTTTTCCGCGACCTGCGCCGCGATTCTGGTTACAGGCTGCCTGGCCTGTACGCCGGGCGTCCTTCGGGCGCAGGACGAAATTCACATCGACGGCTCGACCACGGTCGGGCCGATCATCGACGCCTTCGTCGGGGCCTTTGCCGAATCGCACCCCGACGTCAAATTTTCCGGCAAAAAAACCGGTTCCGGCGACGGGGCCGCCGCGCTCATCGACGGGCGGTGCGATATCGCGGCCATGAGCCGCTTCATGAAGCCGGACGAATACAAAAAAGCGGTCGCCGCCGGAAAAACGCCCGTGCCGTTCACGATCTGCATGGACGGCGTCTGCCTGATCGTGCATCCCTCGAACCCGGTGCGGCAACTGACCAAGGACCAGGTCAAGGCGATCTTCACCGGCCAAATAAACAACTGGAAGGAACTCGGCGGGCCGGATTTGCCCATCGTGGCAATCAGCCGCGACACGTCGAGCGGAACCTACGAAGTGTTTCACCAGTTGGCCGTCGATTCCGCCAAGCTCGGCGCGAAAGTGGAATACGCCAACTCGAATCCGCAGATTTTCACCCGGGTCAGCACGACCCCCGGCGCCGTCGGTTACGTCGGACTCGGATTCGTGAAAACCGGCGTCACGGCCGTCCGTTATGAAGGCGTCATGCCGAGCAAGCAGACGATCGTCAGCGGCAAATACAAAATTTCAAGGCCGCTGTACCTCTTCACCGACGGTTACCCGGAACTTGGTTCGACGCTCATGCAGTTCTGCAATTTTTTCCTCACCGAAGACGGCCAGGACATCATCGAAGCCAAAGGCTTTGTCCCGTTGACGAATTATTAACCGTATTGTGCCATTTATTTTTATGTCAGCCACGGATGTACACGGATTACCACGGATATTTTAAAATCATTTTCAAAATCTCTTTTTGTTTAAGAAAATATGAAAATATTTGTAAAACAAATCCAAAAATCCGTGACTAAATACCATTAACAACTGGCACCGTCCATCCACATGAACGACGAAAAACCGCTTTTGCTTTCCTGGCGGCAGGATTTCATCCGCACGCAGATTCGCTGGTGGGGCGGCTGGCTCCTGGCCCGGGTCGCTAACATCGCCATGTTGGCCGTGTTCGCCATTTTCGCGTTCATTTTCTGGAAAAGCCTGCATTTTCTCACCTCGACCGGCGGAGACGCCTCGCCGCAAGCGGTCACGGAAAGTTCGGTTTTCCAAAATTTCGGTTCGCGGCTGCACGAAATGTTCACTTCGTCCGCCTGGCACCCGGAACGCGCCGACCCGGAATTCGGCATGTTGTCGATGATTTACGGTTCGCTTGTCGTCACGCTCGGCGCCATGCTCATCGCCATTCCGATCAGCCTGGCCACGGCGCTCGTTTTGAGTGACATGGTGCCCTTCCGTGTCCGGCAGTGGATCAAGCCGATCATGGAACTGCTGGCCGCGATTCCTTCGGTGGCCTTCGGGTTTTTCGCGATCAAGGTCGTCGCCCCCTGGTTGCAGGACACCTTCGGTTTTCCGTCGGGCACGAACGCATTAAACGCTTCGCTGATTCTCGCGATCATGGCGATTCCGACAATCGTCAGCGTGGCCGAAGACGCCCTCACCTCGCTGGGCCGCGAACTCCGCGAAGCCTCCTACGCGCTCGGCGCGACGCGTATGGAAACGCTGCTCAAGGTCGTGATTCCCGCCGCGCACGGCGGCATTCTCACGGCCATCGTGCTCGGGACGATGCGCGCGATCGGCGAAACGATGGTCGTCTGGATGGCCGCGGGCAACGCGTCGAATTTTCCGACGCCCTGGTATGACGTGGGGGCCGTCCTCGGCGGTTTCGGCGAAGCGGTGCGCACCATGACCGCGACCATTGCCGGCGACATGGGTGAAACGTCCGCCGATTCGATTCACCGCAGCGCCCTGTTCGCCGTCGGCTTCGTGCTGTTGATGTTCACCTTTGTGTTGAACATGCTCACCGAATATCTCGCCAGTCGCTTCAAGTCGGGCATGGGACACGTCGATTTGGGTAAGAATAAACGTGGGACATTCCGGCAAACGCTCGCCGCGGTATCGCATTTCGCGGGAAAACTGCTCGGCTTTCCAATTGTGCTCGCGTGTCTGCCGTTCCGCGTTTTGGGGCGGATTTGTGGGGCGATCACCCAGCGTTTGATCCGCCGGATCGGTGAGGCGAATCACCAGCGCGTGCGACTGGCGACCAATTCCGGCTTTACGACCGCGAGTTTTCTCGCCGTCGCGTTTCTCGGCGTCGTGCTCGTGCTCGTGCTCGGTTCGCTGCTCGGGCAGGGACGCGAAGCCTTCCTGTTCCGTGAAACGGTCGAACACCGGCTTTTCCTTTCGCGACAGTTCGGGCGGGGAACTCGCGAAACCGTCGACGCCGAATTCGAACGCTGCATGGCGGTCCGCAAGCCGGTTTATGAAACGCTCGACCGCTACGCGTGGCTCGCGCCCGAGCCGTTTTTGGATCAGGTGGCCAAATGGGACCGCGCCGCGCGCGAGCAACACTCCGACCGGCTGCTCAAATTGCAGTATGAAATCGATCTGATGCCCGATTCGCCGGCACGGGTCGAACGCGAGGAACGATTCGCCGAAGCGGAAGCGGAAACACGCAAGCTTGATCGGGCTTCGAAACGGCTCGCGCGGTATTTCTCGTCAATGTGCGAGGCGGAAGACGCCGACGAATTGAACCGGCAATATGAAAAAATCGTTGAAACCGCAGCGGAACTTGACTCCGCGAACGTGGCGGGGCGGCAAATCGTCGAGCTTGCCAAACGTTATCACGATTCCGCCGCCGGCGTCGACCTGTCGCTACGAACCTTGCCAACCGCAATTGATCCGGGCGTGACCTTCGGGGATGCGTTCCGCGAACTTCGCAACCGGATCACCGGGGCGGACGGAAACGGCGCACTGTTGGGCCCCGAACGGCGCGAGGGAATCGAACACATGCCGCCGGAATTGCGTTTCGGGACGACGCACTGGGTCATGGCGGAAAAATACAATCGGCAATTGCAGCGGGCCGTCGTCTGGCGTTCGCAAACCGCCGCCGACGGGAGCGTGCTCCCCAACGTGAAAGAGGAAATCGACCGCCGCGAACTTTTCCCGGGCGAAAGTTTCGCCGAACTTCGGGCGATGCTCGACACGGTCGACCGCGATTTGCCGGCGATGATGAACCCGCGTTGGACGTTTTATTACGGCTATTTTTACGACCCGGCCATGGCGGGGCATTTTCTCGGCGGCGTGGGGGCCGAACTGCTCGGGACGCTGCTCGTGACGCTTTGCGCAATCGCCGTCGCGCTGCCGATCGGCGTCGCCACCGCGGCGTATCTCGTCGAAGCGGCGAAGGAAAACACGCTCACCCGCGTCATCCGGCTCAGTATCAACACGCTCGCCGGCGTGCCGAGCATCGTGTTCGGGTTGTTCGGGCTTGCGATCCTCGTACAATATGTAACCGGTAAACCGTGTATTTTGGCCGGTTCGCTGACGCTGGCCCTGCTCGTGCTGCCGGTCATCATCCGGGCGAGTGAGGAGGCGATCCGTTCCGTGCCGAACACGTTCCGCGAAGCGTCGCTCGGTCTTGGCGCGAGTTCCGCACGCTGCTTTTTCACCGTGACATTGCCCTCGGCGATGCCGGGCATCCTCACCGGTACGATTCTGGCCATGAGCCGCGCGGCGGGCGAAACGGCGCCGCTGCTGTTCACCTGCGCCGTCGCGACGGGAAGCCTCGCCATGACCGGCAACCCGCTCATGCAGCCGACGCCGATTTTATCCTACTCCGCCTACGACATCGCCGTGGGCGACCGGCTGGCCGAGATGGTTCCCTACAACCAGTTCGGGCTCGTCGCGACGCTGATCCTCGTCGTGTTGATTTTGAACCTTGCGGCGATCGTGATCCGCGGCCGCATCGCCGGCAAACTGCGGGGGCATTAAGGGAAACTAAAAGTGAATAGTGAAAAACTAAAATATTGTGGTGGCGATAAAAAATGAACCTCGCTTCCAACGCTGCTTGCTACGCCAATGTGGGGAAGTTACGCAAAAAGTGGTGTTTTCCGCCATTGTCGAAGCAAGCGATCCATCGGATGTGTTTAAATTTTATTGCAGGCACAATAATGAGATAATCATGACAACAGCACAAATGAACCCGGAACGTATTTCCATGGTGAAAGAACCGCATATTTACGCTCGTCGGGTGGCCGCCGTCAGGCCGGAAATCCACTCGGACATCATCAAAAAACCGCAGTCGCCCATCGTGACGGCGAAGGATTTCACGCTGTATTACGGCAAAAAAACCGGCGTCGAAAAAATCAACATGGAAATTTTGAGCCACACCGTGACGGCCATCATCGGGCCGAGCGGATGCGGGAAAAGCACGTTTTTACGGAGCATCAACCGCATGAACGACCTGATTCCCGGCGTGCGGACCGAAGGCCTGCTTGCCGTCGAAGGGCAGGACATTCACGACCCGCGGATCAATCTCGTGCAACTGCGGCGAGTCGTCGGCATGGTCTTCCAGCGGCCGAATCCGTTCCCGAAAAGCATTTACGACAACGTGGCCTACGGGCCGCGATTGCAGGGCATTCGTAACCGCGTGCAACTCGACGAGATCGTCGAGCAATCGCTCGGCGCGGCGGCGCTTTGGAACGAAGTGAAAGACAACCTGAAAAAATCGGCCCTTTCGCTTTCCGGCGGGCAACAGCAGCGGCTTTGCATCGCCCGGGCGCTGGCCACGGCCCCGAAAATCCTGCTCATGGACGAACCGTGCAGCGCGCTTGATCCCATCGCGACCGGGAAAATCGAGGAGCTCATCCGCGTCCTGCGCGAAACCTACACGATCTGCATCGTCACGCACAGCATGCAGCAGGCGGCGCGGGTCAGCGACCGGACGGCGTTTTTCTGCCTCGGCGAACTGATCGAATACGGCAGCACGAACGTCATTTTCACCAATCCGACGCAGAAACAGACGGAAGATTACGTCACGGGACGCTTCGGGTAGGTTTTCAAGGATATAGCCATGCCTTTCAATGGCAGCCCGGAGCGTAAGCGACGGGGAAGAAGTATGTGTTTTTTATGTTTTCGCGTCATTGATACGTTTCCAAAACCGACGGCTTCACAATTCAAAGCCGCAACAACAAGACGCGGCTAAACCCGTCGCTTACGCTCCGGGCTGTCATTTTCATTTTTTCATGTAGGGAGTCAATCATGTCGGAACTTGCCAAACGTCTTGACCGCCTGTTTTTGAAGCTGGATCACATGGCCCTGCTGGTCGAGCAGATTTTGGCCGACTCGCTTTACGCCGTGACCACCGGCAGCGAGGACGATGCGAACGTCGTTGTCGAGTCGGACGAAACGATCGACCGGCGCGAAGTGGAAATCGAGCGCGAGTGTATTCGGCTGTTGGCCCTTTACCAGCCGGCGGCGATCGACTTGCGGCGAATCTGTTTCATCATCAAGGCGAACAACGACCTCGAACGCATCGCCGACCTGTGCGTGAATCTGGCCCGCATGTCGATGATTCTCGCCACGGAACACATTGACGTCCGCGACTTTCCGGCGTTCGAAAAACTGGCCGGCGAAGTCACGGACGCCTATCACCAGACGATTCGCCTGATTACGCCGTCGCGGCACGAATCGGGCGAACCGCAGCCGGACGCTTCGGCGCCCTGCGACATCGATCTCGCGCGGTCGATCATCACGCGCGACACGGACCAGATCGACGTGACGTTTCGCGAATATTTGGAAGAGGTGTTTTCCGCCGAGGGGAGATTTCAGGGCAAGGCCAACGCGCTTTACGCGCTGACGACGATGGGCCGCGCCCTCGAACGGCTCGGCGATCAATGCACGAACATCGCCGAGGACGCCATTTTTCTCATCACCGGCGAAATCGTGCGGCACGAACGA
>JAVBQX010000114.1:0-12623 GCA_031548645.1 Thermoguttaceae bacterium
ATGCAGAATTACATTGCCGAAACCGTTGACCGTTTCGTTAATTCGAAAAACGCCCAAAAATCGTTTTCGCTGCGAATCATTTCGCTTGGCAGTCCGGACTGGCGCAACAAAAATTATTCAAATCTTATCCCGATTCGCATCAACACGCCCGGCGTACAGGGCTGGCTTATCAGCAAAACGCATGTCGGGCTGCTGCTCGACAATATTTCCAAACGGAACGACGCCCGCGAGCACATTTCAGCGCATTCCGCCCTGCTCAACGCGCAAACGACGGTCGTGCCTTATCATGCGACGCGGAATTTCGTTCGCGACGTACAGGCCCGGCCCAGCGCTCCGGGAGGTTATATCACCGATCCGACCACGCTCACCGAGGGTTTCCAATTCGAGGTCACGCCGCTCATCAGCCTCGACGGCAAGACGCTGGAAGCCCGGATTAAATGCGACATGGTGCAGGTCGACAAGATGCACCAGTTGACGATCAACACACCGTCGAGCACGTCGCCGAGCGGTCGCGTGACGGTTGAAGTGCCGCAGGTGGCCAATTTTTCCGTCGACGAACTCGTCAGTTGGCCCGCCGATCACGTGCTCCTGCTTGACCTGGGCATCGTGCCGTTGTTGATCCCGACCCCGCAGCAGCAAACCGGCGACAAGAATATTTTCGAGCAGATCGTCAGTCCGTTGGCCACCGCAACGCCGCCGAAACGTTCGGACGTGCTTTTGCTGATCGGTCTGCAACCGGACGCCGGCGCGACGGGTTTTTCTGATGTCACGACCTATCCGGCCCAAACACAGCCGAGCGGCACACCAGGCAACCTTGCGATTTCGTTCGACAACGAACCCGCGGCTGGACCAATCACGCAACCGCCGTCCGCCGGAAGCATATTCACGACGAACCCGCAGCCTTCCGGCACCTCGCAACTGCCCGTCGCCAACCCGGTCATGTCAGGTCAACCGCCGTCGACTTCGGCGACCCCGCCAACGATCCCGACACTGCAACCGGTTCCCTGACGCTTTGGCCTGTGCCCTGGATTCCGCCAAATCATCCACTGGTTGTTTCACACCAAACCCAAACCGGTCAGCAGCATGTCGATCAGTTTGATGCCGAGGAACGGGGTGATGATGCCGCCGAGGCCGTAAACCAGCAGGGATCGCACCAGCAGCGACGCGGCGCCGAGCGGGCGGTATTTTACACCGCGAAGCGCGAGCGGAATCAGTGCGATGATGATCAGGGCGTTGAAAATCACGGCCGAGAGAATCGCGCTGTTCGGCGAACTCAAACGCATGACGTTGAGGGCCGCGATTTGCGGGAACGCCGGCACGAACATCGCCGGCAAAATCGTAAAATATTTCGCGATGTCGTTCGAGACGGAAAACGTCGTCAACACGCCGCGGGTCATCAAAAGCTGCTTGCCGACTTCGACGATTTCGAGCAGTTTGGTCGGGTTGCTGTCGAGGTCGATCATGTTGCCCGCCTCTTTCGCGGCTTGGGTGCCGGAGTTCATTACGACGCCGACATCCGCCTGTGCGAGCGCGGGCGCATCGTTCGTGCCGTCCCCGGTCATGGCGACGAGCTTGCCTTTCGCCTGTTCGGAGCGGATCAGTTCCATTTTCTTTTCCGGCGTCGCTTCGGCGAGAAAATCATCGACGCCTGCCTCGCCCGCAATCGCGGCGGCGGTGAACGGGTTGTCGCCGGTGACCATGACGGTGCGAATCCCCATTTTGCGGAACCGCTCGAACCGTTCGCGAATGCCGAGCTTGACGATGTCCTTCAAATGCACGACGCCGAGCACGGTCGTGTTTTCGGCGACGACCAATGGCGTGCCGCCGGATTTTGCGATTTGTTGTGCGATTTGTTCCGCCTGTTCGGAAAACGTGCCGCCCTGTTCGGTGATCCAACGTTTGATGGCGTCGGTCGAGCCTTTGTGAATCGTGCGGTCGGGCAGCTTGCAGCCGCTCATTCGGGTTTGTGCGGTGAACGGAATGAACGTCGCATGAAGTTCGCCCAACTCGCGCCCACGAAGATTGAATTGCCGCTTGACGAGCGTGACGATGGAACGGCCTTCCGGCGTTTCGTCGGCGAGACTGGCAAGTTGTGCGGCGTCGGCCAACCGTTCCGGCGTCACGCCGTCGACCGGAATCAGTTCGTCGGCCATGCGGTTGCCGAGCGTGATCGTGCCGGTCTTGTCGAGCAGCAGCACGTCGACGTCCCCCGAGGCTTCAATCGCGCGGCCGCTTGTCGCGATCACGTTTTTGCGGATCAGGCGATCCATCCCGGCGATGCCGATCGCGGAAACCAGTCCGCCGATCGTCGTCGGAATCAAACAGACGAGCAACGCGACAATCACCGTGGCCGAAAGTTGCACGCCGTGATAACGGGCCATCGGCACGAGCGCGAGGCAAACCATCAAAAACACGAGCGTCAGGCCGATGAGCAGAATTTGCAGCGCGATTTCGTTCGGCGTTTTCTGCCGCGATGTCCCTTCGACGAGTTTGATCATCTGGTCGAGGAACGATTGCCCCGGATTGCTGGCGATGCGGATGACGATGCGGTCGGAGAGCACTTTCGTGCCGCCGGTCACCGCGGAACGGTCGCCGCCCGACTCGCGAATCACCGGTGCCGATTCGCCCGTGATCGCCGATTCGTCGACCGACGCAATTCCTTCGATGACTTCGCCGTCGCCGGGAATCATGTCCCCCGCTTCGCACACGACGACGTCCCCCTTGCGGAGTTGCGACGCGGCGACGCTTTCTTCGCGGTTGCCGTTGGCGATGAGTCGCCGGGCGCTTGTTTCCTTCCGCATTTTGCGAAGCGAATCGGCCTGGGCCTTGCCGCGACCTTCGGCGACCGCTTCGGCGAAATTCGCGAACAGAACCGTGAACCAAAGCCAAAGCACGAGCGACCCGGTGAACCAAAGCGGCTCGACACGCTGCCCCGGCATGAAACAATCGCGCAGCCAAAGCACGCTCGTCAACACGCTGCCGGCTTCAACGACAAACATGACGGGGTTTCGCACCATCACCAGCGGCGAAAGCTTTTTGAAACTCGCCGTCACCGCGGGGAAGAAGATGTCGGAACGGAATATCGAAAAATGTTCTTGTTTGGGCATGGTTTTTGTCTCTATCGCAATGACATTCAACATTCACACAGAGCCGGAAGCGTCAGCGCCCGGTCCCTGCCCCGTCGCTCACGCTCCGGGCTCTGTGTTGACGTCGGTTCGCTCACACCTGAAAAAATTCAAGTATCGGTCCAAGCAACAGCGCGGGGAAAAAGGTGAGGGCGCCGACGATTAAAATCATGGCGACGAGCAGCAGGAGGAAGAGCATGCCGTCGGTGGGGAAGGTGCCGGGGCCGGGGGGGAGGGTTTTCTTCGCGGCCATCGAACCGGCAATCGCAAGCATGGGAATCGTCGAGAAAAACCGGCCAGCGAGCATGGCAACCGCCGTCGTGACGTTGAACCACGGCGTGTTGGCGTTCAAACCGGCGAACGCGGAACCGTTGTTCGCGGCGGCGCTCGAATACGCATACAAAATTTCCGAAAATCCGTGCGGGCCGGAGTTGTTCAACGATGCCAAAGCAGACGGCAGCAACATCGACGCGGCGGTGAACCCGAGAATCATGAACGGCGGGGCCAGTAAACAGACGATCACCAGTTTCACCTCCCGGGCTTCGATTTTTTTGCCGAGGTATTCCGGCGTGCGGCCGACCATCAACCCGGCGATGAACACGGCAAGAATCGCGAATACGAGGATGCCGTACAACCCGGATCCGACACCGCCGAACACGACCTCGCCGAGCTGCATGTTGAGCATCATCACCAATCCGGCAAGCGGCGTGTAACTGTCGTGCATCGAATTGACCGCCCCGCAGGATGTCGCGGTCGTTGCGACGGCGAACAGACTCGAACCGGCAACACCGAATCGCGTTTCCTTGCCTTCCATGTTCCCGGCGATTTGATCGACGGTGAGATTTTTGGTTGCAATGTTGCCGTGCGATTCCGAAGCGTACACGACAATGATTCCAATGACGAACAGCAGCATCATCGCGCCGAACAGCACCCAACCGTTGCGTGTGTTTCCCGTCGCACGCCCGAAGGTGTAGGTAAACGCCGCGGGAATCGCCAGAATCGCGAGCATTTGAAGAAAATTCGAAAGCGGCGTCGGATTTTCAAAAGGATGGGCGCCGTTCGCATTGAAACAGCCGCCGCCGTTGGTGCCGAGCGTCTTGATCGCTTCCTGCGACGCGACGGGACCGCCGGGAATCGTTTGCGTGTGCCCTTCGAGCGTCGTGACGGTTTGCGGCGAATGAAAATTCTGGATCACGCCTTGCGAAACGAATAATATCGCCAGCAAAAACGAAAGCGGCAATAAAATATAAAGCGTCCCGCGAATGAGATCGTGCCAGAAATTGCCGAGCGTCGGTTTCGAGTTGTCCCATTGCTTGCGTGTCAAGCCGCGAACAACGGCCATGGCGACGGCGATTCCCGCAGCGGCGGAAACGAAATTCTGCCATGACAAACCCAACATTTGCACGAACGGACTCATCGTCGTTTCCGGAACGTAACTTTGCCAGTTCGTGTTGGTCGCGAAACTGACCGCCGTGTTGAGCGCCGAAAGCGCTTCGATCGCCGTGAGTTTTTCGGGATTCAGCGGAAGAAAATATTGCATCGCCTGCAATAAATACATGACACCAACGCCGATCACCGTGAACAGCACGAAGGAAATCGAATATCGTCCCCAGGTCTGTTCGTGTTTCGGATCAACGTCGCAAAGCCGGCAAAGAAACCGCTCGCATGTTGCCCCCCATTTGCCGAACGGGTCGGTTTTAACTTCAAAAACGCGGTAGAGATAGAGCCCCAAAGGCTTTGCCACAATCGTAACCGCCGCGATCAGCAGCCCGATTTGCAACCAACCGAAGAACGTCATTCAACGATTCCTCCATCATGACCATGAGCCGTCTATCGGAAGAAAAGCCTCCGACATAAAATCAATTTTAGCTCAAGTTGTCACGCTGTCCAGCAACCGGATTTTTTGGCGTATTATTCGAAAGTGATGGGTTGATGATGCGTTTGGTAATTTTACGGAATGACTCATTCGCAAAGCAAAAAACGGCGGTCTCGGCGAGACCGCCCTACCTTGTCAAACGCAAATCATAAAAATTTAACGTGGCACTACCGGCTTCTTGGCACGATGACCCGTTGCGGCTGTGTTTGTTGCCGAGGTTGGCCCAACATCGGGCCGGACGGTTGCGGGGTGATCGGCTGCGAAGTGATCGGCTGGGTCGCTGTCGGCTGCGAAGTCGCCGGAATGGCGGTGTTTGGCTGCGGAGCCTTCAAGTCTTCGCCCTTCAGCAGCTTTTGCAGATCGCCCGACGATTGATACGGAGTATAATCAGTCTCTTTCACGTTGCCGCGCAAATCCACGTAAATAACATTGATGACGTTTTCTTTGAGCTCACTAACACTAAGGAAGCGGTAATTTGTCCCAGCGACAACCTGAGTAGAAACACAGAGCGGTACACAGGGTGTTTTCGGAGACTGCGTCTTGGCGAAAATTGCCTTTGCCTTGTCGTCCAGCGGCTTGAATTCGGTCCAACCGCCCATGAGATTCTTCCGCTCAATGTCCGTGATTTTCTTCTCTTGCACGTTGCCCGCCGGATCGACGGAAACGTCAACAAAGGCGTTTTTCGTTTGCGGGGGATTGGTGGTCGTGCTCGCGAAGCAATAGAAGCGGTAATTCTTCCCGGCCACCACTTGCATGGAAACGCACATCGGCGTGTAAACCGTGCCGACCTGTGGTCCCATGGCCTTGTCGAAAATCGCCTGACTTTCCGGGGTGATCGCCTGAAAAGCCGCCCAACTGCCGACAGCGGGCGGAATCACGGGGATCTGTTGGGCGGGAATGTTATGTTGAATGACCGTGCCGCCGGTCGGAATCTCAACGCCCTGCGGCTGCGACGGCATCACGCGGGTTTGTGCGAACAGGAGTGACCCCGGCAACAGGGAAACGCATAAGGCGGACAGCATCAATTTTTTGCAAATTTTCATTTTTTGTTCTCCGTAACGAAATTGTTTGGCGACGTTTTTGTCGTTTTGACCGAACGCCGCGTTATTTTCAAGGTGGCCTTCCCCACTTGGGAAATGTACCACGAGAAAACACTACGCAGGAATTCGGCGGGTGTTTCGATTCTTTCCAAAATATTTTCCCATGTGAAAAAATTTCCCGGTGTGACAAAGCGTGTGAAAATGACGCCAATAACGACATCGAATACCGTTTTAGATTGTCGTGCCGATGGTGAGTGAAGCAAAGATTTTGCGGCAGCTTTTCAAATGGCGCAGGCAATGCTAAAATGGCAATATGAACCGAATTTTCATTCATTACGGCACGCAAATGTCGGAAATGACCTACGCCTTGATGCAGGCGGCGAACGTTTCCGCGAAACTCAAGCCGTCGATGCGTGTCGTCATCAAGCCGAATCTCGTCGTGTCGCGTCCGGCCGATGACGGGGCGACGACGCATCCCGAAATCATCGAAGGGATCATCCGTTATCTCAAGGATCACGGCATCGACGGCATCACCATCGCCGAAGGGGCCTGGGTCGGCGATTCCACCGAACGGGCATTCAAAAATTGCGGCTTCACGACGTTATCAAAAACCTACGGCGTCCAATTGGTCGACACCAAAAAAGACCGCGTCGTCAAAAAATCGTCGCGCGGTTTTGAAATCGGGCTGTGCGAAACGGTCGTCAACGCCGATTATCTCATCAACGTGCCGGTTCTCAAGGGACACTGCCAAACGCTGATGACCTGTTGCTTGAAGAATCTCAAAGGCTGCATTCCCGACGGCGAAAAGCGGCGGTTTCACACCTTGGGACTGCACCAACCGATCGCCGCTCTCGCGTCATTGCTGAAGCCGGATTTGCACGTCGTCGACGGCATTTGCGGCGATCTTTCGTTTGAAGAAGGCGGGACGCCGATTGTGTCGAATCGCATTTTGCTCGGTTTCGATCCGGTGCTTCTCGACAGCTACGGGACGCAGCTCATGGGGTACAAGCCCAACGAAATCGAACACCTGCGACTTGCGAAAGAGTTCGGCGTCGGTCAATATGCTACCGATGCAACGGAAATTTCAGAGATTGGCGCGGATGAACGTCCGAAAATCGACCTGAAACGCAATCCCGCAGCAAGGCAGTTTGCACAATGGATTGATGAAGACGGCGCCTGCTCGGCCTGTTACGCGGCGTTGGTGTTCGCCTTGAACAAGGTGAAACCCTCAAAAACGATCGGCGAAATAAAAATCGGGCAGGGATTTCGGGGCAAAGCCTGCCCCGGCATCGGTGTCGGCAATTGCACGTCAGGTTGCGACATCAACGTCAAAGGCTGTCCGCCCAAAGCCGTTGACATCGTCGAGCTATTGCGAGCGAAATAGACCTGGCCGTCTGAAAAACAAAGGTCAGGTGTTGTCGATTCTGCAAATTTTGCGTCACACTTTCGACATTTGCTGGACCAGTTGACTCAGCTTGCCGACGGCCTTGTTCAGTTCCGACGCGGAAGCGGCCGTCTGGTGCGCCGCGGAGGAATTCTGCTGCGTGACGTTGCTCACGATTTTCAGCCCGGTATCGACTTCCTGCACGTTCCGCGTCTGCGTTTCAGAGGAAATCGCGATTTCCGAAACCAGGCCGGTCGTTTGGGACACGAGTTCCACGATCCGGTTGAGCGCGTCGGCGGTGTGATTCGCGATGTTGACGCCTTCGTCGATCTTCTGGTTGCTCACCATGATCATGTCTTCCGTTTCATGGGCCGCCTTCGCGCTCCGCGCGGCCAAGTTTCGCACCTCTTCCGCGACGACGGCGAAACCTTTTCCGTGAACTCCCGCCCGGGCGGCTTCGACGGCGGCGTTGAGCGCCAGCAGGTTCGTCTGGAAGGCGATTTCGTCAATCGATTTGACGACCTGCTGCGTATTTCTGGCGTTGTCGCTGATATGGCGCATGGATTCCACCATCTGCCGCATTTGTTTCTGCCCGTCCATGGCGGCGTTTTCCACGTCGCGCGTGATGCGGTTCGTGTCCTGGGCCCGCGACGCGTTTTGCGATGCCATGTTGCTCATTTCCCCGATCATGGCGACGATCTCGCTCAGCGATTCCGTCTGTTTTTCCGAACCGACGGAAAGATGATCGGCCGCGGAGGTGATTTCCGAGGTCCCGTTTTGCGTCACGTCGACGACGCGTTTGACTTCGCTGACCATCTTGAAGATGTTTTCGCGGTTGGAGACGTCCTGCAGAAATTCGACGAACCCGATACGGTTGCCGCGTTGGTCGCGGAGAACGTCGGCGTGAATTTCCCAAACGGTATCGTGCAGTTGCGTCATGGATTTGCGAGAGGTTTCTTTGCCGCTCGTGTTCGCCACGTCATGAACGATTTCATATATTCCGTCGTTCCATGCGTCACGGACGGAGTGTCCGAGAACCTCGTTTTCCGGTTTCTTCATCAAATCGAACGATTTCCTGTTCAGGAACGTCATGCGGAAATCGTTGTCGAGCACGATGAAGGGCGAATCCGCCGTGTCGAGAATCTGCCGGTACCAATGGTCGCGGGCGAGAATCGAACGGTTAACCATCCCGGCGAAAAGAATCCCGATCACCGAAGCCGCCAACAACACGATGCCGCCGATCAACAGCGTTTTCCGAAGCGTCGCCGCGACCAGCGTTTTATTGCTTTCCTCCATCTTTTTCGAGCGATGGTCGGATTCGTTGTACAGGTTGTTGCCGATTTCCTTGACGTCGTTCAACGTGTCGTTGGTCGCGGCCATCATTTTATTGCGGGCGTTCATCACCTGGTCGAAATCCGCCAGCACGATGACGGTCCACTTGTCGGGCGAATTTCCGATTTGCATCGTCACGTGATATTTCAGGACATCCTGCCCCGTGCCGAACGCCTTGTCGTTGTAAAAACCGTCTTCGCCGGCGTGAACCAGTTTTTTCGCCTCTTCCGTTCCGGGAATGTCATCCAGGTCCTGCATCAGCAAGTCCGAATTGCTGGAAACGGCCGCGATGACACCGCCCGGCGACACCAACATGACGTAACCGGTTTCATACGGCTTGTAGCCGGCGATCATTTCCGAAAGATCGGCGATGGAAATGTCGGCGCCCATGACGCCGAGCACCTTGTCATTTTCAATGAACGGGATGCAAAACGAGGTCATCTGCACCGGCGGCGTCATCGTCTCTTCGAGATACGGTTCCATGATCCATTCTTTGGCGGTCGTTTTCGGCAGTTGGTAGTAATCTTCGACGGCCGTTTCCTCCGGAACGATGAATTCGGATTCAATATTGGAATCCTGATCCCGGAAATACCAGATGGAATACCGCCCGGTGGGGTTTACTTCGGGCCCCTCTTTACCATCTTCGACATAAACATGTTCCTTGTCCCGGTGGTCATACGCTTCCGGTTCCCAGGCACACCAGATCGTTATGAAACCGGTGTTGTCCAGCAGGAATTGCTTAAGCATTCCGTTGGACACCTCGCGGTCGGGAGAATCGCCCCGCGATTGCAGGGTGTCACGATAACTGTGGACGAAATCCGCCGCGGTTCGGGTGTCGGCGAAACGGGTCTCCAGTTTTGTCCGAATGTCATTCGCAACCGCTTGGCCGACAAGCCGCAGCTGCTCTTCGCCCATTTTCGTAGCAATATCTCCGGTCTCCGAGCTCATTTGGTCGATCCGGTCGAGCATCGCCATATTCTTTTCGTGTACAAAGCCAATCGTGGAAACGAATTCCGTATTGATGGCGTTGGTGGTCTTTTTCATGTCATTCATGAAAAAAGAGATCAAAACGCCTACGATCAAAATCGAGAGCCCGATAAACCCAGTGATTAATAATCGCCCGATATTCATGTCATTATTTCCTGAGAGCAAGACAGTATTAGTTTTTCTTATCCAAGCTGTTCCCGAAGAACGCCGTGCAAAAATCTAGCTTGCCATTTCAGTCACAGGAAAAGATTGACGCTAAATTGATCAAGAAATCGCCCAATACGACGATTATAGTGTTTATGTCGATTTGATTTTAACGATTTTTTCAGAGAAACCGATACATGGCAAGGGAGATCAAATTGCCGCATGCCCAACAAACCGGTTGTTTTCAAGAATATTGCGCAACGTCAATCCGGCAACCCGATTAGAGAAATCCCCATTCTCAACGCAAAAACGAATATCGTGTCAACAACAAAGGATTCAAGACGCAGATCGCGCATTCTCTTTATCACTGAGAGAAATCGGGTAAACCTCGGGAATGGCATCCTTGGAAACAGACAATTGATTGGTGTCTTCCGCAATGGCTCCCGTTTCAACCCCGATCCGCTCCTGTACGACATAAAGCGGTCGCTGTTTTGTTTCCATATAGATTTTCCCGATGTATTCGCCAATGACACCGAGCGAAATGAGCTGGACTCCGCCTAAAAGCAAAACCGTGATGATCAATGTCGGCCAGCCCGGCGTTTGCAGCCCAAGGAAAATCGTTTCAAAAAGCACGTAACAGGCGTAAAAGATGCTGAGCGAGGCGACCATCAAACCAAGATAGGTGATCCAGCGAAGCGGCTTGGTCGAAAATCCGGTGATGCCGTCAATGGCGAAAGCGATCATTTTTCGCAACGTGTATTTGGAAGTTCCTGCAGCCCTTGGATTTGCGGTATACGGAATTCCGGTCTGACGAAAACCAAGCCAGCTCACCATGCCTCGAACAAAACGTGAACGTTCCTGCATTTCACCGAGGGAATCGACGACTTTACGGTCCATGAGTCGAAAATCCGCCGCCCCGGGAATGAAACTCGTGTCGGAAATGCGGTTCAGGAAGGAATAAAACCATTGGGAGGTTTTCTTTTTGAACCAACCGATTTCCTCGCCGTAGGAACGGACCGTGTAGACGACATGATTGCCTTCCCGCCAGAGCGAAATCATTTGCGGAATCATTTCCGGCGGATGTTGCAAATCCGCGTCCATGATAATGACGGCATCGCCCAACGCATGGTTGCTTCCGGCGGTAATCGCGATTTGATGGCCGAAATTCCTCGCAAAATTGATCACGCCGACATGGGAATCACGTTCCGAAAGCCGTCGCAGGATTTCCATCGACCGGTCACGGCTGCCGTCATTGACGAAAATCAATTCCCAATCGATTTCCAGCGCATTCAGTTGCCGCGAAACGGCGTCGTAGAACGCGTCCAGCGATTCCTCCTCATTATATACCGGCACGACCACGGAAATGAGAGCGGACGAGGTTTTCGTTTTCAGTAATTGGTTCGATAACGGCTTTGAGCTTGACATGGGCTTCCTTGCACTTGGCGATCCTTCTTTTTCCCTGCAAAATCGGGGTGATATTATTGTCATTCCGAGGATCATCGCCGATTATGGCTTATTTTGTGCAAAAATTACCAAAAAATCCGTTTCGCGGCAAGATCAATATCCCGAAATAGGCCGAATTCGTAATCGGGTAATTTGATTTTTAAAGTCCGGGCGTACATCCCATGATTGATTTGTCACCTACCTGTCGGTTATAATGAAATGAAATGTTTGATTCTCGGGCAGAAAAGCCGTCGATTCCGGATCGACTCGCCAGCACATCATCAATAACGGAAGGAATGTAAATGACGACGCACAAGCACTCGTTTCCCAAATTACACAACGCGGCATGGCCGGGAGTGGTCGGCAAAGGCGCGCCCGGCGCGGAGCCCTGTATCGACGTCGACACCATGCTGGATTTGACCGCCGCGGCGGAAGTCGATGGCGTGAAATTTGACGGTTTCGACCTGTACCTGTCCGAGCCGCACTTCAATATCGACGGCACGGACGACGACATCAAACAGCTTGCCGACAAGGCCCGGTCGCGAAATCTCGTCGTGGGTTCGGTCGTCGCGCCGATTTGGGGTGGAACCGGCGGCGGGTCGGCGTTTGGCGATGCCGTGGAACGGGACAAATTTCTCGCCCAGGTCAAAAAAGCCTGTCACGTCGCCGCCCGGCTTCGCGAATTGGGGGCGCGGCCCTACGGCGCGGTGCGGGTCGATTCGTCCGGCGGCGTCGAGGATTGGGCCAAAGACCCGGCCGCCAACCAAAAGCGGCTCACGGAGACCATGCGGGAAGCCTGCAACATCGCGGCCGATTTCAAAGAGGTCATCGTCGCCGAAGGCGAAATCTGCTGGGGCGGCATGCAAAGCTGGCGGCTCATGCTCGAACTGCTCGAAGCGGTCGATCAGCCGGAACGCTTCGGCTTCCAGGCGGACATGTCGCACACGCTGCTCTATTTGATGGGCTACAACAGCCCGGAAGACCGGCTGCTGCCTGAAATGTTCGATTGGGAAAACCGCGTCGGGTTCGATGCCGCGTACAAAAAAATGGTCGACAAACTGCGTCCCTGGACGCTGGATTTTCACGTCGCCCAGAATGACGGGACGGTTTTCGGCAGCGGCGACCACGACAAGACGGGCCGGCATTGCCTGCCGAAGGACCCGAACGGCAAGCTGGACATCGCCCATTACGCCGGTTTTTGGCTCCGCGACGAAAACGGCAGACTGACGAAAAAAATCCGCCATCTCTGCTGGGACGGCTGCATGTTTTCCAACGACACCATGTTCAACCCG
>JAVBQX010000069.1:0-15933 GCA_031548645.1 Thermoguttaceae bacterium
CGGGTGGTTCGTTTTCTGCATCTGGGCCACGATCGAATTGCTGACCACGTCGCGCGGGGCCAGTTCGCCGCGGGGGTCGTAATCCTGCATGAAGCGGTCGCCGTTTTTATCGACCAGGAAGGCCCCTTCGCCGCGCATCGCCTCGGAAATCAGGCTGCGGCTGCCCCCGGCGATGTACAGCACGGTCGGGTGAAACTGCACGAATTCCATGTCGCGGATTTCGGCCCCCGCGCGATACGCCATGGCCACGCCGTCCCCGGTGGCCACGTCGGGGTTGGTCGTTTCGCGATACACCTGCCCGATGCCGCCCGAAGCGAGAATCGTCTGTTTGGCCCAGATGAGTTCCTTTTCCGCGTGCCCGTGTCCCGGCATGGCCCACGAGACGATCGCGCCGCGGCAACTGCCGTCGAAAGTGAGCAGGTCGAGCGCGAAGGTGTTGACCCAGACGCGGATGTTCGGGCGTTTTTTCACCTCTTCGATCAGCCCGCGCATGACTTCGCGGCCGGTCGAATCGCCGTTGGCGTGCAGGATGCGGTCGCGTCCGTGTCCGCCTTCGCGGGAAAGGTCGAGGTCGTCGCCCGTTTCGTCGAGGTCGAAACGCACGCCGGTTTCGATCAGCTTGCGAATCTGTTCCGGCCCGCCCTGCACGACGTGCTCGACCACCCGTCGGTCGCAAAGTTCGCCGCCGGCGACGAGGGTGTCGGCCACGTGTTCGGCGAAGGTGTCGGCCTTGTCCCACACGGTGGCGATGCCGCCTTGGGCGTTATGGCTGTTCGAGCCTTCGAGCCCGTCCTTGCAGACGACCAAAACGTTGAGCGACGGATGCACGGCCAGCGCCGCGCGGAACCCGGCCAGGCCGCTGCCGATGATCAGGATGTCGGTGAAAAAATGCGGATAGCGTTTCGGATGAAACGGCACGAGATAACGGAATTGGTCGTTCACGGGCGGGAAAGGTTCAATCGGTGTCATGGGGCGGTATTTTTCGCGGAGGCAAGTCGCCGTTCGCGGTTGATGGGTTGCTGGTGTTTCGTCAAAAATTAGCACCGGCAATTATACCGCCGCAATCGGCATCTGTCAGCGCGTGACCCGGACCGGAAAAAGTTGCCTGAAACCATAGACATTGAAATGCGCATGATATTCGAATTTGTATTCATGCGATAGAACGAAAAATAGTCATGTGGTTTTGATTTCAAGCACTGCCTTTTTGTAGCGAAATTCGCACTTTTAATTGCAAAGCCTGTTTGCGGCAATTAAAATGGAACCGTGGCGTCGATCTTTGCATCGAATCCGGACACCATTTTTTCCGTAAATCGAAATTGTTCGCGAGGCGCATACCATGTCGAGCTTTCTTTCATTCTTGTTTCCCGCCAAGAGTAGCAAAAACCTCCCTTCCCCAAAGGCAACGATGCAAAAGCATCGGCGGCTTCATCATGAATCGCTGGAGGAACGTGCCTTGCTGGCCGTCACGCCTGCGGACTTCGCCGCGATCAAGGCGGCGTACCCCGACCTCGGCTTGCAGGAGATGTCGAAGTACAACATCCTCGAAATCACCGCGGAAGAACTTTCGGAAGCGAGTCTGCGTGCCAAAATCGCCGAAGCGGGTGATACGGCCGCCGATGATTTGATCGTCGTGCGAACCACGGCGACGCAAAACAAAATCACGCTGGGCGGAACGGAGCTGGTCATCAACATCGACGCGGAGACGAAGGGAAGCATTACCATCGTCAGTCTTGGCGATGAAAAATTGACGATTGACGCGAATCACAGGTCGAGGGTTTTTAACATCGGCATTTCGACACTGGAAAAAGCTACGGTCATGGGGATCGGCGGACTGGTTGTGACGGGAGGAAATGCCGAGGTAGGAGGCGGAATCTATTGCATCAAATCGAATACCTATCTCAGAAACAACACGGTGACCCTGGATCATTGTTCGATTGTTCAAAATTCCGCGATAAGAAGCGCAGGCGGAGTCTCATCAAGCGGAATCATGAATTTTTATCATTGCGACATTGCCGAAAACGCTGTGACCGGTGACCGGGCAGGCAATTCCGGATCCTATGGAGGGGGGATTTATAACAGCGGTACAATGTCTCTCAATGATTCTTCAGTAGTAAACAACACCGTAACGGCCACAAGCGGAATTGGATATTCAAGTGGCGCACATGGAGGCGGAATTTTCAGTGTCGATAATTTGACGCTTATTCGTTCACGTGTTCATGCCAACAAAGCGGAATCTCTGACGGAAAGGGGAGGTGCGGGCGGGGGTGGGATCAGTACGGCTGCGGCCTCTTCGATACTCACCATGATTGACAGCGAAATTTCCGAAAATCAGGTTATCGCCAATAACAAGGATTATTACGCAAACGGAGGGGGCATCTCCTATTGTGGCGTGGCGACATTGACCAACTGTAAAATCACCGGAAATTCCGTTACCTTGAATGTGCCGGGAGGCACAGGCTGGGTTACCGGAGGAGGTATTGACTGTGCGGATTCGGATCGGTTGGAAATGACGAATTGCGAAGTGTCAGGAAATTCCCTTCTCGGACATGATGCTCGTGGCGCCGGGGTAGGGGTTTATATTAAATCCGCGGACAAGATATTCCTGTCGAATTGTACGATCGTTGACAATACCGCAATATCAACTGACGAAACCGGCAGTACCCAGGGCGGCGGCATTTACATCAGGAGTTATCTTGACAGGTATCAGTGCACTATTCGCAATTCCATTATCGCGAACAATGAAGCCGATCTCGGTGCCGACGTCCATGGCCTTGGCAAAGGACTCAATAATCTCATCGTTGATCCGATCGGCTGCACGTGGGTGGATGACGACAATAACCTGTATGGCGTTGATCCCGCATTCGTTGATTCTGCTCGCGGAAATTACCATCTTGCCGAAGGAAGCCCCGCCATTGATGCGGGCAGTAACTCCCATGTCACGACAACCGTCGACCTCGACGGCAACCCGCGAATTCAAGGTGGTACGGTCGACATCGGTGCGTATGAGTCTCCGGAAGTTTTTTCGCATGACATGCCCGGGAACGCGTCGTCGAATCACTGGGTGATACGTCGGCAAGGCGATCGGTTGGCCGTCGTGGATGGTGACGATCAAGTCATTGAAACTTATTCATTGGATTTGCGGCATCCGCTGGTCATCAACACAAGCGGTGCGACTGACGATTCCCTGACGATTGACTTTTCCTATGGCGGAGTATTCTCCCTGGATCAGGGCATTTTGTTCAACGGCCACGCGGAAACCGTCGATACGCTGTATTTTCTCGGCACGGACGGAGACGACACGGTCGTTTTTCGCGCCGGTGAAACCGTCTTCAATGACCTTGCGATTTACACGCGGAACGTGACCCGCCTTTCGCTGGATGCGAAGGGGGGCAATGACAGCGCGACGGTCTTCGGCACGGACACCAACAATATGTTTTCCATCTCGGACAATTTCTTCGCCATGACCGGCGGCGGTTATCGATTGGAACTCGGGAATTTCAGCAGCGTCGAGGCCTTTGCCGCCGGGCGCAATGATACGACGTATGTCTACGGCGAAAACGCTTCGCTGATTGTCATGAACGACCGGGCCGTCGAGCGCCGTGCGCAGGATCAATTCTACCGCGTCTGGCACAGCGAAAACGTCACTGCGATCAACACGGGCGATGCGAACAACGTCCTCCTGCACACGGGTTCCCGCGCTTATGATGATTACACGATGGCCGAAGGTTATGGAATCGCCACCAACGCCGTCGGTTCGTACCGGCATGAATTCGTCGGTTTCAGGAACATCATCATTTCCAACCCCATGATCCCGCCCGTGGTCAGTTTGCCGACCGCGACCGGCTGGACGCAAGGCGACAATCGAAATGTTTGGTCGCAAAACGGATTCGACGTCACGATCCTCGGGCAAAGCGATGTCGTCACGCGGGACGGCTCCGCATTGCCGTTGAAGGCCGAACCGTTTGTCGCAACCTTGGCCGCACATCCGTCCGCACAATCGCTTGAAACGGCGTCGATTTTATCACCGGACACTCCCGTCCCATCACTTGCCGATCCGCATGCATCGACTCCAAAACCCGCGAATCAGGGATGTAATGAAGTCTGGGAAGATAATTTCCTTGTCTTCCTGGCCGCCGAACAACTGCGTTTGCAGCGTCATCAAAATTCCGACTTCGCACAGAATGCCGAGCTTGGTGATTGGCTCGACAGGTTCGAAAAACTGGCGATCATGGAATTGATGAAATAGGGCAAACGGAATTGACGGTCGATCTTCGCATTGAAATGGGAGGTGCGATCGTGTAAAATACCGTTCATCTTTTTTGCCTTATCGCCGAACGAAAAACCTTCCGGGAACCGCCTCATGAAAAAAACGCTTGTTTTGTTCGTAACGCTTGTTTGTTGTTTCCTTTTGAATTCCGCCAAGGCCGATGACTGGCGGCAAATCGAAAGGGATTTCAAAAATCCGCCGCAGCGTTTGAAGTCGCGGCCGCTCTGGTTCTGGAACAAGGTGCCGAACCGCGAGGAAACCGTGACCCAGATGAAAGCCTGCGTCGAAAGCGGTTATGCGGGTTTGGCCATCCTGCCGGCGTTTCGCGACGCCAACATGAAATTCATGAGCCCGGAATTTTTGGAGCAATACAAAATCGCCGCCGACACGGCCAAAGAACTCGGGATCAAACTCTGCCTGTACGACGAATTCTGGTTCCCCAGCGGTTCGGCCGATGACCTGATCAAGACGCGCTTTCCGGAACATCTGTGCAAACGGCTCGACATGGCAAGCTTTGATGCGAGCGAGGAAACCGCTGACGTGTCGCTCGAAATTCCCCAAGGCACGCTCATGGGGTGCGTGGCTATGAACATGCAAACCTGGGAATGCGCGAACATCACGGACCGCGTCAAGGAAGGGACATTGCGATGGCAACGACCGGAAAACGACGCTGCGCCGTACAAGATCATGGCCTTCGTCTGCGTGTTGGACGGCCAGCGGAATCTCGTCGATTACCTGGAGCCGGAGTCGGTCAAAAAGTTCGTCGAGCTGACCTACGCCGCATATCAAAAGGCGATGCCGGAGCATTTCGGCACGACGATCGACTCGGCCTTTTACGACGAACCGATGCTTTACACGCCGGGAGACGGCCGGGCCTGGACGCCGAAATTCAACGAATATTTCGAGAAACGCTTCGGGTACGATCCGGTGCCGCTTTACCCGGCCATGTTCATGGAGATCGGCCCGGAAACCGCGTCGGCCCGCAACGCCCTGTTCGGATTCCGCGCGACGCTTTTCAGCGAAGGTTTCGTCAAAACGATCGCCGACTGGCTCAAACCCTACGGCGTGCCGCTGACGGGGCATCTCGACCAGGAGGAAGTGGTCAACCCGACCGGCGTGTCGGGCGACGCGATCAAGTTTTTTGAATACCAGGACATTCCCGGACTCGACCAGGTTTTCAAATACGGTCGCGGCTCGAAAATGTACAAGATCATTTCCTCCGCGGCGACGAATTACGACCGCCATCTCGTGATGACCGAAATTTACGGGGCCTCGGGAAGAGTCCCCGTCGACCTTTTGTATCGCGATGCGATCGACCAAACGGCCAAGGGCGTCAACATGTTCGTGCCGCACGCGGTTTGGTACGACCCGGCCACGATGCCGGAAGGAATGCCGCCGGAACTTTCGTACCGCGATCCGCTTTACGGGCCCGCGCTGCCGGAATACAACGATTTCATCGGGCGGATTCACCTCCTGATGCAGAAACCCGCGCGACACGTCGCCGACATCGCGATTTTGTACCCGATCGAATCGCTCCAGGCGACGTATCATTACGGCGGCCCCATCGACGCCTACCAGGGGGGCGTGCCGGGGCTGGACGACAATTACCAGGAACTCGGCGAATCGCTCATGTTCGAACTGCATCGCGATTTCACCTTTTTGCACCCGGAGACCTTGCGGGACCGTTGCCGTATCGTGCCGAAAGGAACGGTCTCCGGTCAGCCTTCGCTGCAATTGACCAACGTCGACAATCCGGCGGAATTCTCGGTGCTCGTCATCCCGGCGATGAAAGCGATCCGTTGTGAAACGCTCGAAAAAATTCGCGATTTTTCCAAAGCCGGCGGCATCGTCATTGCATCGGGAACGCTGCCGACGCAATCGGCCGAGCCGGGCAAGCAAAAGGAAGTCGAACAATCGCTCCGAGAAATTTTCGGTGACCAAACCTATCAGGAAGGTACGAACGGCTTGTATACGGATTTGGGGGCAAACACGCAATTGCTCTTGAACGCACCGGACGTCATGTTCCCGGAAACTACGACCAACCCGCTTCCGATCAGCTCGGCGACGGGCTCATTCATGTACCGCCACCACCGGGTGGACGGTCGCGACGTTTACTTTTTCGGCAATTCGACCGATGAAAACATCGACGTTCCCGTATCATTGCGGGGCGAATATGAAACGCTGAGCTGGTGGAATCCGCACACGGGCGAAATCGCGGCCATCAACGATTTCACCGTCACGGAAAACGGTCGCACGATCGTTCGGCTCAAGATGACGCCGGTTTCGGCCGTTTTTCTTGTCGGAGGAGCCTTATAGGTTTTCGCCGGTCAATTTTTTCATTAGTGCCGTGTCAATCTTAAAACTTTGATCACGCTCTCGCATTATTGCGGCGGTCACGGCGCGACCGCCCTGTCTTGATCTCCAATTAAACGCAAGCGAAAAAAAGAGGCCGTCGGGCGTGTCGCCGATTGCCTCTGATGAAATGCGGATCAAAACCGACCGCTAGAATCTGACGACCGTTGAAAAACCGCCGGAAAACTGCTCGCTTTTCGGGTCAAGGCCGAAACTTTTCGTCTGGTTGAAGGGCATTCCGCCGCCGTGCATCTTGTCATATCGCACTTCCGGTCGGACGAGCAGCCAGGGCCGCGGTTTCCAGTTGGCCCCCAAGGTGATGCCGTACATGTCGTTGGAATCTCCGGCTTCGTAATCGTGCATCCATTCGAGCCGGAGCCCCAGGACCCAGCGGCAATTGAGGCGGTAATACAGCGCCTGATCGATTCCGTAAATGCCGTGTTTCAATCCCGATGTTTTTTCGTTGGCCAGCGACCATTCGAAGGTATATTCCCAGCGATCGTTCAACTCGTGAGTCAAATACAGCGAGTGATAAAAATAATCGAAATCGTCCCGCGTGTTGGAGCCGACTTGCAGGGCGTAACCCAATGTGGTGTGATCGCACAAATCGTACTCAAAACCGCTCACGAGTGAATTGTCGCGGCTCGTGTCGCAAAACTGGTTGGCGCCCTGCACCCAGCCGCCGAAAATCGAGAATCGGTCGGTGGCCTGCCAGGTGGCCAACACTCCGGTGTTCGTGTCCGGGGCGACGCCGTAGGATTTCGACAGCGAGTAGAAAAAGCGTTCCGTCGCGTTCAATGACTCATGACCGAGCGGCGAAAAGAACTTTCCGACCATGGCGCTGAGTCGGCCGTAACCGACTTCGGCGTACATCTGGCCCAGCGCGGAATAATAATCGCCCGAACCCCAATAGCCGTGACCGGCGTCTTTTTCCAGCCCCGCCGATTGGGCGTATCGGGCGTCGGTGCCGTAAAGGAAATCGACACGGCCGCCCAAGTCCCAGCCGCAACGCGTGTTGAGTTCCTTGCCGAAATAAACCCACGCCTGATTCATCTGCCAGTCGCTCTGCTGCGTATTCTGGTTCAGGATCGTGTTGCCGCTCCAGTCATCCGGTCCGCCCGGCCAGTCGGTATTGCCTGTGTAGGTGTTTTTTTGGCCGTATTGATTCACGTACAAACCGGTTTCGATATGCGCCCCGTAAACCCACGGTGAACTGCGATTCTGCCTGAGAAACAGCGGAGAAAGCAACTCGTCATCCGCAAATGAGAAACTTTGCGCCGAAAGAATGGCAAAACCTGCCATCGCAAAGAGTAAAGTCAAACGTTTCATGCTCGCAACCTTCCGTGGTATTTTTGTCACCGGAAACATTTTTGCCGGTTTAGGAAAAAATTTGCCCTCAAGCTTCCTCGTATCTGCAATATCGGATTTTTGGAAGAAAAGCATACTGAAAATCCATCCAGGTATTTCGGGCGTAAAAATCGACATATTTTAACAGGTATATTATGAGCAGAAAAACTGATGAAATACGGGGAATGCGGCGAACAGCAGTTTTTGTTTGTTTGCCATCTTTGCGTGAAATAAATGGTATTACAAAATCTTATGAAACGGGAATAAATTGCTCGACACAAGACCACTTGCTGCGTTTCTTTTCATTCCTGTTGCATTTGCCAAAAATCATCAAAACTGGTATGATATATTGTTCAGTAACGATGTGTTGACCGTGATTTGGGGTGTCCGGCACGGCGGCGCTCGGAACCTTTCCCCCATTCTCCCCCCGTGACCGGAATTATATGAAAAAACGCTCGTCTTTTGCCGTTTTGCTGATTATTGCGTTGAGCCTGTCCCCGGCGTTTTCGCAAAATTTTTCGACACCCGGCAGCGGAAACCCACAGCGGTCGCTCGATAGTCTGTACGGTTTCGACACCCCCGCGATCGGCGGCATGGCAAGCCAGTATGAACTTTCCGGTCGCATTGTCGCTGATCCGGACGTGCCGAATCGCGCTTTTGTCGTCGTCGAAATGCGGATTGCGCCCGGATGGCACGTCTACTCGGTGACCCAGCCGAAAGGCGGTTCGATGCCGACGGTCATCACGCTGGAAGAATCGCCGCGATTCCGGCAGATCGGCAAATTCGCCCCCGTCGAAGAACACGTGACCAAACCGAACGATCTGTTCGGCGTGCCTGACGAGATGCACAGCGGCACCGTGTTGTGGCTCGCGCCGATTGAAGTGCTTGAAGGCCCCCGCGAAAATCTGGCCGTCAATCTGACGTTCAAAGGCCAGGTGTGCGACGACGCGGTCAAGGTTGGCTGCATCCCGGTCAACAAAACCCTGACGGCGAAATTCGCCCCCCACGATACGACGTCGGAAATCGCCCGGGCACGTGATCTGGCGACGAAACTTGCGTTTGCCTGGCCGCGACCCGATCAGGCGATTGATGTCGCCGCCATGCACCAACTCAACCTGCCCGCGACACAAACGCCGCTGAACCTCGACCAAATCGAAACGGAAGAAGTGGTCAAGGTGCAGGGAATCGCCAAGGCTCTCTTCTGGGCCTTCCTCGGCGGTTTGATACTCAACATCATGCCCTGCGTGCTTCCGGTGATCGGGTTGAAAATTCTTTCCTTCTTCGAACAGGCCGGCAAGAATCGCGCGCGAGCTTTCTTTTTGAACCTCTGGTATTCGCTCGGGATATTAATCGTTTTTCTCGTGCTGGCCGCACTTTCTGTCGGCTTGAGTAAAATGTTTACGCACAGTCTGTTCGGCATTGTCATGTGCTGCATCGTGTTCGCGATGGCCCTGAGCCTGATGGAGGTGTGGGAATTGCGGGCCCCCATTTTTCTCGGAACGGGCAAATCCCAGCAACTCATGCGACAGGAAGGCGCCTTCGGCGCTTTGTTCAAGGGAGTCATCACGACCCTGCTGGCCATTCCGTGCGGCGCGCCGCTGTTGAGCCCCGCTCTGGCCTGGGCCGACATGCAGGTTCGCAGCGGCGATCAGGCGAACGTGTTTCTCGCCTATGCGGTGATCGGGTTGGGCATGGCTTCGCCGTATCTGATCATCGGGGCTTTTCCCGAATTGATCCGTTTTTTGCCGAAACCCGGGCCCTGGATGGACACGTTCAAAAAAGTCATGGGTTTCGTGCTTCTTTCGGCGGTCATTTGGATTTTGTACTTCCTGCCGGTTGAAACGGCCGTTCCGACGCTGGCCCTGCTTTTCGGCGTGTGGTTCGGCTGCTGGTATATCGGGCGGCTGCCCTTTACGGCGAATACGCCGCAGCGTCTCAAGGCCTGGTTCGTGGCACTGATCGTTTTCGCGGTCGTACTTTGTGTGTCGTTCCCGATTGTTTCGCCGGTCACATTGCAGGGTGCGATGGAAAACAAACTGGAAAAATGGGGCGAAAAAAATCTTGACCGCCTTTCGCAGAAAAAACACTGGGCCGGATTCACCATGGATAAACTGGAAAAGAATCTGGCCGACGGCAAGGTTGTGATCATCGATTTCACCGCCGACTGGTGCCAAACTTGCAAGGTCATCGAATCGCTTGTCCTGCACGATAAAACCGTGCTTCACAAAATCGACGAAAAGGGAATCGTCACCCTGCAGGCCGACTGGACCGACGGCGACGAAGACATCACTCGTCTGCTGCGCCAGCTCGGCGGCGAACAGGTTCCGGTCGTCGCCATTTTCAACCCGCGCGAACCGAACAAACCGGTTGTTTTTCGGGGGGACCTGATCACCCAAGGGACGAAACCGCTGCTCGAACAGCTTGATAAACTGCCGTGACGCGGTTCGCCGGGCAAGCCTGGCCGCTAAGACGACAAAACAACATCAATCCCGCACCACCTTTTCAACGCATCACTTTTCCCATGACGGACGTTTCGCGAATCATTCCCCGGCACATCGCCGTCATCATGGACGGCAACGGTCGCTGGGCCCTGCGGCAGGGCAAGCCGCGCATGGAAGGGCACCGCCGCGGGGCGGTGGTCGTTCGCGAGGTCACCGAAGCCTGTTGCGAACTCGGCGTCGGACAGTTGACGCTGTATTGCCTTTCGAGTGAAAACTGGAAACGCCCGGCAGACGAACTCGATTTTCTCATGCAGTTGCTCCGCCATTACATGGTCGACGAGCGCCCGACGATGATGAAAAACAATATCCGGCTGAAGATTATCGGTCGGCGCGACCGCATCCCGGATTTCGCGCTGGAGGAGATGGACCGTTCGGTCGAATTGACGTCGCGCAACACGGGCATGACGCTTTGCCTGGCGATCAACTACGGCTCGCGGGCCGAAATCACCGATGCGGTTCGTCTCATCGCAAGAGAGATCGAGCAGAAAAAACTTTCGCCGGACGAGATTGACGAGACGCTCATTACGAATCGGCTGGACACGGCGGGCTGTCCCGACCCCGACCTGTTGATTCGCACTTCGGGCGAGTTGCGTCTCAGCAACTACCTGCTCTGGCAGCTTAGTTACGCGGAATTCTGGATCACGGAAACCTGCTGGCCCGACTTCAACCGTGAACTGCTGCTCGAAGCGATCGACGATTTCTCCCGGCGGCAGCGACGTTTCGGCGATGTCAACCCGTAATCCCTGACGGTTCCATTTTACGCAAAGAGCCTGGGCGTTTTCTTGGTTACGAAACGCCATGCCAAGCGATTTCAATCGTACGCAACTTGTTGTAAAGAAAAGATTTACAAAGTCGGGGCGACAGGATTTGAACCTGCGACCTTCTGACCCCCAGTCAGACACGCTAAACCAGGCTGCGCCACGCCCCGCTGTTTTGTGGTTGGTTGACTTATCGTTTCGAAAATTAACATTCGATACGACGAAGATAGCTGCCCAAGCCACGGAAATACAAATATTACCGCGTTGCGGCGTTTTTGCAATCCCCCCGAAATTCTGTGACACCAAGGCTTTTTTTGTCGTCAGGGGTTGCAATTTTTTTTGAAAAACGCGACAAGTGCGTTGGTCGAGCTGTCGTGCGTCGTGACTTCGTCGTCGGATTTAAGTTCCGGGAGCAGCACGTTGGCGAGTTGTTTGCCGAGTTCGACGCCCATCTGGTCGAAGGAATTGATATTCCAGATGATTCCCTGCACGAAAATTTTGTGTTCGTACAGGGCGATCAACGAGCCGAGCATCCGCGGGGTCAGTTTTTCAAAGAAAAAAGTCGTCGTCGGGTGATTGCCGGGGAAGACCTTGGCCGGGGCCAGTCGCGCGATGTCTTCTTCGGCCAGTCCGGCGGCACGGAGTTCGAGCCGGGCCTCTTCGAGCGTCTTGCCGCGCATGAGTGCCTCGGTCTGGGCGATGAAATTGGCGATCAGTTTTTCGTGATGGTCGCCGATCGGATTGAGCGTTTTGGCCGGGGCCAGAAAATCACAGGGAACCAGTTTCGTGCCCTGGTGAATCAACTGGAAAAACGCGTGCTGACCGTTCGTGCCCGGCTCGCCCCAGATAATGGGCCCGGTCGAATAATCGACCACGTTGTTTTCGCGGTCGACGAATTTGCCGTTGCTTTCCATGTCGCCCTGCTGAAAATACGCGGCGAAACGGTGCATGTACTGGTCGTAGGGCAGGATGGCGCTGCTTTCGGCGGCGAAAAAATTGTTGTACCAGATGCCGAGCAGCCCCATGATGACCGGGATGTTGTTTTTGAACGCGGCGGTGCGGAAATGTTCGTCGGCCTCATGAGCGCCGGCGAGCAGTTCCTCGAAATTGTCGAATCCGACCGAAAGTGCGATCGACAGTCCGATGGCCGACCAGAGCGAATAACGCCCGCCGACCCAGTCCCAGAATTCGAACATGTTCGCCGGGTCGATGCCGAAACGCCCGACCTCGCTGCGGTTGGTCGAAAGGGCGACGAAATGCCGCGCCACCGCCGCCGGGTCTCTCGCCGCGTCGAGGAGCCACGTCTTCGCCGTGTTCGCGTTGGTCATCGTTTCCTGCGTCGTAAACGTTTTCGAGGCCACGATGAACAGCGTCGTTTCGGGGTTCAGGTTTTTCAGCGTTTCGGCGATGTGCGTGCCGTCGACGTTCGAGACGAAATGCGCGTTGAGCGGCGTTTTGTAATGCTTGAGCGATTCGGTCACCATGAGCGGTCCCAAGTCGGAGCCGCCGATGCCGATGTTGACGATGTCCGTGATGGGCTTGTCCGTGTAGCCCCGCCACTCGCCGGAATGCACCCGGGCGCAGAAGTCACGCATCTTTTCCAGCACGCGATTGACTTCCGGCATGACGTCCTGCCCGTCGACTTCGATCGGCCGGTTCGAGCGGTTGCGAAGCGCGACGTGCAGCACAGCGCGTTGTTCGGTGACGTTGATCCGGTCGCCGCGGAACATGGCCTCGATGGCGCCTTTGAGATTCTGCTGGATGGCCAGATCGAACAGCAGCGACATGGTCGTTTCAGTGATCCGGTTCTTCGAATAGTCGAACAGCATCCCGTTCCATTCGACCGAAAATTCGCCGAACCGCCCCGGGTTTTCGGCGAACATCGTCCGCATGTGCGTCGGGCGGATTTCCTTCAGTTGATGCTTTTCCAGTGCTTTCCAGGCGTCGCTTTGCGTTAATTTTGACATTCCGTCTCCGGTTATCGGTTAATGCGGTCGTGTCATGACCGACTTGATACAATTGCAAAAAACACTCCGTTTATCAATTCCATTCATCAAATTCTTTGTCCACAGATTTCACAGATCAACACAGATAATTTTAAAAAACTGTGAAATCTGCGGCATCTGTGGATAAAAAAAGGGAGTTTCATCAGGATGCGAAACGATGATTTACAGGTGTTCTGTTGCAATGATGTGAAAACATTCAATGTAATATTTGGTGGCAATCGCCCCCGTCAGTTGACCGAACGGATGACGCGGGCGTTGCGTTCGCGCCGGCGCATTTCGTCGATCGATTCATAGGCCGCACGCGGGTTTTCCAGCCCGGTAACCTTGAGCGTCGGGTGTGACTGGTCGTTCGAGACAATGATGATCGTGCCCGTTCCGCCGTTGATGACGCGGTCGACGAGCGTTTGCTTGAGCGTCATGTCCTCGATGTTGATCAGTTCCAGCGTGTCGACCGTCTTGGTGAACAGCCCCTCTTCGTTGTAAAAACGGTGCTGCGTCAGGCGGTAACGGATGGTTTTCGTCCTGTAAATATAGATCACGGTGAAATACACCCAGGCACAAACCGGAATGATCAGAAGCAGCGTCCACCACAATCCGCCGTGATTCCCCATTTTTCCGTTGACCATCAGGGCGATGCCGACGGCGACGAAAACGATCGTCACGAGCCAGACCAGCAGGCAGGTCGAGCGGAGATTCTTGCCCGAATACGAGCCTTCCGTCCAAGAGACGCCGAGCGCTTCCGGCGATCCCGCCTTGGGAGCTTCCTTTTTTTCGACCGCCTGATCCATCATCTGTTCCTGTGTCATGCCGTGTGTCCCCTGTGTATGTTTGTGTTCGTTGCCGTTGTCATGATTGTTGTCGTGTTCAATACCGTTCCCGTAAAGGTCTTCCTCACCGCCGGCGTACAGTTCGCCGTGATCATGATCGTTTGACATGTCGTCGTCTCCTGCTTTTGGATGTTGCACAGACTGCGAACGTTTCGCGCGAAACCCGGAGGTCCGCACAACACTTATGTTACAGGAATTTCGCCTGAAAGTAAAGCAGCGCGATCGTCAAGATTGGCCCGGACATCAATGGCGTCGAGTCTTTTCATGTGCGACCGCTCCATGACTGTCGCGGCTCTGATTATTGTCCCTTGCTTACGCTTCGGGTTCTGATTCCTCTTTCACCTTCTTCACAAAATAAATTTGCTCAAATCCTCATCCTGCGTCACGGTTTCCAGTCGTTTGACGACATAGGCCGCGTCGATGACCACTTTGCCGTTTTTCGTGTCGGGGGCGCCGAAGCTGAGCTCTTCGAGCAGGCGTTCCATGATGGTCGAAAGTCGGCGGGCGCCGATGTTCTGCGAGGTCTGGTTGACCGAAAACGCGTATTCGGCCAGCTTGTCGACGCCGTTCTTTTCAAAAACCAGCGTCACGTCTTCCGTCGCCATCAGGGCGGCGTATTGGGCCGTCAGCGAGCCTTTCGGTTCGGTTAAAATGCGCACGAAATCCTCCTGCGTCAGGTCCTGCAGCTCGACCCGGATCGGGAACCGGCCCTGCAATTCGGGCATCAGGTCGCAGGGACGCGATCGGTGAAACGCTCCGGCGGCGATGAACAGGATGTGATCGGTTTTGACATAACCGTAACGCGTTTGCACGGTTGTCCCTTCGACGATCGGGAGCAGGTCGCGCTGCACGCCTTGACGGGAGACGTCGGCCCCGCTCGATTTTTCGCTCGCGACCACCTTGTCGATTTCGTCGATGAAAATGATCCCGAGATTTTCGGCCAGTTCAACGGCCTCGGCGTCGACTTTTTCCTTGTTGATCAGTTTTTCACATTCCTGTTCAAAAATGATGTCGCGGGCTTCACGCACGGCCATGTCGCGGCTTTGCGAACGTTTTGGCATGATTTTTTCGATCATTTCCTGCAAATTGTCCATGTCGCCGCCGATTCCCATCATCATGGGCATGCCGTTTCCCTTCGATTCGACGGAAATCGAGACCTTCCGCTCCTCCATTTTGCCGTCGCGGAGCATTTTGCGGATTTTCTCGCGGTTCCGTTCGCGTCTTGCCGCCATATCTTCCTGCGGCGTATCCGTTTCCGGTGTCGGCGATGCCGTCGCGAAATTCTGTCCCTGCTGCCACACCGGCGAATCGGGCGGCGTCATTCCGGGAAAAACAAAGGGCGGAAAACCGGCCCCCTGATCCGCAAAGTTCGTGATATTATGCCCTTGCGGCGAATCGTTATCCGACGTGCCACCGACTGGCAACAGCAGGTCGACAAGCCGTTCCTCCGTCCGCTCGGCCGCTTCCTCTTTGACTTTTTCGCGTTCCTTCGCCCGCACGAGGCCGATCGCGTTTTCGACCAGCTCGCGCACCATGCTCTCGACGTCACGGCCGTAATACCCGACCTCGGTGTATTTCGTCGCCTCGACTTTGATAAACGGAGCGCCGGTCAAATTGGCCAAACGTCTTGCGATTTCCGTCTTTCCGACGCCGGTCGGGCCGATCATCAGGATGTTTTTCGGCGCGATTTCCGGCTGCATCGCCGGGTCGACATTTTGCCGCCGCCAGCGGTTCCGCACCGCGATGGCCACCGAACGTTTCGCGTCCGCCTGCCCGACGATATAGCGGTCGAGTTCCGTAACGATTTGTCGCGGCGTCATTTCGTGCATGGTAATTCCTCAAGTACCAGATTATTGTTCGTATAAATATCAATTT
>JAVBQX010000275.1:0-5912 GCA_031548645.1 Thermoguttaceae bacterium
AACGGGTTTGACGTGTCGGACGATTTCGTGAAATACGCGATGCCGCTCGTCGGCGAAGAGATGTTGACCTTGCCGATGATCAACGGCCGCCAGCGGATGACGCAATTCGCCCCGATTTTCGCGGAAAAGAAACTCGCGGACTACGTTCCGCAGGCGGATCGGAAATAATCTGGTGGCGATAAAACATGAACCGTGTTTCCATAGGATATGTTTGATTTAATTGCCGACATAATAATAGGTTGCGGATTCTGGAAAAACTTTTACGCGGGTAATCATCATGATCAGTGTCAAAGAGCTTGCCGGGTGGTGTCGGCGTGTCGCGATTTCGTTGAATGCGGGGTTGGACATCGTAACCGTTTTGGAGCGGGAAGCGGGGAATCATGCCCTCGGCTCAACTTATGTTCCGTCGGGCACTTCAGGAGCCGGACCGTCCGCGCCGCCGATTCAGGCTCCCCCCGTCCAAGGGGTGGGCAGTGATTTTGACGAAACGAATCCGCATGATTACCGCGAACGCATGCGACGCCGCGAGGCCGCCTGGCGCGAGCAGATGGAAAAGCGGCCCCGCAAACCGCCGATCTTCCTGTACTCCAACATGCGGAAAATCTGCGGTTACGCCGCCGGACGAGTCCGCGAAGGCGCGACCCTGTACGAAGCCTTTTCCGAAGTCGGCGGCCATTTTCCGAAAATGTTCGTCCCCATGATTTCCGTGGCCGAACGCTCCGGCTCGCTGGGCGAAACCTTCGCCGAACTGGCCCGCTATTACGAGCACCAACTCAAGCTCAAACGCGAATTCTGGCGCACGATGATTTACCCGATCTTCCAGATGGGGGCTGTTCTTTTTATCATCACCATTTTCATTATCATCATCGGCGCCTTGGGAAAAACGGTCTCGCTGTTCGGGATTACGTTTTTCGGTCTTGGAGGGGCCTTGAAATTCAACCTCCTGTTTCTGTTCTGCACCGCCTGTGTCTCGACCGTATATTATGTGTTCAAACACCATGTTTCTGCGGGCAACAATTATCTGCAACTCGCGTTGAACCGCATCCCGGTCATCGGCGCCGCCATGCAGTGTTTTGCCATGGCCCGGTTCACCTGGGCTTTGCATTTTACGACGAAAACCGGCATGGACATCCAGGAGGCCGTCATCCTGGCCTTCGACGTGGCGGCTTACGCCCCCATCAACCAACACATGGACAAAGTGCTCGAAAAAATCAATCGCGGGAGCAGCCTGCATGACGCTTTTGCCTCCACGCACGGCTTTTCACATGATTTTCTCGTTTTTATGCGGACGGGCGAAGAATCCGGCGAATTGCCCGAAACCTTGATGAAACTGTCCAATGAATACACGGAGCAAAGCAAAGTTCACATGAAGGTGATCGGTGTGATCTTCCACTTCGTGACTTTTTTCCTTGTCGCGGGAATCATCATTCTCTTTATTTTTCAAATCATCGGCCAGGCCTACCTGGATCCGCTCAACGAGACGCTCAAAAACCCGATGGGATTCATCTGGCCGGGGCTCCAATATCAATCACGATAATGCGAGCGAAAAAAAACCATGCTCTACATTCCGGCCTTTGAGGATACGGTGAGCAGCGGTTCGATTTCGGGCAGGAAGCCGTAAGCATGGGCCAAAATCACGATCGGGTGCAGGACCCGCTTGTTGCCGCCCTGTTCCATTTGCATCTTGCAGAGACTACATTCGGTGGTCCCAAGTTGAATGGCCGTGTCCCGCAAGGCGGAAAACAGCGGCATGCCGATGCGAAGGCTCATACGGAAATTCTTTGCCTGCATCCCGAAACTGCCCGCCAGACCGCAACAGCCGTGTTCGAGTCGTTTGACCGCCAGCCCCGGCACCAGCCGCAGCAGTTGTTCGGCGACCGTCGGTTCGGCAAGATTTCGCCGTCCGAGCATCAGCGAACGACAGGGCGCGTGATATCCGACCATTGTCGTGATGGGCGAAAAATCAAGCTGGAACTTCCCTTCGAGGTGCATCTGGTGCAAGTAGGTCATCACGTCGCTCGTGTTGGCGGCCACCAATGCGGCGTCGGCGTCGTCCGACATGTAAGCGTATTCCTCTTTCAGGCAAATGGCCGAAGTCGGTTCCAGCGTGACGACGTGATAGCCCTGCCGGATGACGTCGGCCAATAACGAAATATTTTTCCGCGAGAGTTTTTCGGCACGGTCGCGATTCCCGCAGGAGATGGAAAACGCCCCCGACGCCTGCTGGCGTCCCGGCACATACACGTCGATCCCGTTGTGTTCGAGCACCTTGACCGCGGCGTCGGCGATGCGGGTCTCGAAGTGATTCGCATAAAGATCGACGAACAGGGCCACTTTCCGGTCGCGTCGCCGCGAAGGTTTCGAGAGCCGCTTGTACCAGATCGCGCGGGCAAGGTAGCTGATTTTGGCCAGTTTCGGCAGTTTTCTCGCCTGCGACAGGCCGAACAGTTTTTCGTAAAGCCAACGTGTCCAACGGTTGGTCACCGACCAGTTGACGGGGCAACTGACCAGGGCGAGAAATTTCAAAATCTGGTCGAGATGCGAAAAAAAGCGGTCGGAAAGCGACAGGCCATGCGCGGCCGCGAAGGCACACTTGCTTTGAAAGGCGATTTTCGGCATGTCGACTTCCGCGGGGCAGTCGAGCCGGCACATGTGACAATGCACGCAATAATCGGCCACCGTTTTCGACGATTCCGCGGTCAGCAGCGCGAGGTCGCTTTGGCCGTCGATAATTCCGCGCATGAGATTGGCCTTGGCCCGGGGAGCCGCTTCCTCGTTCATGTCGCGCCGAAACACGGGGCACATGCGCGTGTCCGACATGCGACTCCGGCAAACGCCGCAGCCGTTACAGCGCATGGTCGTCTCGCGAATCGCCGCCGGTTCCCATTTCAACTGCACTTCGAGCTGGCGTTGCAACGGTTCGCCGACCGGGCCGTTTGAGAGCGTTTCCGTGGCGTCAGGCTTTTCCGTTTGCGACGGGTTATCGTTCCGCTGATCGTACAGGGCGACATCGGCCAGTTTGCGCAGTGATACGATCGGGCTGCGGTATTCAAGCGGCGGCGTATCGTGGTGTGCGACGATTTTTCCGGGGTTGAGCAGCCCTTTCGGGTCGAACAGCTTTTTGACCTGTTCGTAAATCTGGTAGTATCCCGCATGTTGGAGCGGGACGAAAGACGATCGCGCCCAGCCATAGGCCTGTTCCGAACAGATCGAACCGCCCTGTTTGATGACCTCGTCGTAAAACTCGGGAATCACGCGGCGAATTCTCGCAAGGGCATCGTCGGACGAAAGGTTGAGCACCGGCTGCACGCTGACCTGGCCTTGCCCGACGTGCCCGAAAAACGACGGGGCCAGTTCGTGCCGCTTGAAAAGATTCTGGACGGCGACGATATAGGTGGAAAGCCGTTCAATCGGAACGACCGTATCTTCGAAACGCGAAATTCCGCTGAGATAATGCGGCATCCGGTACAACGCAAACTGCGATTTGGCGACCAACGCGCGAAACAGCGCGAGGTCGTCGGCCTGAAACGCAACCCGGGTCGTGTAACACAACTGACGGTCGTAGCGGATTTCGTTGACCAGGTCGTGCATGCGGTCGCCGACGGTCAGGTGGTTTTCCCCCTCGAATTCGACGGCGAGAACCGCTTCGGCGTCAAGCGGCAAAACCGATTTGAATCGCGCGTCCCAGTCGCGCAGCAGGGTGATGCGGCGGCGGTCGATCAGTTCGCATGTCGCCGGCCGGTGGGCCCGAATGATCGGGACGGCCTGCATCGCGTTGTCGAGCAGATCGAACAGAAACAGGGCGATGCACGACGATCTCGGGGCCGGAATCGTGTCGAGTTCCGCCTGCGTGATGATGCCAAGCGTGCCTTCCGAGCCGAGCAGCAGCGGCATAAGATCAATTTGGGCGTTCGGACGCAACGTATCGCAAACGCGGTAACCGAATCGACCGGGCATTCCGCAATCACGGATTTCCGACTGTTTCGCGACCGATTTCGATACGGAAGGCATCGCAAGGTACTTGGCCAGTTCCCTCGAAATCTGTCCCGACAACGCTTCGTTTTCCGGCGAGGCTTTGGGAATCGCGGTTGAATCGCCGGGACGTTCGAACGTAACGATTTCGCCGTCGGCCAACACGACCTGCAACTTGCGCACCGTATCGTGCGGGAAACCTCGCGAAAGCCAGTGCGCCCCGGCCCCGTCAACGGCCAACATGCTGCCGATCGTCGTCGCAGGCGAAAAACCGGGATCGGGGCCGACGATTTGCCCCTGCGAATGCGTCAATTGACCGTTGACCCGATCGAGGGTCGCCCCAGGCTGAAGGGTCACCGAATCGTCGGAAATTTGCACGATACGACGCATGTATTTTGTGAAATCCAGCACGAGTCCGTGCCCGAGGCAGGCCCCCGCGCGACCGGTGCCCGCCCCGCGAGCGTGGATCGAAAGCCCGTGCTCCGAAGCGTAGCGGACGGCGGCGACCACGTCGCCTCGATTGCGGGGGTACACGATCCCCAGCGGTCGGCACTCGAACAGGCCGGCATCGGTCGAATACAAGCGGAGCGCAACCTCATCGCAACGAACTTCGCCTTCAATCAAACCGCGAAGATCGCCCTGCAATCGTTCCTGTTGTGCCGTGATGATCGACATTCGTTATGTCAAATCGTGAGTCATTTTTTGAGGGGCTTGGCGTCGCTCGGCGCGGGGTTGGGAACAATCCCGAAGGGATTGAGCTGGGTTGTAGCGGGCGGCCATGACCCCGTGATCATACCTGGCGCGTTGGGGTCGGCGGGGTGCAACACCATGCCCATGGTCCCTCCCGGGCTTGGTATCAACTGAATCTGCCCCGAGGCATGTCCCGGCACGGGCATCGGCTGGCCCGGCATTCCCGCCGCTCCCGGCATAAAGTGCTGTTGGGGTCGACCGATTTGCAGCGTCAGGGCGGTGAGCACGTCGAGCAGTTTTTCAATGTCGTCGTCCGATTCCTCGGCGAATTCCAGCATGGCCTCAATGGCCGTTTCCGGCTTTTGCATCTGCGCTACCACCGGCATGAGCTTTTCATACTCGCCGCGTTGCAGCCGCAGCTTCGCGATGCGAAACAGCAATTCGTCACGCTTTTCCGCCCGGACAGGGCCATCTGCCTGGCTTTGTACAACACTCATCGGCGTCATCCAGCGTAGCGGACCGGCGAACGGATCGTCGTTGTTTGATGTCACCGGCGCAGGACTGAATCTGCCCGGAATGCGAACGGCGTGCGGGGCCGGCTGTGCGACGGCACGCGAATGAATGGGCTGATTCGTTCGTGCGGGCTGAGGGTCGAGAAACGGGCTGACGTCCTCATCCTGCGTTGAAATCGCGGAAACCTGCCGGCGCGGACTTTTCGAAAAGACAACGTCCGAACTGTCATCCATCGTGACGATCACATTGGCACGATATTGCCCCTCGGCGGTCGTCATCAGGGAAAGTCCCAAAACGGCGAGGCCGACGCAAAGCAGCAGTCCGATTCCAAAGGCGGGGTTGTCGATGATTTTCATGTTTTTACGCTCTCCTTTCGTTTTCCGATTGCGTTTCGCGAACGTCGCGGATGAGATTTTCACCACTTGTCGACGATCGTATCACCCTGCATTATCGCACATCGGCCGCCGGTTTCAAAGGTCAAAAACAACCGATTTTTGCGTTTACGACAATTTGCCGTCAAATATTCCATTCTTTAGCGACAAAAATCAGTCGATTTTGGAACCCAAGGGGAATAGTATTAGTACGACAGCGCAATAAACAGATTGTTTCCCATGGCAGCCCGGGGCGGGAGCGGCGGGGTTTATCGTGCCACCAACCGTACCGGGTGAGTTTTTTTTAGGGGAAGAAATTTGGAAAAGAGAAAGGAGGGGGCAACGAAACGTAAAACCCAAGCCGAA
>JAVBQX010000080.1:0-11425 GCA_031548645.1 Thermoguttaceae bacterium
ACCAGTTCCGCGTCGACGATGGCCATGTTCGGCGTCAGTTCGTAGTCGGCGATCGGGTATTTGCGGCCCGTCCGGTCGTCGGTCACCACGGCGAACGGCGTCACTTCGCTGCCCGTCCCGGAGGTCGTCGGAATGGCGACCATTTTCGCCTTGACGCCGAGCTTCGGGAACTGGTATACTCGCTTGCGGATGTCCATGAAACGCAGGGCAAGATCGTCGAACTCGACTTCCGGGTGCTCGTACAGCAGCCACATGATCTTGGCCGCGTCCATCGGGCTTCCGCCGCCGACGGCGATGATCACGTCCGGGTGAAACGCGGTCATGCGTTCGTGCCCCTTGTAAATCGTCGTGAGGTCCGGGTCAGGCTTGACCTCGAAAAAGACCTCCGTTTCAATGTGGTGCTCGTGCAGGATGTCGCAAACCTGGTCGGGGATGCCCATGTTGAACAGCGGCTCGTCGGTCACGATAAACGCCCGTTTGCTTCCGGCGAGGTCCCCCAATGCCACGGGGAGGCAGCCCGACTTGAAATAAACCTTGGGCGGCACGCGAAACCACAACATGTTCTCTCTCCGTTCCGAAATGATTTTTGTATTGATCAGGTGCTTGACGCCGACATTTTCCGAGACGCTGTTTCCGCCCCAGCTTCCGCAGCCAAGCGTCAGCGAGGGCTCAAGCCGGAAGTTGTAAATGTCGCCGATGGCCCCGTGGCTTGACGGTTGGTTGATCAACACGCGACCGGTCGAGGCCATCTTGCCATAGTAATCAATGCGGTCCTTGTTGAGCGGATTCGTGTAAAGCACCGCCGTATGCCCCATCCCGGCGAACTCGATGAGGGCCTCGGCCTTTTCGCAGGCTTCCTTGAAATCTCCGACGCAGTACATGGCCAGCACGGGCGAAAGTTTTTCGTAGCTGAGGGCCTCCTGGTGCCCGATTTCTGAAATTTCGCCGATCAAAACCTTGGTCGCCTCATTGACTTCAAAGCCCGCGTTTTTCGCGATTTTCGCCGCCGGCTGCCCGACGATTTCCGCGTTGATGCGGCCGTCCCTGACGATGTAGTTACGAAGCAGGTCCTTTTCCTCTTCGTTGACGAAATACGCGCCGCGGAGCTGAAACTCGGCCCGGACGGCGTCGTACACCTCGCGAACGACGATGACCGACTGTTCCGATGCGCAGATCATCCCGTTATCGAATGTTTTGCTCAGCAGGATGGAACTGACCGCCATGGGGATGCCCGCCGTTTCGTCGATGATGGCCGGGGTGTTGCCCGCCCCGACGCCGATGGCCGGTTTCCCGGACGAATAGGCCGCTGACACCATGCCGGGCCCGCCCGTCGCGAGAATCAGGTCGATTTCCGGGTGCATCATCAGGTGGCGTGACATTTCAACGGTCGGCTCGTCGATCCAGCCGATGATCCCCTCGGGCGCACCGGCTTCGACCGCGGCTTCCAGCACGACCCTGGCCGCCATCACCGTGCAGCGTTTGGCCCGCGGGTGCGGCGAAAAAATGATGCCATTGCGGGTTTTCAGCGCGAGCAGCGATTTGAAAATGGCCGTCGACGTCGGGTTCGTCGTCGGCACCACGCCCGCGACCACGCCGACCGGTTCCGCGATTTTCTTGATCCCGTATTCCGGCTCGTTGTCGATCACTCCGCAGGTTTGCGAGTCCTTGAATTTGTTGTAAATGTATTCCGACGCGAAGTGATTCTTGATCACCTTGTCCTCGACGATCCCCATGCCGGTTTCCTCGACGGCCAGTTTCGAGAGGGGAATCCGTTGGGAAGCCGCCGCCATGGCCGCCGCCTTGAAAATTTTATCAACCTGCTCCTGCGTGTAATTTTCGTATTGCCGCTGAGCCGCGCGAACCTTTTCAATCAACCGGGTCAGGCTCTCGATGTCGGTGACATGCTCGTATTCCTTGGCCGCGGTCCTGGCAACCGGTTCCGCCGGGGTTGCGGTTTCTGTTTCCTGGGGCATTTCATTTTCCGGTGTCATTTTCAAATCTCCGTTTATGTGGTGTGCTCGGAACTACACGAGCTCCGTTCAACAAAAGTAGGTTTTTCCCGATATCGCGGCATCGACACTCGGAAAATAGACAGGATTACCCATGACCGACATGTTTTTTGGCGCGTAATTCTTATTTGTCACCATTCATCACAATCTGCTTTGTCTAAAACGATAACGAATGACTATTTTATTATCGATATATATTTATTTATAAATTACAAATAAAAGGCCGCCCTCTTGCGGCTTATTTCGATAATTATTTATTGATATTTTATATGCGATATAAAGGCTGTCAATGACGAAATGTGAAAATTTTTGAAAACATTCGTCAAAATTGGACCGCACAACCAGAGCCCGAAGCGTAAGCGAGGGGCGAAATCAGAGCCGCGACAGTCATGGAGCGGTCGAACCGGAAAACGCATGAAATTCATGGAGAATCAGTTCTGCTCAGCCGCGCGAATATTTTTCACCGATTGCGCCCCGGAAATGGGGGTCCATGTCTCGGAATTTTGTGTTTTCCCCAGGGCCGTCGCCGTGATATTCACCTGTCCCGCCTGATAAGGAGCGACATAAAATGCGAATGTGTGTGCTTCCCCCGGCGCAATGGCGATATCCTTCCCCGTCGAAATATTACTGATGGGATAATCCTGCACCGTGACATAGCTGCCGTTATCAGTGACATAATTGCTGCCCGTGGGATCCAAGAAGCCGAGACGCTCGGACAATTGAATCCTGACAAGTCCGCCATAGAACGGCACCGAGGCGTTATTCTTGACGCTCACTTCGACGAGATACGGTTTCATGACGGGAATCATGGCCCCGGCATGGCACTCCACCTGCAACTTTCCGCCGAATGTGTTCGGGTCGCAATTCCCCGGCGTCGCCGCTGGAAGCGTGCCCGTTCCGCCGGGGGATTGAAAACCGCCGAAACCGCCGCCGCCATACCCGCCCGGTGCTTGGCCTCCACTTCCCCAAGGCGTACCACCGCCTCCGGAAGTCCCCATGGGGTCCGGCGCGTAAGTCGGAGGCGGTGTCCCGCTTCCCGTTCCGGGCGTGATTCCGCCATAGCCCGTGTCGCCCGTGCCTGCAGGCGAGGTTTGGCCCGATTCACTGGCCAGAAACATACTCAACTTCGGCACCAGTTCAAGATCAATCGGTTTTGACTTGAGTTCCGGATCGGCGGTCGTGGGCAGCACGACGAATTTGATTTGCGCCGTTTGTGCCGGGCGAAATTCCGCATGCCACGAAACCAGTTCGCCCCCGTCCTCCTGCGGGGTGACGCTCGTCGCGGCCGGCGAGCTTGAGACAAACTTGACATGCGCCGGCAGCGGCAGCGTGACGACGCCCTGTTTGGTGACGTCGGAGCGGTTGTCGACGTTGATTGCCCCCTCGAAGCGTTCATCCCAACGCATCGTATTCGGCAGAATCGTTTTCGCCGACAATGGTGCGGTGTTCGACCAGTAGTTCGTCAGCGTCGTCGAATGCAGTTCGAGCCGTTTCGTGCCGCCGTCCACGCCCGCCGGGCGGATGATCGTCGCCTTGATCGTGCTGGTGCCCGAATTGCCTTCGAGCAGGTGCAGGTCGACCGCCGCATCACCGTTGCCGTCGGTGTGTACTTCCACCGTTTTCGAGCGATTTGGGCCCAATCCCGCGTTCGGGCCGCCGGTCACTTCATAACGCACGATCCAGTTCGGGCATGGCGAGCCGCTCGACCGTTTTTTGACCCGCGTAAGGAATATTTTCTCTTCGTCGTATTTCGTGACGTCCGGTCGCGGGTAAATCCATTCCGCATCAATCCAGTGTACCGTTGCGCTCGATGTGCGGCGATTCCAGTCCTTGATCGTCGGCGCGTAGGCCGTCACGGTGCTCGTGCCTTCCTCGGCCGATTGAATCGAAATCCACGACTGCCCTGCCAGGTGCGGAATCTTCCCCTGTTCGTCAGCCGAACCGCGGTCGATCGTTCCTTCATAATGCAGCGTCGAGGTCACGGCGAAACGGTCACTCAGTTTTTTGTCCTTGTTGAAGTCGAGCGCAAGCATGTTGCCGCATTGCGTTTTGTTCGTCGTCTGAATGTGCCCGACTCCGCCGAGCGACCATTCGATGCGTTCGCCGATCCGCAGGTAATCGTCGTCGCCCTTGTAGTTGGCGAACAGGATGACCTCGGTGCCGACCAGAGCGATTTGCTCATCGGGCGTCACCAGAACGATAGGCCCCGAACCGGGAACAAGCAGCGTCGAAGTGCTTTTCGGCGAAGTCGCCCCCACGACGCCCGTGCCTGTCGATGACGGAGCGATGCCGCTCGCTGTCCCGGGCATGGCCGTCACGCCAGGAACCGACGATTGATAGACCGGGTCGATGGTCGCCGGAACCGTTTGCGGAGGAGTTGACGTCGCGCCCGAACTTGTGCCCCGACCGGAGGTAAAGGGGCTGTTGAATTCCGGCAGGTTCGCGTCTTCATTTCTTACGAAAAGACAATCGCCCGAGGGGTCGATCTTATAGGGAAGCTGACAGCCGCAACAACACATCGCCAGAAAACCCGCGCAAACAACGAACGTGGCAACGATTTTCGTGCAAATTCGTTGTCGCGAGGCTGTCGACAGGTGCTTTCCGGATTTACGTCTCATTTTGTGATGCTTCGACGCATGATTGCAAATTGCGTATTTTGTGCAATTACCGTATTTATTATAATATAAACTAACATTCCCAAGAAAATCATCAAAATATTCATTTGGCCGCACATTTTGCGATATTTTTGCCATTGCGCGAAGGCCAATTTGCCCGCAAATTCGATTTTTTGTGAATTTCGTGAATATTTCGCGTATATACTTATTGCACAGCAACGGGGCTATGTGCGACATGAGAAAAAGTTGACTATCGTGATAAACTAAGATAAATGAGCAATTCGATTTGTGGAAGCAAGCAATTATTTTCCAGCTTGACAATATTCCCTTGTCCCGTTACCGTATGGGGTTGAGGAAAAAACACAATGTCCGACACATTACATATCACCGGGCTGGCCGATTGGCAGGTCAACGGTTTCAACGGCGTCGATTTCAACCGTCCGGAATTGACCGCCGAACAGGTGCGCACGGTTTCCGAAAACCTGGCCGCCGAAGGCGTCCTGTATTACATGCCGACGATCATCACGAATGACATCGGTGCCATTGAGCAATGAATCACCGTGATTTCGAACGCGGCGCGGGCTTGCGGCGATCATGCGCCCGACGGCAAACGCCTTGCCCGCATCGTCGGCTTGCATTTGGAAGGGCCGTTCATTTCACCGCTTGACGGAGCCCGGGGAGCGCACCCGCAACGGTTTGTGCGTGCGCCGGACGTTTCCATGCTCGAACGCTGGCAGGAACTGGCCGGGGGCATGATCCGCCTGCTGACGCTTTCGCCGGAATGGCCAGAAACCGACCGCCTCATCCGGCAGGCCTGCGAATTGGGCATGCGCGTCGCGATCGGGCACACTCTTGCCACGTCGCAACAGATCGCCGACGCGGTGGCCGCTGGAGCTTCGCTGTCGACGCATTTGGGCAACGGCCTCCCTGCCATGCTGCCGCGACACCCGAACCCGCTTTGGGACCAGTTGGCCCGACCGGAACTTTGGACCAGTGCCATCGCCGACGGATTTCATCTCCCGCGGTCCGTGTTCGAGGTCTTTCGGCAAGTCAAAGGCGAGCGACTTTTTCTCGTCAGCGATTGCACGGAATTCGCCGGAATGCCTCCGGGAAGATACGCGTCGCCCATCGGCGGCGAGGTGGTGCTCACCGCGGAAGGCCGTCTGCACATGGCCGAAAACGACCAACTGCTGGCCGGTTCGGCTTTGTCGTTGCGGCAAATCGTAGAAAAAACGGTCAAAAACGGCTGGCTTTCGCGTGAAGAGGCGTGGGAAATGGCCGCGGTGCGTCCCTGGCGGTTTTTGGGCGAAGAACCGCCCCCGGGAAATTGATTGTGTGGATAAATCCTGACTGGAGTTTGAAATGAACGAATCGTACGAACTGGAGACCCTGGACGAAAGTGACGTGGACGCCGCTCTCGACATGCAGATTCGGGAGCATTTGGCCCGCTGTTTTCCCGACAGCCCGGAGAAGTTCCAGTTCCGCCGCGTCTGGCACAATGTCTCGCCGGAGTATACGGTTCTCGTTCGCGAAAAGCAAGATGGTGAAGAGCCCGGGAATGACAGGTCGGCGATCATCGGCCATGTCGGGGTGGTCGTCCGCACGATCACAACGACATGGAACTGGCGCTACAACGTGGCCAGCATCCAGGGCGTGTCCGTCGCGGAATCGCATCGTCATGCGGGACTGGCGATCCGGATGATCGACCGCGCGCTCGACGAGGCCCGGCAACGCGGCTATCTTTACGCCGTGCTGTTCTGCAAGGAAACGCTCGTGTCGTTTTACGAAAAACAGGGTTGGCGGCTGACCGACGATTCGGTGATCATGCGCAACGAACAGGATTGCCCGATTAAAATGCGGTCGAACTGCCCCATGTACAAGGAACTGACGGAGAAACCGTTCCCCGAAGGGCCCGTCGACGTGCACAATCCCGAACAGGTCGGCATGGCGCGACGCGGGGGGTAATTCAGAATCATGTTCGTGATCCGTGATCACGGGATACCGCTTATCACTTGTTCCTTTTTTGGGTTTTCCGTAATTCGCCGACAGGTCGGGGCTTTTCGGCGGAGTGACGGCGCATTCCAGCGCTGCTCGTTTCCCGTCAACGATCTCGATTTCGTATGGAGTCAAATCGTAATGTTTTGTACTGGTTGTACGCGCTGACTTGATGCGCGAATAACATTTTCGATCTTCTTATTGTGCTGGCGGTAAAATTTAAACACATCCGATGAATCGCTTGCTTTGCCAATGGTGAAAGACAACGTTTTTTGCGTAATCTCCCTACATTGGCGTAGCAAGCAGCTTTGGAAGCGGGGTTCATTTTTTATCGCCGCCACAATATTCAATATTGTCAAGGATCGGAACGATCACCGGTTTCGGATCATCGACGTTTCTTCCGTCGAAAGCAAAGTCCGATTCCGGGAAAGGTGAACCGCTGATGAGATTTTCCAATATCTGAACGCCGGATTGATTGAGGAGATTGAGTCGACGAAGGTTTCCGCCCAAAAACATGTGGCGCAAATCCGTCTGATTGTTTTCAAATGCGGAATCGGAGTATGTCATGCTTCCATTGAGAAGCAGATCCGGACGGAGCGCCTGCAATGCCCTCATTTGGGAATTGGTCGCACCGGCGCCGAAACGGTTTGCGATCAATCCATATTCCCCGGTAAACGTCCAAAACCAAAGGTCCGTGTTCGGTCGCATGAGTTTATCCGTATCGTCAATTCGCGAGGTGATGCCGTTCATGACGAACGTCGCATTCCCGCCCGCAAGCCGTCCGTCCTGAACGATCAGGTTGTTTCGGATTTGCGTCGCATTGACAAGGACGTCATGCGAAAACAGCCGGGACAGTATGAAATCGAAGTTCGTGTTGATTTCATTGATCCTCGTGGAATCCGCCATGCCGCCGTCATTTCCCACATGGGAAAGCATCGAACCTTCCCCCCCGAAAATCGCATTTACGAGAAGCTTGTCCGCTTTGAGATCATACGATTTGCCGTCGCCAATGGTGATTTTTCCGATGGTGACTTGGCCACCTTCCTTGATATTGACGATTTCCATCGCGTCGCATTCGAAATGCTGAGTGCCTTCCAACAACGCGTCATTCTCCTGGTTGCCGTGTTTTCTCCAGTCGCCGGAGAAGGAAAAATCGGCCTCCGTTCCCGTGGATTCAAGGATGAAATTATCGGCGTCGACTTCAAGTTTGTTGCCGATCACACTATCCATCGCGACGTTTGCGCCGTCTTGCGCTTTCGTCCGGATCGTGCCGCCGGAATAAACCAGGCCGAGAATGAAATCGCCGGCGTTCATTTTCTCGACGTCGATGTCTTTCGAGGCGATCAGGTTCAGCTTTCCGGTGATGTCAACGGACGCATCAATCAATCCGGCCTTGGCGTTCAGGAATGTCTCAATCGCATTAAGGCGGGCCGTTCCGTTTCCGGTCGCGATATTTCCTTTCTGCGAAATCAGGATGGCCGTCCCGGTGGAATCAAGCGAACAATCGGCCAGATCAATGTCGTCCACGGCACCAAGCAGGATATCCCCTTCGTTGCCTCCCGCGTCAAGTCGTTTCGCCGTCATGCGACCGCCGGAATGAATGTTGATAGCGCCGTTCGTGGCAATGACTTCATCCAGCGTAACATCGCCTGAATTGACGAGGACGATATTGCCGTCTCGCGAGCGGGCATTGATCGAACGTACGTTCAATTCCAGTGCGTTGCCATCCCCGATTCCTTGAGCGGCTTCGAGCTTCAAGTCGGAGTTTGCCGCGTCGAGATTCAGGGCATACATACCGGGCGTATCGTTTCCGTCCACGATTTCGCCCGTTCGTGCTTTCATGTCGATTTGGCCTGTTCGGACGGTGATCAGGTCCTTTAGGAGAAGGTTCCTGCCCGCGTCCATCACAAGCCCGTTCCCGAGCACGACGGTCGTTGCGACGGTAATGTCACCTTTGACCGTTTGCAGATTGGCTGTATTCAAATCCAACCCGGGCCCGCCGAGTATTATGGAGTCCATTGCTTTCGCAAAGAGTTTTCCGCCATTTCCCAGTACGGCCCTGACGATGTTCAAGGAGGTTTTCGGATTCCAAACGTAAATATCGGTCGTCGCCGAAAGATCGACGCTTCCGCCGTCTCTCTGGATGAGCCGGAACCAGTCGGTTTCGGTTCCGATGGCGCCACCGGTTGCCTCCATGGCAATATGGGTCCCCGCGATCGACGCGGTCTCCAGGTGGGCGAAAGCGTTGATGATTTCTTTGGCGATAACGGAAACGTCGCCGTTCGATGAACCGATTTCACGAACGGCAATGCCGGTGTTTCCGAAGTCAAAGTAGACGCCGTCCCGCCCACGCGCTGTGATCCAGCCGTTGTCCGGACCGTTCCCGGTCAGGGAAATTTTCAACGGCGTCGTTGCGGTTCCCAGAGCTCCGCCGGCTGCTTCGAGCACGGCGTTTTTCGCCCAAATGGCGGGATGATTGTTCGACAGTGCGAAGAGCGCCCCATCGGTTTTGAGTCGGAGCGATTGGTCACCGTTGAAGCCGGAAACGATTCCCGGAGAATTTTCGTTGTCGATATTTATATTCTCCTGCGAAGCGATGTTGGTCCAACCACCTCCGGATTGCGTCCGAAGGTTCCCCGTCGCCGTGACATTCAGGTTGTCGTACATGGCGATCGTCATGGAGGTGATATTGCCGCCGGCGTCACGCGTCAAACTCACGTCATCCCATTCGGCGTCAGCCAGGGCACGGAGCTTCAATTTGGATTCCGCCGTCTGACCTCCGCTCGGGAACAGGTCCTGAATTCCGTTGATCGTCACCGAACTAATCTGCGGCGAACCGACCGAACCGGTCGCGGTGATCGAAACGTTTCGTCCGAAAATGTTCGGTTCTTCAATCACGCTGGTCGTGTTTTGCCTGGTTCCTGCATCGGATTCCTGGATGAACAAGGAGGCCGGCAGGGCCTGCTTCAGTTTCGTTTCGTTGTATTGGGAACCGGCGAGCAGGCTGAGCAAAAAACCGTCATTGACCGTGTCATATCGGAAGGTTTGTCTTTTTCTCGCTTCGTTGAGATTCTCCTGCTCGGTGAGGATCATGTCATTCGTCCATCCCTGCGCGAGTTTTTCGTCCTTTTCGGCCTGGGTGAATGTGAATTCGCCGTAAAATTTGTTGATTCCCGTCTTTTGGGCTTCGATCATTTCCGGCGTCCACCCCAAAGCCTGGAGTGCGCTGCGTTCGGAATCGGTGAATTCGAAAACGGCTTCCGTGTGTGATGCGAAGTCGACATTATTCATCAGTTCCGCCGTTCGTTGGCTGATATAGGATTTTTCGATGTCGTCAAGCCGCTTTTGGTACTCGGGGTTGCCGGAACCGACGATACCGAGGCTTTTCCAAAAATCAACTCTTTCCGCATCGGAAAAAACATCCGGTCGCTGTTCTTCATTCGCGTCGAAGACGCTCCCGGCGACGCTCACGGTCACATCACCGCCGGTCGAGTGAATCCTGTCCGCGTAAAGATCACTCGCAAAACTCGTGTTGATGTCGCCGGTCGCCTCAAGAATGGCATTGTCTTTGGCCGACATTTTGAACGCCGAATTGTCCGCCGCGGTGATTTTACCAGTTCCGGCATTGGCGTGGAGTTTCCCGGCGGAGACGAACCCCTTTTGTCCGACGTTCATCAAAAGATGGCCGGAGGAAACGACCCGGAAAGAATCCCCGGTCGCCTTGGATTCCACGGAATTGACGTAAAGTCGGCCCCCCGCGTAATTCAAGTCGACGCGATTGCCAATGACATTGTTCAAGGTCGTCGGCATGAGCGTATTCTTGACGATAATCGCATCAAGTCGAAGCGGAGTGCCGTTTGCCTGGCCGCGAATATCGCCCTTCTCCGCTTTGAGAGTGATATCCTGAGCGGCGATCACGCCGTTTGCTCCGCCGAGAATGCTTCCGTTGTTTGAAGTGATGCTCGCCGTATTCGCGCTTCGCACCAGATCGTTGAGCGTAATCGTCTTGCCTCCCGTGATGCTGACATTGGCGTCAGCGGCGTTTTCGCTGCCGACGAAAGAGATGCCGATATCGTGTGAAGCGTTGAGGTACGTGCTCCAGGTTTCCTTGATGTCGGTAAGATCGACCCACCGGTACTGCTGTGAAGTTCCGATCGGGATTCCGATAAATTTGATCTTCACTTTCGAGCCATCCGTCGTTGTCAGAGCGCCTTCAAGGGGAATCGGGTTTGTGACAGGAGCGATGCCATCCGGTGCGGATATGGCCGTTCTGATGAAGGACTCCTTGCCGTCAACTATTTTCCTTTCAACCGTATAGAATTGGTATCCACCGCCCGGTGTTGCCCAGACTTCGTATTCGGTACCTGTTCTTTGGTAGTAGGCCTGGACGTCGCCGTTGTCCGTTGAAAGGTCGCCGTTCGTTACCATGTATACGCCTGATTGATAGTTTTTGGGATTTCCACCGAACTCCACGAATAGTTTTTCAAAGTTTTCATCCGGATTGAGCCAATCAATTCCGAGGAAGTCATCCTTATGAAATTCCTTGTAAAGGTAGGCGGCGGTTTGCCGACCGGAGATGTACTTGAGCCAGCGGTCTTTTGTCGTGTCATAGAGTACGTCGTCGGCATTCTCCAATTCTCTGACCATCATCATTGCGCCGCTCGTCCCGGTATTGGTTTTCACGGTATATTTCCCATTCAGGCGGGCGTACTCCGTCGTAAGAAAATCCTCGTAATTGCCGCTCAATCCATTTTTCTTCGAGGTGTCGGTGATTCGAATCAGGCCTTCGGCCCCGAGTCCGGTGTC
>JAVBQX010000048.1:0-11084 GCA_031548645.1 Thermoguttaceae bacterium
AACGGCTTCAAAAAATTCAGCCTGGGCATGGCGCCGCTTTCCGGTTTGGTCGTGCGGAAAAGCTCGCCCATGACGCAGAAAATCACCTCCTTCCTGTACCGCAAGGGAAAATTTCTCTACAATTTCCAGGGGCTCCGGCATTTCAAGGAAAAATTCAACCCCGACTGGGAGGCCCGCTACATCGCCGTCCCGCGCGACTGCAACACGCTCCTGGCGCTGGCCGACGTCTCCATTCTCGTTGCCGGCGGCATCACCGGCGTCATTAAAAAGTAAGAAACGGCAATCCGGTGAAAACCGTTGACCCGTCCCGGTGATTCTCCTATAATTAGGTTATTGGAAAAACGCAGGAAATCATCATGACAACACCCCGACGAAACATCCCGGTTTTGATCGTTGCGGTGTTTTTCTGCGCTTGCGTGGCGGCGTCCGACGTATTTGGCGACACGTTTGACCGGCGTTCCGGCATGATCTCCGACTCGGTGGTGTACCTGCAAAAGTCGATTCCCGCGGCGGAAACCGAGCGGGATACGCAAAATATAACGGTCCGCATCGCGCCGATCGTCACGGTGACCGCCGGGCTGCTCGACGCCGGTGTTGCGCCGGACGAACCGCTCGTGCAATCGGGCCTGCGTTTTCTGCGACGGTTTTATGACGACAACAAATCTCGCGAGCTGCGAAATGATGCGGCTTTGACCGCCCTGCTTGCGAAAATCGAAGCCTGTTTGGCCAAAGCGTCGCAAGGCATATCATCAAATGATTCGAAAGATGATTCGACCGACGAGACGGCCTTTTTGTTGCGGGCGCTCGATTCGCTTGACGATTCCGAAGCAACGGCCCGCGCGGTCGGATTCGTGCAAAAAATCAACGGCGAAACTTCGAATGACGATGCACACCTTGACGAAACGCGCTATGTCGTATCGCCCGGCGTCGGCGATTCGATCCGCGTCCGGGAATGGCGCCAGGCGATGGCGGAGCTTGACGGCCTGCCGATACGCGATCTGTGCCCGGTTGATCGTTGGTCGCCCGAACAGTTCGACGGCCTCATCGCCTGCGTGCACGGATTGAAACATTACCCGCCGCTGCCCGGTTCGCCGTCGCGTCCGGAACCCTTATCGGCCTTCGCCGCGATCTCGCCGCTCCCGCGATTGACCGACTCACGAAAAACGATCTCCGGCCAACAGGGACCGCTCGCCCTATACGCGTTCAATATTCCCCTGCCTGGTCATCGCGGATTGTCTCAAACGCTTTCGCAAACGCTTCTCTCCGCGGATTCTCTCGCCGCACTGCAAACGGTTCGCCGTTTGGAATGATTCCTGTCTGGTCACCGCTCTCATCGACGTCGTGCGCACAAGCATCTACCGGACAACGTGCGCTTCGGCGAATCACGATATACCAGGAATATTGTGTAGGCGGTAAATTTAAACGCATCCGATGGATCGCTTGCTTCGCCAATGCCGGAAAACATCGTCTTTTGCGTAACTTCCCTACATTGGCGTAGCAAGCAGCGCTGGTAGCGCGGTGCATTTTTTATCGCTACCAAAAAAGTTTCAAAAGGATTGACCATGCACGAAAAACGCAAAAAATATTCTTCCCGGCACGGCTTTACGCTGGTCGAATTGCTGGTGGTCATTGCAATCATCGGCATTTTGATCGCTTTGCTGCTCCCGGCGGTGCAGGCGGCGCGAGAGGCCGCGCGGCGCATGCAATGTTCGAACAACCTCAAGCAATTCGGGCTGGCCCTGCACAATTACCATTCGACGTTCAACATGCTGCCGCGTTCGATCGACGTCAACGGATTTTCGATCCACGCCCGTGTACTGCCCTACATTGAGCAAGGGGCCTTTGCGGAACGGATCGACTTTTCGATTCCGCTTTGGTCGAGCGGCAGCGCCCCCGACGCGGCGCATTATGAAGTCATGAGTTTCCCGGCCCCGATTCTGCTGTGCCCAAGCGAATCGGAACCTCGGGAACGTCACCACACGCACCCGGCGGTTTACGATTCGTACTCGACGAATTACGTCTTCTGCTACGGCAGCGGCGTCAATCATTTCTGGACGCAACTCAACGGCTCCGACGGCCCCTTTCGCTGCCAGACCTCGACCACGTCGCCGTTCGGACAGACGCAGGGATTCACCTCCTTCGCGACATTGACCGCCGGCACGAGCAACGTCATGGCCGCGTCCGAAACGCTGTTCGGACTTCCCGCGGTGCCCGATGCGCCGTCGAAAAAGGATTGGCCCCGGCTCGCGTTTCTCGACACGCAAGTCGGCTCGGCCCGCGCGAACCTCGACCTTGTCACGTTGGCCGAAACGACGGTGCCGTCGGTCGCCCATCGCGGCGGCCCCTGGCTTTCCGGCCGCGCTTACGCGACGGGGTTCACCGCGTATTACGCGCCGAACGCGCCCGTACCGGACTGCTGGATTCGCGGCGACTCAAACTATTATCTCGCTCGCAGCAATCACGTCGGCGGCGTCAACCTCGCCATGAACGACGGCAGCGTGCATTTTGAATCCGACACGGTGGAACTCGCCGCATGGCGGACGAAAAGCACCGCCAACGGTCGTCCGGTCAAGCAGGATTTCAACACCACGCCATAAAATGGATACTATAAAATGACAACAGCCACCATTGAAAAAACCTGCCCCGCCGAAGCGAAAGGGTTGACGAAAATTTATCGTGCCGGGACAAACCGCGTCGCGGCGCTGACTGACGTCTCACTTACCGTCAGACGCGGCGAATTTCTCACCGTCATGGGCGCGTCCGGTTCCGGCAAGAGCACGCTGTTGCACCTGCTCGCCGGGTTGACCGAACGCACGGGCGGCGAAGTGCTCATCGACGGCGTCGACTTGGCGAAAATGTCGGACGCTGCCCGGACGCGGTTCCGCCGACGTCATATCGGCGTCGTGTTCCAAGCGTTCAATCTCATCCCGACCCTGACGGCGGAGGAAAATATTCTGCTTCCCGCCCTGATCGAAGGGGGGATGCCCGACGCGCGAAAGAAAGCGGAAACGCTCATGCAAACGCTCGAAATCACTGAACGCCGCCATCACCGACCCGATTCGCTCAGCGGCGGCGAGCAGCAACGGGTTGCCATCGCACGGGCGCTGATCATGGAACCGACGCTCATTTTGGCCGACGAACCGACCGGCAATCTCGACTCGGAAAACGGCGAACGCCTGTGCAAAATTTTGCGTTCGCTTTGTGACGAACGCGAACGGACGATCGTGCTGGTCACGCACGAATCCGCCGTCGCCGCTTACGGAGACCGCTGCGTCACGCTCCGGGACGGACGGATTTCCGGCGAACAGGTGATGCCCGCCATGCGGCACGACGTGAAGGGGGACACATGAAACTGCTTTTAAAACTGATCCTTCGCGAAGCGTGGCACCATCGGGCCCGCATTTCGCTCGCCGTGACCGCCACCGTCGCCATGTCGTGCCTGGTCGTCTGGCTGATCGGGAGCCTCGACCTGATGATGTTGCAGTTCGATTCGGACGGCGAAAATTATCTCGGGCATTATCACCTGGTCATGATCCCGGAAACCGTGGCAAAAACGCCGTCATTTCACGAAATAACGATTCGCGAGCTTTCCGTCGATCCGATCGTGACACAGGTCAGCCCCGCGCGGCAGATTCGTTCCGTCATGGGCAAAATGGAACACGAGCAGGACGAACACGCCGCCGTCCGGCGCCAGCGTTCGATACTCGGCCTGCCCACGCAAAGCCCGGTCATCGTCGGCATTGATGCCGTTGAATCGCCTTACGAACTTGCGGAAGGCCGCTGGTTTTTCGACGATGCGCGTGATCAAAATGGTGAGGCTGTCATCGAAGGGGTCATGGGAACCGGCGCGGCACGCGGGTTGCAAGGCTGGTCGGACGACGAAACGCAACCCGTCCGACTCGGCGACACGGTTGTCTGCCGCATCGACTCGCGGGAATGCAAAATCCGGATCGTCGGTATGGTCGAGCAGAAACTCGCAAGCGCCGGGGCACGCGGCGAGCTGTCGCCTGCGGTCGGCGCTGTGTATGTTTCGCGAAACGCCGCCGAACGAATCGCCCCGACAGCGGCGGGACAGCCGCCTCAAATCGATTACGTGTATGTCCGGCTTCGTGAAGGGAGCAACCTCGACCGCTTTCGAAAAAATTGGGCCAAACACCTTTCGCGACAGGGCATCGCCATGCGGTTTCTCAGCGCCGACGATTTGCAGGAGCAACTCAACCGAATGCGAAGCCGCGACACGACCGCCGGGCTGATGGGCGGTGCGGCCTCGTTGCAGGCAGCCGTCGCTTTTACGACCCTTGTTTCGATTCTCATCGTTTTCACCACGCTCAGTATGGGCGTCGGCGAACGCACCCGCGTGTTCGCCATGTTACGAGCGGTCGGCATGACCCGCATGCAAATCACCGCGCTCGTGTTCGGCGAAAGCGTGATTTTGTGCCTGCTCGGCTGGGTCGGCGGCATGATCGCCGGGTGGGGCGTTTTGCAATTGTCCGTTTCGCTCCAGCCCGAAGTTTTCGGGACCGGCAAAACAGTTTCGCTCGGAACGACGGCGGTAGTCACGGCGGGAATCGCGGCACTTGCCGGGGCTTTGCTGGCGGCGATCATTCCCGCGTGGCGGGCGATGCGCATCGCGCCGCTCGACGGTTTGAATCGCGGCCGGTTCGTTCCGGTCCGTACAAACCGATTCGTGATTCCCGCGCTGATCGGCCTTGCGCTTTTGATCGTCGCTCCGCTGCTGGTATACGGCGGCGTGTCCGGCGAACACGGCGCGTTGCGTTTGCGATGGTATTGCCTGCTCGGCCTGCCGACGCAAATCGCCGGTTGCGTGCTGCTCGTGCCCGCGATGATCCTGCTTGTTGAAAAACTGCTCGTGCCCGCGATCGCGTTGCTGTTGCGATTGCCGAAGGAACTGCTCACTTCGCAATTGGGCGGCAACCTCTGGCGCACGTTCGGGACGACGGTCGCCCTGTGCGTCGGGTTGGGCATGTACTCGTTTTTCGAGATTTCCGGCTACTCAATGCTGCGGCCCTACATTCATTCGCGGGCGATTCCCGACACGCTGGTCACCTTCCTGCCGCAGGGCGTGCCGTTCGACCGAATTTCGACCGTTCGCGAAACGCCGGGTGTTGACGCGAATCGATTTTTGACTCTCGCGGTCGATCAATCGCGATTTTCGCGGCGGCAGACGGAACGCTTTCTCAAACGCGGGCTGGCGCCGATGCAAACCAGCGCGGTGCTGTTCGGCGTTGATCCGGCGGAAGCGTTCGGCAAACGCGGCGACGGTTCGCGGCCCATGATTGAGTTGGAATTCGAACAGGGAACGCTCGCGTCGGCGCTTGAAAAATTGAACTCCGGCGGACGATATTGCCTCGTTCCCGATTCGTTCGCGTTTCGCGTCGGGTTGGGCATGGGCGACACACTTGAACTCGTTGTGCCGCCCGAAACACGACACGATACGTTAGGGGACACGCAAAACGAATCGCGGCGCGATGAAACGATCGTCGAATACGAAATCTGCGGCGTCGTGTCGATTCCCGGTTGGATTTGGATGAACAAATTGAGTGGCGTTCGCACGCGGGGCTATCGTTCCGGCGCGATGCTGCTGGCTCCGTACGCGGCTGTGCAGAACGATTACCGCATTGACGACGCCGCGTTTTTCTGGTTCGATCGGACGCTCGACGCCTCGGGCCGCCTGACGGTTCCGGACGCGACGCTTGAGGAATCGCTGCAACATTATGCCGACACGCTGGCCGCCGAACACGACGAAAACGGCGTCACGCACCCGATGGTCAAGGTCAGCTCGCGCGAGTACCTCAACGAACGGGTCGGCAGCCGCTCGGACGACGTGATCCAGGCGGCGGCGAAAATGCCGCTGATTCTGCTCGCGATCGCATCGGTCGGGATGATGGGGACCATCGCCGCGTCGGTTCGCGTCCGGCGTTTCGAACTCGGCGTGCTGCGAAGTCTCGGCGTGACACGTTTCGCGCTCGTGCGGCTCATTTTGGCCGAAGCGATTTTGATTTCCCTCGCAGCGGTCGCCATCAGCGTCACCGCCGGAACGCTCGGGGCCTGGTGTTTTATCGGGCTGATGCGTTACGTTTCGGCTTTCGGCGGATTCGCTTCGCCGCTGGTCATCCCGCTCGGACGACTGTCAATCGGTTTCGCCGTGACGCTTACGCTGTGCACCTTCGCGGCCCTTGCCCCGGCCGCTTCCGTCGCAAAAGAGGAACCGGCCACATTATTGAAAAATGACGTTTAGAACTACATCATCACAATGTGCTTTGTGTACAAACACGGAGCCGGAAGTCAGCGCCCGGTTATTTATTCCGTCGCTTACGCTCCGGGCTCTGTGTTGATGTTGCTTTAGCCACAGAATCACCGGAAAGATAACATTCGATGAAACCGTCATCACATCACCGTGCGTTTACGCTGGTTGAACTTTTGGTCGTAATCGCGATCATCGGAATTTTGATCGCCCTGCTGCTCCCCGCGGTGCAGGCGGCCCGTGAGGCGGCGCGTCGCATGCAGTGTACGAACCACCTCAAACAGATCGGCCTGGCGGCGCACAATCACCACGACGTGTTGAAATGCTTTCCCGCCGAGAGCGTCGGCGCTCCCTTGCCGCCGGGACTTTTCGGCAGCGAGCTGAGTTTTCGCGGACGTCTGCTGCCTTATATCGAACAGGCGAACATCTCGGATCAAATCGACATGCACGACACCGACGCCGACAAACTTTCGCCGCTCTCGGAAAACAGAATTTCGATTTACCTGTGCCCGAGTTGTTCGGAGGAATACCAGAATTTCATGGGCACGGCCGAAACTGAAAAATTCACCTCGCACTATTTCGGCGTCGCCGGGGCGCTGGGCGAAAATCCGCGAACGAAACGCCAATACGCGACCGATCCGGGAAAGACCTTTTTTGACAATATGGGGCCGTTTGCCAACACGGGCGTGATTTACTACAACAGCCGGGTGAATTTCGCGGGAATCACCGACGGGAGTTCGAACACCTTTCTTTGCGGCGAGATTTCCTGGAACGGTTACGGCGGCTACCAGAACTGGCCGCGTGGTACGGCTCCGAACACCGGCACGGTTCCGAATCTGCCGCTCGGCATTGACGGCGCGGCCTTGACCAGCGCGAAAGGCGTCGCGGAAAACTGGCCGATCAATGCGGGCCGCAAGTTGAAATCGCTCGAAACGATCACCCAGGATTATTGGGACGCGGCCAACGGCAAACTGGTGAGCGTGCCGCTGACCGCCGGGCCGGGCGTTTCACCGATGATGCTTAGCGCGGGACACGGCGTGTCCGGTTTCGGCAGCAATCACGTCGGCGGCGCGAATTTTTCACTTTGCGACGGCTCGGTGCGATTCGTCGGCGAGACGACCGATACGAAAGTCCTGATGAGCGCCGCTTCCCGCGACGGCGGCGAAATCACGAATCCGCCGTGAGACGTTCAAGCGAAATCAACGCCATTTCGTCGCGAGACGGTCGATGGCGGCGATGACGTCGTTTTTTGTGATGCCCAGATGCGTGACGACGCGCACCGTCGTTTGCGAAGTCGCGTGCATCAAAACGCCGAGTTCGGCCGCGTCCCGGCACACGCTTTGGGCCGTGCCGGCACTTTGCGCGACGTCGAAAAACAGGATATTCGTGTCGACCGTTTCGAAGGTCGGCGAGAAAACGCCGAACCCTGCGATTTTTTCGGCGAACAGTTTCGCGTTTTCGTGATCCTCATGCAGGCGTTCGACATGGTGATCCAGCGCATAAACGGCCGCCGCCGCTATGACGCCCGCCTGCCTCATGCTGCCGCCGAGCACCTTGCGCCGCCGCCGGGCCAGTTCGATCATGGGTTTCGGTCCCGCGAGCGCCGATCCGACGGGGGCGCCAAGCCCTTTGCTGAAACAGAGCGAGACGGTGTCGAAATGCCGAGCCCAGTCGCGGGCCGCAATGCCCGTCGCGACCACGGCGTTCATGAGCCTTGCCCCGTCGAGGTGCATCGTCAGGCGGTTGGCCCGGGCCCATTGTGAAATTCGCGCGATCCAGTCGATCGGGTAAATGCGACCGCCGCCGTAGTTGTGCGTGTTTTCGAGAAACACCGCCCGGGTCGGTGCGAAATGAATGTTGCTTTCCGGCCGCAATTGGTTTTCCAACTGTTCCGGCGCGATGATCCCGCGATTGCCGTCGAAGGTTTTGGTCGCCACGCCCCAAATCTGGGCATGACCGCCCTGCTCGAAAACGGCCACATGTGAGGTCGATTCGCAGAAAAACTGTTCCCCGGCCCGGCAGTGCAACGAAACGGCGATGAGATTCGCCATCGTGCCGGACGGGACGAAAATCGCCGCTTCCTTGCCCAGCAGTTCGGCGATTTTTTGCTCCAATCGCACAACGGTCGGGTCGCCGTCGAGTACGTCGTCGCCCAATTCGGCCTGCGACATCGCCTTGCGCATCGCGTCGGTCGGTTGGGTCACAGTGTCGCTGCGGAAATCTATGATCGACATGGCAGGTTTTTTCTACGCCGATTTGCGGCCGATTTTGAAGGCTTTCAGGTTGATGTCAACGTATTTTACCTTGACGCAGCGGCGGATGGCGTCTTCCCACGCCTCGACGGGCAGATCGAGCCGCGTCGACATCGCGCCGAGCAAAATCGTGTTGGCCGCCCGGGCGTTGCCGAGTTCGGTCGCCTTTTCGACGGCGTCGACGTAAATCAGCTTCGGGAAAAATTCCTGCAACTGCTCCAGCCCGATTTCCGGATAGCCCATCGCACCGGACGAAACGGTGACCGGGATGATTTTCTGGCTCGAAACGACGGCCAGTCCGTCCGGAGCCAGATAATCGAGGTAACGCAGGCATTCCGCCCGTTCGAGCGACCCGAGCACCGAGGCCGTTCCCCGCGCGACGAGCGGGCTGAAAACTTTTTCGCCGTAACGAATCTGTGCCACGACCGAACCGCCGCGCTGGGCCATGCCGTGCACTTCATTGGTCTTGACGTCGAAACCGGCGTTGACCGCCGTTTGCGCGAGGATTTCACTCGCCAGCAAAATGCCCTGACCGCCCACGCCCACGACGACGACGCTGACCGTTTTTGTTGATTCCGCAATACTCATAGAAATTTATCCGCCGGTGAGATTGATTGACCGAAACTCCAGCAATATTCAAGTACGTAAAACAACATCATTGTACAGGAAATCGGAAAAAAATGAAGACCTGCCGATCTCCGGTCATTAGGGGGCGGAAAAAAATGATATGGCTTGTTGACTTTCGCACAAAAAATCGATAACCTGAGGTGGACGGAAAACGTACATTTTTGACGGTTCCTTTTCATTCGAATCACATTGGAGTCAAATCATGTCACATCATCATGAACATTTCGGTTGCGGGTGTTGCAGTCATTCCCGCAGATCGTTTCTTGCGGCGGGTTGCACCACCTGTGCGGGCGTGGCCGGGGTCATGGGCGGAATGTTGCCTTTTGCCAACACGGCGCGTGCCGACGACAACAACGGCAACATGAAAATCCGCGTCATTTTCGCGCTGCATGCGCCGCAACAGGCGGTGCCCGACTGGCCGAACATCGGTTTCGATTTTGTGCCCGTCATGGAGAAAACCGTCAAGGCCCTCAACGAACAATGCGGAGGCATCGACTTTATCGCCAGCATGGCGACCGGGGCGGAACAAACGCAGGCCATCATTGACGAAGACGCCGCGACCGGGAACATCGACGGCTATCTCGTCATGCAGATGAACTGCTGGAACCTGGTCGTGCAAACGGCGGTGAAAAGCGGCAAGCCCGTTTTGTATGCCGACTTTCTTTACGCGGGCAGCGGCGGATTTCTCGTCTACACCGCGGGAATGCTCCGGGCGAAAACGCCGAATTTCGCCTTTATCACCTCCGGGACAATCGACGATCTGGTCGCCGCGGCAAAATCTTTTGCGCTGGCCAAAGATGGGAAAAACATCGACTCGTTCGTCGAAGCCGTCACGAAAACCCGCGTCAAACGCACGCCGCAAATCAAGGTCGCCTGCAAGGAAGACACGTTCGACGTGCTGACGACCGAAGAGCTGCTCAAGGAACTCAAGGGCAAAAAGATCATCGAAGTCGAACGCGGCTGGCACGCGGTCGATGAGCCGCTCAAGGAATCGCTCGGCATCGAAATCATCCGCATTCCCTTCTCCGAACTGAACGACCTTTGGGAAAACGCCGACAAAGCCAAGGCGCAGGAAGTCGTCAAAATGTGGAAAGAGAATGCCACCGACGTGATCGGCATTCCGGAAGAAACGCTCGAAGCCTCGGCCCGGATGTACCTGGCGGAAAAGGCATGCCTCGAAAAACACGGGGCCTGCGCGATCACGGTCAACTGTCTCGGCGGATTTTACGGCGGGCACATCCACGCCTATCCGTGCCTCGGTTTCCACCAACTGCTCAACGAAGGGCTGATCGGCGCCTGCGAATGCGACACGCGCTCGACGCTGACGATGGTCGTCATGACCACGCTGACCAAGGGACGGCCCGGTTATATTTCCGACCCCGTGATGGACATCGCGACGCGGCAGATCATTTATGCCCACTGCGTGGCCTCGAACAAGCCGTTCGGTCCGGAAGGTGCGGCCAATCCGTTTGAAATTCTTACGCATTCGGAAGATCGTCAAGGCGCTTCATTGCGTTCGATTCTGCCGGTCGGATACATGACGACGACCGTCGAATTTGCGCCGGAACGCAAGCAAATCCTGTTCCACCAGGGCGTGACGGTGGCCAACAGTTCGGAAGACCGCGCCTGCCGGACGAAGATCGCCGCCGTGCCGGTCGGTGATTTTGAAAAACTGTTCACCGAATGGGATCAATGGGGCTGGCACCGCGTGACGGTCTACGGAGATTTACGCGAGGCCGTTTTCTCCCTCGCCAAGGCGATCGGCTGGGAAGTGCTCGAAGAGGCGTAAGCCTTTGTCTATCGTTCGTGCCGCACGATTTCGCCGGTGATGAGAAAAATGGCGTCCTCGGCGATGTTCGTGCATTGATCGCCGAGCCGTTCGAGGGCGCGGCCCATCGTCGTCAGCGCGTAAAGCGCGTTGGCCTTGCCCTGAAATCTCC
>JAVBQX010000115.1:0-8540 GCA_031548645.1 Thermoguttaceae bacterium
GACGGCGTCCGCTTCCTCCCGCGTGCGGAAAACCTGCGGGGTGAACACGAAAATGAGTTCCTTGCGCTGGCAATATTTGTAGTTGTACTGGAACAACTGGCCGAGGAGCGGAATCCGCGAAACGACGGGCACCGCGCGGTGCGTCATCTGTTCCTCCTGGCTGTTGAGTCCGCCGAGGACCGCGACCTGCCCGTTTTCGGTGCGGATCGTCGTCGTGATGGCCGCCGAATTCGTTTTGGCCGAACGCACGGTCACGCCGTCCTGGACGAAGATGGGCGTCCCGTTCGAATCCGAATCCATGCTGGATTTATTCGCTTCGATATTCATGGTCACCGAGTTGTCCAGCGCGATGCGCGGCGTCAGTTGCAGTCGAATCCCGACTTCTTTCTCAACTATTTCGTTTGTCTGACGCCCGTTGTCGTCGATGTCGACGCTGGTGATCGTCGGGACCAGTTGACCGACGGACAGGATCGATTGCTGGTTGTGGAGCGCGTAAAGCGTCGGGTTGTTCAGGACGGTCAGTTTCCGGCTTTCCTCAAGGGCGCGGATCAGCACGCTGACCGATTCGCTCGACGCGGAAAAGACGAAACCGCCGTAACCCAGTTCGCTGTTCTGGCGTCCGAGGGCGAAGTTGCTGATGCCCTGCGTTCCGACATATTGGGAATTGTCGGATTTGTTGTTCCCCAGCCCCTGAGTCGTGTTGTTGAAATTGAAGCCCGGCTGCCGCGATTCGGAAATGATTTCCTGTGTTTGGACCTGACCAACGCCCGGCACATTGGTCGTTACCGTCCTTGTCTGGTAGTCACCGGAATTCAATATACCGCGGTTGAACAAAAGCGAATCCTGCAGGCCGAGTTCGAAGCCGAGTTCGTCGGTGTTCGAAATGTCGACTTCCGCGATGACGACCTTGATCTGCACCATGGCCGGGGCTTCGTCGAGCACCTGGATCATGCGGCGCAAACGTTCGAATTGGGCCGGCGTCGTGCTGACCAGCAGACTGTTGGTCTCCGTTTCCGCCGTGATGATGACCTCGGTGGTGAAAATGTCCGCTTCGCCGATCAGGACGTTCGACTGCTGCCGCAACTGGCGTTCGTTCTGCAGGAAGGTCGTCAGCGTGGACGCGATGGTCGCCGCCGGCGTGTTGAGCAGGCGGTAAACCATGAGGCGGCGGTTGTGCATCTCAGGCTCGTCGAGCGTGAGGAGGATGGCCTCGACCATGGCCAGCATGTCCGCCGAACCGACCGCGACGATGCTGTTCGTCCGCGTGTCGGACGAGAAACGCACCGGCACAATGGCGCTGTTTTCGCCGCTGTCGCCCAGCCGGTAGTTGGACACGGTCGAGCCCGCGCCGCCCCCGCCGGTTTGCGTGGTCTGAAAAATATCGTTGAGCGTCGACAACAAGGTCGAGGCGTCGCTGTTGATGATCGTGAAAACCTTGATCTGCGCGACGGCCAGCGGCGTGCCGTCGAGACTTTGCACCACGGCCTCGATGAGCGGCATGCACTCCGGCGGGGCCTTGACGACGAGGTTGTTCCCGTTCGTGTCGGCCACGACCGTCACGCCGGAAAAGATGCCCGCGTTGAGCAGCCGTTCGCCGCGGCCCGCGTCGATCGCCGTGAAGGACACGCCGCTTTGCGGGGCCGTCAACTGCTGGCCGGCTTGACCGCCCATGCCCGCGCCGGTCACCTGGCCGGCAATCGCCTGCGTGAGCAGGGTTGACAGATTGCTTGCCATCGTGTTGCGCAGCGGGATGATCTTGATCACCATGTTGACTTCGTTGTTGGCCTTGTCCAGTTTCAGGATGATGGCCGCGATCTCCAGCAGATCGCGCGGGGCGGCCTGTACGATGACCGAATTCGTCCGCTGGTCGCTCGCGACGCTGACCGTCGAAGCCAACCCCGACCCGATGGCCGCCGTGCCCGTCGCGCCGGCTCCCTGCTGGGTGGTCGTCGACGTCCGCGCGGTGTAAATGTTGTCGAGCGTATCTTTGACCGTCACCGACGAGGCGTGCTTCAGCGGGAAGACCTGCACTTGGGCCTGCGCGTCGATGGGCGTATCGAGTTTCGCGATCAAATCCTGCACCGATTGAATGCTGCCGGGATAGCCGATCAGCAAAATCGAATTCGGGCGGACGAGCGGCGTGATGCTGATCCGGCCGCGCTGGTCGGCGAACCACTCGGAATACAATTGCGAGGCCACGGTGGCGACCCTCGTGCAATCGGCGTGGACCATCGGCACTTCCAAAATGGTCGGCTCGTATTCGCGGCTCATCGCTTCGATGTAATTGATGATCTCGCGGGCCAGGGCCAAATCGCCGGGCGTTCGCGCGTTGATGACGACCATGCCGTCGAGGATGGTCACCTCGATCGGGCCGACCAGTCCCCCGACATCCGGCGGCAGCGGCGGCTGGACGCCGTTCGAAAGATTCGACGGAGTCGCGAAACGCAACTCGCTGCCGGATTGCCCGTTCCTGCCTGACTGCTGTTGCGAAGCGGCGAACTGGTTCGACGGCTGGTTGACCAGTCGTGCGAAATCGCGGATGGGCTGCTCGTTGCCCCGCGTGACGGGAACGATGCCCGTGACGACTTCCGACGGTTCGCTGTCGAGCAGTTGGGCGATTTGCATGAAGGTTTCGACCTGGCCGCCCGGCCCGGTGAAGGTCACGATGTTGTCCTGGCGGTCGATGGTCATTTCGACCTGCTGGTTGTTGCGAAGCGGGATCGTGTACAGGGTCTGGTTCCCTGAAACGCTGCGCAGCGGTTGCGTCCGGTTTTGCAGGGCGTTGAGAATTTTCGCTTCAAAACCGCTCGCCGATTCTTTTTTCAACGAAAACCGCTGCGTCGTCTGGCTGCTCGCGATCGGCGGCATGCCGATGGTCGGCGGGGCCTGCGTTTGCGTGTAACCGGCCACCTGTTGCACCTGACCCTGCGACATGCCGTTTTGATTCTGCCAGACGGCGGGAACGTTGCTTCCCGTGTCATGATATTGCGTGCTGGCGAATCTCGTCTGGCCGAACGTGCTCGCGTTCGCGTTACGTGCGGCCTGACGCAACCGGACCATCGTTGCCAGGTTGATCGCCCCGGGTTGTGCCGGTTGACGTATTCCGAGCACCTGCTGCTGTTTCAGGAAATGCTCGATTTGTGCGTGTTCGGCGTCCGTCGCCCAAACGAGGGCGCTGTTTTGCGCCGCGTTGTGTGATACGGTGATCGAACGCCCGCGGAACACTTCGGACAACACGCGTTCCGCCTCCGCGGCGGAAGCCCGCGTGATCGGATAGCTCCGCATCACGGGCTGCAACTCGGACGTCACGCGGTTTCGTCCCATCGACTGGGCGAATGCCGACTGCGACGCCAAAATCATGACGCCAAGAAGCATCAATAATAGCGGCGGATAGCGAAAATCACAAAATCGACGATCAAACTTGCTCATGATTCTTTTCCCGGAACCTTCGGATGATCACATGACGTAAAACGACTACCCCACCAAAACTCAAATTGTGTCACTCAGGTAGGGCGGTCACGCCGTGACCGCCGCAAGCGCCGAGCAAGCTCGGCGGCTAAGAATGTACAAAACTGACTTCGGCCGGATACGACACGTGCCACGGCGCACTTGTCCGCCCCGGCACTGCTTTCATGCGAACGTCTTTTTGCGATTTCCTGACTTGCCGGCGATTTTTTCGCCAAGCCATTTTAACAAGACAGGTTATCCCCCTCATTCAAAAGACAGATTCGGCTCTTCAGTTTTTTCGGCGAAGTTTCGAGGAAAACATGAGACAAATGTAACGATTACAGTAATTTTCTGCTTTATGCCGAATTTCGCTATTTTGACACAAATGGCATTTTTTCGTTTTATTTCGATAATTCTTGAAAAACAACCCGGGAAGATTTTAAGTGTCGAGCGGTATTTTTTAGAATTTTTTGAATGTGGCGGCGTAATATTGTGCAAAAATCGCCTCTGCCGATTGTTCGATGGAAAACCGTTCCCGTGTGATGCGAATTGCATGACGCGACAGAGTATTACGTAATGCACCGTTTTCAAGAAGGGAAATCGTTTGCCGGGCAATTTCGTCCGCGTAATCAGAATCAATTTTCGATTGCATATCATTAATCAAAATAGCGGCGGGAGATTCCTGCGGTTCCAGCGGGGCGAAGATTTCCGCCGTTCCGCCGACTTCCGACGCAATGACCGGCACCCCGGACGCCGCCGCTTCAAGCAGGACCCGGCCAAGCGGTTCCTGTCGGGCGGTGTGCAGCAGCAGGGTCAATTCGTTCAAAATCGCGGGCACGTCGCGGCGAAGTCCCAGGAAATGCACGTGCCCTTCAAGCGGCGGTTGCGCGGCCGATTCGTGCAGGGCATGTTCATATTCGACCGATTCGGCTTTCGCCGACCAGCGTTTGCCGACCACGACCAAATGCGTTTGCGGCAGCGCGGCGACGACCTGTCGCATGGCCGACAGCAACGGTCCGTGCCCCTTACGAAGCCCGATCTGTCCGATATTGCCGACCAGCACCGCGTCATCGGGCAATCCCAATTCGCGGTGCAGGAAACCGGTCGGTTTGCGATGCCGGAACACGACCGGATCGACGCCGTTGTACACGACACGGCATTTTTCCGGCGACATTCCCTGGGCGACATGGTAATCCCGCGTCGCATGTGAAACGGCCAAAAGTCGCGAATTTTCGTTCAGATCGGCCACTGCCTGACGATTGAGCCGCACGATGTCCCGCAAGTGGGAAACGCCCGGCAGGTTGAGGCGTCGAACCACCGGCCCGGCCAGCCGCCCCATCGCAAGGCTATTGGCATGAACAAGATCGGGCGCGAGACATCGCAATATTCCGGCAAGCGTTTCGCGCGATTCCGGCAGTGAAAGCGTCGTGCCATTGGCCGTTACGCGACGAAAATCAACCAATTCAACGTCGAGCTTCCGCACGGCTTCGGCGAAATCCCCGGAATCCGGCGCAACGACGATCGGCCGCACCCCGCGGCGCATGAGATGCGGCAAGACGGCCAAAAGTGAATTTTCCCCGCCATGTCGCGACTCAAATTCCGACAAGACGGCCACGGTGATTTCATTCATGGGAAGTTTAGTGGCAAAGTATACATATTAATATTCGTCTTGTTTCCGATCAAGTCTATTATAAACTCAATAAAAAAATGCAGAATGTAGGATATGGGTAAAATAATATTTTTGCGCAATTTGCGTCATTTTGTTCCATCTGTGGATAAAAAAATGATAATGAGATTTGTGCGGTACGGCGAGGGCGTAAGCGAGGGGCTGGAACCAGAGCCGCGACAGTGACGGAGCGGTCGCACATGAACCGCCTTGGCGTGGGATTGAGTTTCACGGAAGACGGATTATCATGGAAAGCATGGGATCGGGAAATGGCCTGTTTCGGAAAGACCGGGATTTTTCAGGCGATTTTGCCGTCGACATTATCTTGAGTCCGTTCCTTCAGCCACAAAATAATAATGATGAACTTTGCCGTGCCGAATCACGACCGTAAACCTTCACCGAACGAATCGCCGTACGACGCGCTGCTGATCCTTTCCTACGGCGGGCCGGAAGGGCCTGAGGAAGTGCGGCCTTTTCTCGAAAACGTCCTGCGCGGGCGAAACGTTCCCGAACGGCAGCTTGAAGCGATTGCGGCCAAATATCATGCCGTCGGCGGGGCCAGTCCGGTGAACGAGGAATGTCGGACGCTGATCGGCGGCCTCTTGCGCGGCATTGACGAGGGGCTCTTGCCCACGGGCGCGAGCGTGGAGCCGCGGATTGATGAGATTTTCGCCGAAATTAAAAACCTCCCGATCTATTGGGGCAATCTCTTTTGGCATCCGTTGCTCGAAGATACGATCGCCGGCATGGCCGAAGAAGGCATTCGCCGGGTGATCGCGTTTTGCACCGTCCCCTTCGCCACGGGGCACAGCGACCGGAGCTACAGCCGGGCCATTGACGCGGCGGTCAAAAAGGCGAACGTGCCCGATTTCGCCGTTCGGCAGACACGAACGTTTTACCACCACCCGCTCTTCATTTCGACGATGGCCGACCGGTTGACCGAAACGCTGGCCATGCGGATCGATTGGGGGCACGAACTGCCGCCCCGGGACGATCGGGCGGCGATTTTGCACCGTCTCCCGGAACCGGCGAGCCATTTCGTCCTTTTTACAGCGCACAGCGTGCCCGTGACCGACACCGGGCTGGAAGCCTATCAATCGCAACTGAAACAGGCCTGCTCGCTTGTCGCCGATTTGATGCGGCTTGACACGTTCGGCATCGCTTGGGGAATCGCATATCAGAGCCGCAGCGCCGCGTCCGATTCCTGGTGCGGCCCCGACGTGGGCGAGTTCGTCAAGACTCTGACCGAACGCTTCCCCGGCAAAAAAACGGTGATCGCCTGTCCCGTCGGTTTCATGCTCGAAAACATGGAACTGTTGCACGATCTTGATCTGGAATTGGGACGGCTTTGCGAATCGCTCGAACTGAATTACGACCGAACCCTGCCCGTTTCCGGCCATCGCAAAACCATCGCCATGATTCGCGAATTGGTCGCCGAAGCGTATTCCCCGCTCATCCCCCGACGCCGGCTGGGCGACGGTTTCCGGCATTGATACCTGAGATGGCAAAAGTTATGAACTTTTGATGCGAAAAAGTCTATCTGTTTTGCGCAAACATCCTATTCTTTCTTGGTGCCAGGAAAATCTTGCTAAACCTGAAGGTTTATTCCGTTTTTGATGAATATCCTGATCGCAAAGTGCCGATTTGTGATCAAGGGAACAATTGGGATTATCCGTAAAATCTCTCTATTTTTCCCGCTTGGCTTTTCAAACGAGTGGAAAATCACTAGACTGGTAGATTAAAGGTGAGAGCTATGAAGCGTTTGCTTCTTTTGGGAACCCTCCTGGCGGTTGCGACGTTTGCGGTCGGATGCAGTTGCGGCGGCTACAGGATGTGTGCCACGGGGCCGATGAATTGTTATTCGTCCTGCGACCCGTGTGCGACCGGGTGTGCCACGCCCTGTCATACGAAGTACATCAGCCCCTATGCGGGACAGTTTTACGCCGGCGAGGAATGCGGATCATCCTGCGGCGGCTGCGGTGATTGCGGCGGCTGCGGCGAACGATTCCGGCCTCTGGCCCGCTGGTGCAACCTGTTTTCGATGGGCGGCAACAGTTGCGGCTGTGCCTGCGAAAAATATTACGGCGATTACATCAACAACCCGCCGAGTTTGTGCAATCCCTGTGACCAATACGGCGGACTGGCCGGTTTTTCGGCCAAATGTTCCGGCGGTTCGTGCGGGGGCTGCGATTCCTGTGCGACGACCTCCTCTGCGTCCATGTCCTATTCGGCCATGCCGTATGCCCCGGTTTCGCAACCGATGGTCCAGCCGGTCATGTCGGTAGCGCCGCCGGCATCAGGGTGCAAATCGTGCAACCAGGGCAACACGTTTTACACCAGCCAGCAGCAGGTTCGCCCACAGCCGCAAGTTCAACCGACGCCCGTGCGGCAGGACGTGATGGTCGCCAGGAACCAGCAGATGCCGGGCCAATCGCAACCGGTCATCATCGCCCAGTCCCGCCCGGTGCCGCGGGCCTCGCAGCAGCCCATGTCGCAGGACAAGCTCGTTTCCGCGGCCGGTACGCAGCAGGTCAATTACCGCATGTCCCCGGTTCGCCAGGTCGCGGTCGGCCCGAACGAACAATTCGGCTCGACCAACAAGGTGATCCAGCCGGCGACCGTCCCGACCAACGGCCGCGTCGTCCATGCGAAATAGTTGATGACGGAACCAATGCGTTGGTGAATTGATTTTTCGTGCCGCAGTGAACCGGTTGTTCCAATGGCAGCCCGGAGCGTAAGCGACGGGGTACAGCTAAAATCATTTTGTGTTTTACAAATTGGATTGGTGTTTCAACAGAATTGCTCTCAAAAAAGAATCGCAACAGCCATGGAACGGCAAGACCCGTCGCTTACGCTCCGGGCTGCCATCCTTGTTGTCAATCAAGTCAGTGGCAACCACGGAACCGTTCTTTGACCGGCCCGTGGTTGTTTTTGTGTATCCGTTGAAGGAGAAAATTAAGATGAAAAAAAATCTTGTCGCGTTTGCGCAAAAAATCAAGTCGTCCGCAGCCTGCCTCCTCGTCGTGGGACTGGCGGTGTTCTCGGGGATGCAGCCCGCCGCCGCGCAGCGCAAAACGGAAGACGAAATCACCCAGATTCGCACCGCGCTCGTTTCCCCCAGCCAGAAAGGGCTTGACGTCGACACCCTGACCGAACAGGAAATTCCGACGGCCACCCTGCAGCAGGAAGGCACCAAGGGCTACATCCTGAAAAACGCCGCCGGCGTCACGATCCGCACACTGTTCGACACAGACGGCGACGGCCAGTTGGACCAATGGGGCTTTTACAAGGACGGCGTCGAAATCTACCGCGACATCGACTCGGACAAGGACAAGATCGCCGACCAGATGCGGTGGTTCAACACGGGCGGAACCCGCTGGGGCGTCGACACGAACAAGGACGGCGTCATCGATTATTGGAAGGTCAT
>JAVBQX010000299.1:0-6238 GCA_031548645.1 Thermoguttaceae bacterium
GGAAACATTCGTCGGCGACGAAGACATCGTGCCGCGTGAAAGCGGTTTCCTTCGCGGGAATGCCCATTTTTGCGGCCAGTTCGAGGACGACGTTCCGCGTCACGCCTTCGAGAATGCCCGCGTCGATCGGCGGGGTCATCAACACACCGCGCTTGACGATGAAAATGTTGTCGCCCGTGCATTCGGCGACCTCGCCCTTGTGGTTGAGCATGAGCGATTCCTCGCAGCCGGCCCGCAGGGCTTCGACCTTGGCCATGATGCTGTTGAGATAATTGAGCGACTTGATGCGCGGGTTGAGCGCCGCGGGCGGCATGCGCATCGTTCCGGCGGTGACGATGTCGAGCCCCTTTTCGTACAATTCCTTCGGGTACAAAGCCAGTTGCGTCGCGATGATGATCACCTGCGGCGTTCCGCAAACGAAGGGGTCGAGCCCCAGATCGCCGATGCCTCGCGTGACGATGATGCGGATGTAACCCTCCTGAATGCCGTTCCTCGCGATCGTTTCGTTGGTCGCGGCCGTCATTTCGGCCTTGGTCATCGGGATTTCGATCGCGATCGACTTCGCGGAATCCCAAAGGCGGTCGACGTGCTCTTCGAGCCGGAAAACCTTGCCCTTGTAGCAGCGCAGCCCCTCGAAAATGCCGTCGCCGTACAGCAGGCCGTGGTCGAAAACGCTGATCTTCGCGTTGTCCTTGTCGAAATATTCGCCGTTGATATAAATTTGCATGCTCATGGTTGGGATTGGTGGAGAATGTTTATTAAAATGAAATTATTTGGATTTAACTTGTAGTATAAAGTTATCGTATTAACCTTCGATACGTTTTGTTTTTTACGTCACTTATCCCGTAGGGATAAAATATTGGTAGAAAACGTAACCCCAACACAAGAACCATCAACCCTGAAAGGGTTGCACAATCTCGGTTCTTGCGTTGATATATCCAACCCCTGTGGGGTTGTAAAAATACGTGGGGGGAGCACTCGGTCTACCAATATTTTGCCCCTACGGGGCAACAACAATACTGGCTCCAATGGGCCAATGCCTGCATCCCCTGGATTTTTAATTGTGTGTCATTCTGCATCAGATCTGGTTCCTGATATCGTGCGCAACACGACCGCATGAATGAAGGTGGTTTCACCGCACCACGCGACCGTCGACGAGCCGGATGGTCCGGTCCGCCTGCTGGGCGATGCCGAGATCGTGCGTCACCATTACTATAGTCACTTTTTCCTCCCGATTCAAGGCACGCAGCAGTTCCAGCACCTCTTTTGCGCTGTTCAGGTCGAGATTTCCCGTCGGTTCGTCGGCGAGAAGGATTTGCGGCCCGGAAATCAACGCACGGGCGATGGCCGCACGCTGCATTTCGCCGCCGGAGAGTTCGTTTGGTTTGTGGCGGAGACGATGCCCCAATCCGACGCGTTCGAGCAGTTCGGTCGCCTTTTGGCGATATTTTTTGCGTTTGGTCATGTATCCCCAGACGGATTCGCGGATCATGATCGGCGAAAGCACGTTTTCGAGCGTCGTCATTTCCGGGATGAGGTGGTAAAACTGGAAGATCATGCCGATGAACTGGTTCCGCAACAGGTCGCGCTGGCCGCTGGAAAGCGAATCGATGCGCTGGCCGTCGAAGTGTATGCTGCCCGAGTCGGGGGAGTCGAGCGTGCCGAGCAGGTGCAGCAGCGTGCTTTTGCCGGAACCGCTCTGGCCGACGATGGCGAGCATTTCGCCTTCCCGGACGCCGAGATTGACCCCCTTGAGCACGGGCACGGCCAGCTTGCCTTTGCGATAGCTCTTGACCAGGTCGACGGCCACCATCTGCAGGGCGCCGCTGTTTTCCCGGTCGTCGTAAAGCGGCTTGGGCGAAGCCGTCCCCGTGACGGGAACAACGGGCGCCACGGGCAGGTGATGCGGCGAATTATGCATCGGCGCGGTATCGGCCGGCGTCGCGATTTTCGTGATTTTCGACTGGGGATTCGTGGTCGCGCTGTTGGGGGTCATGATTCTGCCTGCCGGTTGTTGGGGCGTTTTCATTGCGTCGAGCGGATCGTCGCCGGGAACATAGCGCACGATCGTCGTGTAGGTTTCGTCTTCGTTTTGCCAGGCGGTCGGGTGCGCCGCGAGCGTTTCGTCATAGCCCTGCATGATCCGGTTGACGCTCAATTGCGGCCCGCCGGCGAGCGGTTGGCCGCCCTGGACCCGCGGCGGAAGCGCCGATACGGGCTGTTGGCGGTTATGGATTTCCTGTTGTCCTTGCATGTCGTGGTGTCAATCAAAGGTTGTGAATCGCGTTTGAAAAAAATTTGTTGTGGCGGTTCCGGCTTGATATTCAGTTTTTAGGGTAGGGCGGTCTCGCCGAGACCGCCGAAATGGCCGGCTCGCTCGGCGAGCGAGCCCTACCTGACAAACGCCAAAAATCAAACCGAATGAACCAGTAGTCTACTCAAACCGCAACGCCCGGACGGGGTGCAATCGTGCGGCGCGGATCGCGGGCAAGACGCCGGAAACCACCGCGATGGCCAATGTTCCGGCGACGACCCGGACGACCATTCCCGGTTGCAGCAGCGTCGGGATTTGCGAAAACATGTAAATCGACGGGTCGAACACCTCGTGCCCGAGCACGTAGGAAAGCCCGTGCGCGATCGTGTTGATGTTCCAGACGATGGCCAGGCCGATGCCCGTGCCGAGTCCCGCCCCGACCAGCCCCAGCACGAGGCTGTAGCACAGGAAAATCTGCATCACCCCGAAGGCGCTCGCGCCCAGCGCCTTCATGACGCCGATGTCCCGCATTTTTTCGAGCACGATCATGTAAAAAATCGCGAGAATCCCGAACCCGGCCACGGCGATGATCAAAAACAGCAGCAGGTTGAGCAGGCTCATTTCCATCGACACCGCGGCCAGCAGCGTCGATTCCTGGTCGCGCCAGGTCAGCACGGTGTAAAAAATTCGCGGGAATTCCGGCATGTCCTGGATCGTGTCCCGCAGTTCGTCGAGGTTGGTGCCCGGTATCGCCTTGATCAAAATCTGGTTGACGGCCCGTTTTTTCGTCACCGGGTCGACCATCAGGCGGAGTTCCTGCATCTTTTCGATGGGGATGAACACGAATTTCGTGTCGAAATCGGACATGCGGCATTCGTAAATGTCGGTGATGGTGAAGTTCGCCGTCCCGAAGGTCGGCGGGTTGCCCATCTGCGGGAAGGAAACGACGATGTCGTCGCCGGGAACGACCCTCATGTGTTCGACGAGTTTTTCCTCGCCCGTGTGGGGATCGGTTTCGACGCGACGGCTGTAGGTTGAAAGTCCGATCGCGACAAACGCGCCCGTGTGCGTCTGGTTGGCCGGGTCGAACTGCTGCTGCGGCGACTCGATCATGCTGTGATGACCGCCGCCGAACATGGAGGCGCCCGACATGCTCATGCCCGGCGGAAGAGTGCCCGGCGTCGTGGTGCCGGATTGCGGTGTCCCGGGCGGGGTGCCCCACTCGTCGTAAGCCGAATCGTTTTCGTTGAGAAATTTGAACTTCTGCCGGCGCATTTCCTTTCCGGCGTAAGCCATTCGCGGACGAAAGGCGCTGTCTTTGACGTTGAGGTGGTTGTAGGTGTCGTAGCCGTTTTCCTGCAGCGTAAACGAGGGATTTTCACGATTCGCCGGATGTTGCAGGAATTTCGTGATGTCCCCGACGCTTTTCATCGTGTCGATGTCGATCCCGACCAGGTTGATCTGCTGGTGCAGCGGTTCGCCGCCGACCTTGTACGAGAGAATCGCCGGAATCATCACCGTCGGAGTCATGCCGGCGATCTTGTCGCCCGCGACGCGGCGGATGGCGGCCATTTTTTCCTGGTAGTCCTGGAATCCGTCGAGGCTCCCGCCGTGGATCGTGATGTCCGACGTGACGCCGTGCATCCGTTCCTCCATTTCGCTGCGGAACCCGCCCATCACGGCATTGACGACGATCAGCGTCGCCACGCCGAGCATGACGCTGATGACCGACGCCAGCGCAATGAAACGGGTCAGCAGGTAACGCCAGCAAAGAAGCAGTTTGTACATGGGATATGATGACCGATTTATATGTTTTGAAAATTCGATTCTCGAAAAAAATTGCACAAAACCAGCCCGGAAATTCCGGCGGCTGCGCATTATAAGAGAAATGGTCGATCCCGTGCAAGGTCAAAAATGCGGCGCGAGAATGGCATAATGAGAAAAATAAAAGGACTGGGCAAATCAAGAAGAATTCTTGCCGCCAACAGATCATATCAGAGCCGCGACAGTTATGGAGCGGTCAACCTGACATTGAATTTGTATGGAAATGACCCCGTATGGGGTCAAATATTGGTAGAAAACGAAGTGCCAATCCATTATTCACGAATCGGGAGCGCACGCGGGTAAATATAATACGCTTTCGGCGAAGCGAGGTCGTTCAGCAGTTCCGCCGCGACGGCCGCCTGCGAATCGACCCCGGTGATTTTATCGGCTTTCGCGCCGATCATCGTTTCGAACAGCGATTTCGGCTGCCCGTAGCGCACGACGTTGCAGCGGTCTTGAGACAGCCCGGCCAGCGAGGCGGCACGTTCGACCGCGTCGTCAATGTAGCCGATCTTGTCGATCAGGTGCTTGTCGAGCGCCTCTTTCGCGAGAAAAACGCGCCCGGTGGTCACTTCGGCCAACAGGTCGGGGTCGTCCCGCAAAGCTTGTCGACCGTCGCAAACGATTTCCTTGAATCGGTCGAACATGTCGCCGACGATCGACTCGTACACGGCGCGTTCTTCCGGCTTCATTTTGCGCGTGACGCTGCCGAGTTCCTTGAGCGGCCCGCTGGTGACCGGGTCGGACTTGACGCCGATTTTCTCGCACAGTTCCGAGAGATCGTAATTCGGGATGATCACGCCGATTGAGCCGGTGAGCGTCGAATGTTCCGCGAAAATCTCGTCGCCGGTCACGGCCAGATAATAGCCGCCGCTTGCGGCGATGTCGCCCATGCTGACGACGATGGGAATGTGTCTTTTCTTCTTGAATTCCAGCAATTTGTGGTGGTAATAATCGCTGCCCGTGACCGTTCCGCCGGGCGAATCGATCCGCAAAACGACGGCCTTGACCGCTTTGTCGTCGGTCGCCTTTTCGATCTGCTTGATGAAGCCGGTTTCTTCGCCGCCGTAAATCACGCCGTTCAGCGTGATGATGGCGATTTTGTCTTTCGCCTGTTCGTTGCCGGAAAAATGCCGTTCGACGATTTCCCCAGCCGAACCGCCCCCGCCGCGCATCGAAAACAGGAGGGCGAAAAACAGCAGGAAAACGAAAAAATAGCCGAACATGCGGAAAATCATGCCGAAACAGCCGCTCAAAAGCGAATGTCCCAGGGGTTGTTGCGGGCATGTGACGCGAATTTCCTGCGCCGGGGACGATGGCGGTCGACGTCCGCCCGGGTTCGGGCCGAAACCCTGCCCCGCATATGCCGAGGACTGCGTCCCGGAGGATTGCGGCCCCGTTTGACCGGTCATTTGCGCCATGACAAGCCGTTCGTCGCGAGGCGGGGGCGGCGGGCCGTCGTTTCGGGGCGACGAAGACATTCCGTCATCATTCGAATGGGACATCGGATTTTTCCTTTCATTTTTATTGCCGGCACGAGAGTTGTAACTTTTCCAATATACTCCGGTTGGCATCAAAGGCAAGCTGCGCCTATTGTGCCGGCGATAAACATCGAATTACGACTGTGTCTCATCGGGCCGACGGCCCAAAAATTTGGCCAGGTGTTTGGCGAACCATTCGGAAACGCCCTGCACGAGGAGGTACAGCGTCGGCGTGACGAAAATCCCGAACATGGTGACGGCCATCATCCCGAAGAAAACCGCCGTGCCGATCGCCTGGCGGCTCATGGCCCCGGCGCCAGAGGCGATGACCAACGGCAACACCCCTAAAATGAAGGCGAACGAGGTCATCAGAATCGGGCGCAAACGCAAACGGGCCGCTTCCATGGCCGAATCGTAAATCGTTTTGCCTTCCTTCCGCGCGTCGCGGGCGAATTCGACGATCAAAATCGAGTTTTTCGCCGAAAGCCCGATCAAAATGACCAGCCCGATCTGAGTGTACACGTTGACGTCGAATCCTCGCATCGCCACCCCGGCGAAGGCCCCCGCGATGGCCAGCGGGATCGCCATCATGATGATCAGCGGGGCCGACCAGCTTTCATACTGCGCGGCCAGCACGAGAAACGCGAAGGTGATCGCCAGCACGAAAATCAGCGCCGTC
>JAVBQX010000212.1:0-20632 GCA_031548645.1 Thermoguttaceae bacterium
CGAACTGCAAGCGGACGGCCCGCGCGATCCGGCAGGCCGTCGCCTCGACGACGGTGCAAAGCACATCGCGAAGCGACCAATTTCTCAGGCGTACCTGTTCGAAAATCGCCGCCGATTGCCGCGCGGCCAAAACCGGAGCGAGCGGCGACCAGTGCGACGGGGTCGTCGGAACGTCGAGCGATTCCATCCGGGCCAAAAATTCGCGAAGTTCCGCCAGTTGCTCACCCTGCACCGAAAGGCGTCCGCCGTCGTCATGACTTTGTTCGCCGTTGGTCAGGGCCAGCACCACCGGGTCGATCAGACTGCCGCAGGCCCCCGCGGAGCCGTATCCGATCTGGCTCTTTTGTCCGCGGGAGGAATTCGGCAGAAAAGTGATTCGGGCCTCCTGCCCGAGATCAAGCAACAGCCGATGCCGCTCGGTGGAATGCAGCATGGCCCAATACGGAAGCGGAAGCAACGGGCCTCCCTGCCCCCCGGTTGTCAAATCCGTTGCCGGGAATGCGTCCAGGACGTTGTGTCCCGTGCGTGTCGCCAACGCCGCCGTATCGCTCAAAGGCTCGCAAAAAACGGGCTTCATGCCGCGAAGCGCGCGAACCTGATTTTCGGTGTCGCCGGTCCGTGGCGACTTGAAGACATCCGTGTCGGGAAATTCCTCGACAAACCACACGCCCGGGTCCATCACGCCGACGGCGAGCAGTTCCGGCGGCGCGACGTTGGCGACGGTCAAAAGTTCGCGGACGGTTTCTTCCTGAATGTCCGACAGCGCACTCCTCACGTCCGTCCGCAATCGCGGCGTCATGCCTTTCAGCGAAGGGACCGCGGCATCCTTGCCGGGTTTCGACAATCCTTTGTCATTCCCTCCGTTGTTTCGCACGACGCCTAAGTTCAGGCGTTCCCGCCCGCAATAATCCTCGCGAATATATTCGGGCAAATCGAAGGCCAACCCGCGCCCCATTTCAATCCGGGTGTCCGTTCCCGAGCCGTGTATCCCCACCAAGGCCGCTTCCATGCGACGGCAACACGAGGTCACGTAAAACCCCGCGAACCATTGCGTCGTCGGAGCTTTTCGGGGCGACCTTTTGAGGGACGGAAAAAACATGGGGAAGGGTTCAGGGGTTAGGGGCGAGGGGTTAGGAATGAGGGGTTAGGGACGAGGGAACTGGATTTCGTGGATCATGATTTGGTTTCAATTCTATTCCCTAAATCCTAACCCCTCAATCCTGATTCCCATCACCAGACTTCAAAGTCCTGCATTTGGGACGACTCTTGGGGGACAAAGCCCCGTCGGGCGTTGATGGCGAGGACGAATTCGTGGAAAAGCCGCAGGTCCATGGCCGTGGCCGAGGGGGCTTCGGGGTGGAATTGCGTCCCGAAGGCGAACCAATCCTCCTGGATGGATTCGATCGCTTCGGCAACGCCGTCGGGACAGCGGGCGGTCAGCAAAAAGCCGGGCGCCACGTCGTCAACGGCCATGTGGTGCATGCTGTTGACGCGGATTTCATTTTCGCCGTATACCTTTTCCATAAGGGAACCGGGCGTGACTTCAAGAGCGTGACGATGGTTCGGGTCCATGCTGTCACGGTGGGGGAGTGCTTCCGGAAGGTCTTCCGGAATGTGCAGAAACAGGGTGCCGCCCTGCGAAACATTCAACAATTGCATGCCCGCTCCAATGCCGAAAAAGGGCATTCTGCGTCGCGCAATTGAGCGAACCAAAAGCCGGTCGAAAGTTTCCCGACGGTCTTCCATGGGCCGGATGCAGGGATGCAGCATGTAGCCGTCACGTTGGGGGTCGATGTCTCCGCCGCCGATCATGATCACGCCGTCAAGCGAGTCGAGCAATTGCTCAATGTCGCTCTCTTCGGCGTAAGGGGGCATGATGACGGGGATGGCCCCCGATTTCATCACGGAATCGAAATACCCCGTGGGAACGTAACTGTAAGTGGTTTTGTTTCTTGAATTCGCATAAAACTCTGCATTGATTCCTATCAATGGCTTTCTCGACCCCATGTCTTTCCTCCAGACCGGGCCAAAGCGGTTTCGGAACCGGGCACGCTTGTACGGCAAACCTTCCTGAAACTTGGCGTTGATTGTAGCGGTTCATAATTTTTCGTGTAAGTCCGGGCAAGGAAAATGCTGTTTATTTGTACACCATTTTATTCTACAAAACTTCCTGTTTCGCTGAATGACATGATGATATAAACCTTTCAAGACAACACGTAAAATGAAAAGAACGTCGATAAGCGCCACGCACGGACGGCATCAGCAAGTGAAGCCGGCTCGAAAACGCGGTCAGTCCAATTTTCTACAAAAACGCTTCGTCAGGTTATCTCAAAGGCGTCACCCTTTGACTGGTAAACCTGCAAGTACATCACCGACGACAACGGGAAAACAGGGTGAATCGGAAGAATGCCCAAGATGTCACTGCTTTGGCAATAATTCCGTCTGTTTTCAAACCGTGCGTTGGGTTCCTCATGAATGCTTTGGCATTTTAGGTTGTTCGGATCGTCACTTCCGATACTGAGGAAAACAAGTCTGCTGAGAGTTTAGACGATTTCTGACGATCGTGCAACATTGCGAAGCAAAAAAACTTTATCTTGTGTAAAGATTACTAATAACCACAAAATGTGGATTGGCACACGAATTTTTAGTTTTCCTAAAATACGCATTCCTCTTGTTTTCAATGACGGCGAGAAGCGGAAAAGAAAAATTTTCTCATTTTGCCTAAGGAACGCTTGACTTCTTTACAACTGTCAATTAAATTGATTTACAGATGTAAAGAAAACTGTTTTTTCATATGAGAAAAACGCCGCACAGCCTGCCGCGCACATTTTGATTGATAAAGGGGAGAAAGATGTCCGTTCAAAAAATCACCGACGCCGAGTGGAAGGTCATGCACGTCGTCTGGAATCACCAGCGAATCTCGGCCAACGACGTCATTGCCGAGGTCGTCCCGGAAACCGGCTGGAGCCCGAACACGGTTCGGACGCTTTTGATCCGGCTCGTCGATAAGGGAATTTTGCACGTCGCCAAGGAACGCGGCAAGGAAAAGGAATACATCAACAGCGTCTACACGCCGCTCTTTACCCGTGAGGAATGCGAGGCGGCGCACGGACGTTCGTTTTTGGAGCGGGTTTTCGCCGGGGACACCTCGCGGCTGCTGGCCCATTTCGTCAAAGACGGCGATCTGACGCCGGAACAGATCAAAGAACTCAAAAAACAACTCGACAAATTCCAGAAGTAGTGTGGAGTTTGGAGTGTGGAGTTGAAAAACGGGAAAACAAAGAGCCGGGAGTGGAGCGGTACTCCGCGCAACTTCCGGACACGGGATAAGTGATTATGTTAAACATGTTTTTTCAAATGCTATTGACCGCGACGTGGCAATCGGCGGTGTTGGCGGCGATTGTGCTGCTGATTACGCTTGCGTTTCGCGAACGGCTCGCGCCGCGATTCCGATATTTGCTTTGGTGCGTCGTGCTGTTGCGATTGGCCTTGCCGATTCTCCCCGCGACGCCGTGGGGCGTTTTGCCGAATCAAAACTCGATTGTCAAACCTGCAATCGTCAATCAGAGCCGCGACAGTCATGGAGCGGTCGCACCGCAATGGACACCGCCGTTGGAAAATACGGCCCCGTCATTCCCCGAATCGCCAATGATTCACCCCGTTGTTGATACCCCCGTACAACAAGAAACACAAGTGGTATCCTCGCAAAACGTAACCTTACGAGCCGTGATCCATGATCATGGACATTTCATTGCGCTTGCCGTTTGGCTTTTGGGCGTCATCATGCTTGGGATTCGTTACGTGTGCGATGAATTGCGATTATGGCGTCAAAGCCGATACTGGAAACCGGTTGAGAATGCGAATCTTTTGGCCGCGTTCGATTCGTGCCGCAAACAGCTCGGCATCCGACGACGCGTCGCACTGCTTGCGGTTCAGCACGGCATCGGTGCCGCATCGACGGGGACGATCTTTCCGAAGGTGCTGCTTTCAGAGCAAGCGATTTTGAACCCGAATATGAGTCAATTGCGTCTTGTCCTTTTGCACGAGCTGGTGCATCTCAAGCGGTTTGACCCCTTGGTGCTTCGGGTGTCGGTGATTTTGAGCGTGATTCACTGGTTGAATCCCGTGGTCTGGTTGGTGTCGTCGCGACTGCAGCGTGACCGCGAACTTGCCTGTGATGCAGCCGTTTTACATATTCTCGATTCGCATGATTCTACGGGAACGACCAAAAAAGATTACGGCGAGGCGGTGCTCACGTTCGCGACGCATTTTTCGCGTTCAGGCCATGAGCATCTCCCCGGCCTGGTCGGTCTGTTCCCTAAACACGCCATTGCACGGAGAATTGAAATGATCCTCAACTATAAAAAATCGAATATTTTCTACGCTATTTTCGGCGTACTGCTGGTCTTGACCGTCGCCGCCTTCGGGCTGACACGTGCGCAAACGCAAAAGAGTAAGGTCGACCTTCCACAGGTCGTTGATGAAGTCAAATCCAAATCGGATGAGACAAGTACAGACGTCGATTCATCCATTGATAGCGGATTTGCCGTGGCTTCAGCCATGCCGGAGACGACGGACAAAGAACGTGTTGCCAAATTCCAAGCGTTCTATTACCTGTTGTATCCGCCGAAAAATCAGGTGACGAAAGACAAAATCCGGAATGAACAATTGCGGGTCGCACAAACGATTCAGCAAAAAGGAATTCGTGCGGCGGAATTGTTGAAAGTCGCCCGGGAATACGGTGACGAAGGGGCATGGACGAAATACATGGAAATCGTCGACCTGCTTGAATCGCCGTTCAGGGAATTGGGAATTGCCTACTATCATGCGACTCAAGACATGAAAGACGGCAATATGGATATGGCGAAGAAACGGATTCAGGATTTTGAAAAACAGATCAAACGTATGCCGGAAGGGTTTGAACAAGCGACTGCCGCGCTCTTCTGTTTTATCAGCTTGGGCAAACTCGGATTGTCTGAAGAAATCGTTCAGTATGTCAATAGCGCGTTCAAAGGAGGAGGTGTCGGCCTTTCCGGTGACAAAGAAGAAAAACATGGTTTTTACGTCCACAATGAATTCACCGATGCGATTGCTGAAACGGCCAATTTTCTCATTGATCACGATGAGAAAGACAAGGCTTTTGATCTGGCACTCGGGCTTTACAAGATCAATTGCGGCAATCCCGGCCAAATCATGAATCGGGTGATTGAACAATACGTCAAAGACGACCAGATTGACAAAGCATTGGAATTGACCAAAAAAATCAAAACGACATTGGGACGCGATACCCAATGGGAATCGTATTCGATCTTTCAGGCACTTCTCAAAAAAGACGAATACGAAAAAGCACTTAAAATTGCCCAAGAGGTGGATTCCTTCAATGCCCTTGTCCCCAAACAGATGTATTTCGAGTTGATGGAATATCTTTTGGACAAAGGCGAAAAGAAAACATGTGCCGCATTATTGGATGAAGCACTTCAAAAATCCGCGGAGCAAGCCCAACCGGGAAAACGTTTGATGGATTTTGCGCTTTTCATGAAAATCGCCGTCCAATTGAACGATTCGAAGAAAATCGAGTCGGTGATGTCGGAAGCCCGAAAACACCTTGGCAAAATCATGGGTGACGATTGGAAGGAGGAAGAGTACCCTGATGGTGTTTCCCTGGAACGATCAAGGGTTCACGCATTATGTCACTTTGCGGAAGTTTTGGCGATTGTCGGAAAAACCGAAGAAGCCAAAGCGACATTCCAAAAGGCGATTCAACAAACGAAGAAGGTCGACGATAAACCTCAGGCGAATTACGCATTGCACGGAGTCGCCGATTCGCAAGCGGGAATCGGGTTTGTCGAGGACGCTTTTAGCACGGTGAAGCTCATTTCCGACAAAGTGATCGAAACGGAAGCCTGTTGGCGAATCGGAAATGCTTTTTTACATGCGAATGACATTCCCAATGCGAAACGTGCCTTGGCAGATGCGCAAGTATGTCTCAAGGAAATCAATGATTCGCGGGTTTTCGGTCTTGTGAATGACCTGGAACGAAGGATTAAAGAAACGGAAAAGCAAACTTTGACCATGTCCGATGACGACGCCCTTATTTTCTCCAAAGGCCAATGGACGAACGAGAAGACGGGAGAAGTGTTACCAGGCGGGAGCATCGTGCAAGGAACAGAGGGAACGTTCCGCATCGAACAGGAAGGCGAGATCGGTAAAGTTGTCAAGCTTTCCGGTTACGGAACAGTTGGGGATGGATTATACGTCAAATTTTCCAAAGGCGGCAATAAAATTGACGTATCGGCTTTTCCCATTGAGATTCTCAAGGAATTCGAGGAGCACGGCATCGTAATCGGCCAGGACGACGTGTTCGTGTATGACAACGGCGAATGGAAAAACGAGAAAACCGGCGATGTGATCCCGATGGGGAATCTCGTCGCGGGAACACGCGGCATTTTCCGGCTCGAAGAGGAAAACGGCGAAGGAAAAATCACGCTCCTCGGCGGCGCCGGGGCCACGGGGCACGGCAAATACATCCGCTGGTCCCACGGCGGCAATGCCTATTCCGGCAGCCGGCCGCAACCGTAAGAAACGGTCGAAAAATATCTTGCCCCAAAATTTGTTTCTCGCAAAGACGCAGAGATCGCGGAGAAAAACATCTTTCGTCCTCCGCGTCTCAGCGGGAAATTATCTCTCGGCGATATTTCTGAAATTCCCCTTTTTTCTCTTGACAAATTAATATTACTGCTTATTGCTACAGCGCAATGCTCATGTCCATTTCCTCCGACGAATTCTCCGCAAGTCGATGCCACGCTTGCCGACAACCCGCTTCCGTCGCTGGAGTTGATGAGCGGAACAACGTGACGCGGACTCCGGAGGGCGAAGCCAACTGCGGTCCAGCGTGCTACGCTGGTTGCGACGGACGAACAGCCGGTGCAGCTTTTCGGGGAAACGCGAACGCCGATTCCCGCGACGCGACATCATGCCAAGCGTGAACGCTGCCCGTCGCTTCGTCGACATCGTAAATCAGTCGGATTTTTTCATCGGCGATGATTTGTGATTTGACGGTATGTCGTTTTTTCTTGCCGGAATACCACTCTTCCTGCTTTTTTTAGGACGTTCGACGGGATGTTCCGTCACGTCGACGGCGACCGTTCGACCGGAATTTTCCTCGCCAAGCAACGCTTTCTTGCCGAGCAGTTGAAACCGGCAGTCCGCGGACAAGGTCTCTTCCACCCACGCGATGGATCGACAAACGGAACTTTTGGCACAACCGAAATCCAAAGCGATGTGTTCCATCGTGCGGTACTCGCGGTAGTATTACAACGCGATGAGCAGTTTGTCAGGCGGTGTCAATTTCGACGGCTTCCCACCGGATCGGTGCAGCCGTTTTGATTGGGGCTTCCGTTGACCAATAAGAATATCATGTTCGGGAAATTCTATTGAAAATATGCTTCCTTTATTCAAAATGAACATATTTCATTGAGCCCGAAAGTTTTATCTTTTTTACAAAAATACAGTTTTTGTACGAAGGCGGGATAAAAAAATAATCTCATTTTTTTGTGACGAAAGAATGACTTTATTCCATATGGTACTATTTTGCGGTCCCAAACAAACAGTGAAGCATTTCGTTATAATCCCTATTTCCAGTCGAATTCCCATGTTTTTCAAATGCACGGCCTGCTATTTGGGACGGATTTGAAATAAACGATGCCGTGTCGCCCCACGGTTTTGCGCCGGCACGAAATTTCGAGCTGCTTGAAAATTGCCCCGGACCATGATAAACTGACACCTCAAATCATTATATGTCCTTGCGACAATTTTCATTTTTAACCGGCAATATTTCAGCGAATCAGTATGCTCAACTACATCGCAAAACACGAATTTCTCATCGGAATCGACTCGGACGGCTGCGCTTTCGACACGATGGAACTGAAGCACAAGGAGTGTTTCATCCCGCAAATCATAAGTCATTGGAACCTGCAGGGCGTCAGCAAGTACGCCCGCGAGGCGGCGGAATTCGTCAATCTGTACTCGAAAAGCCGCGGCATCAACCGATTTCCGGCGCTGATCGAAACGCTGGAATGGCTGAAAAAACGGCCGGAAGTGCTGGCCCGCGGCGTCGAAATTGAAATTCCGCAGGTTCTGGTCGATTGGCTGAAAACCGAAACGAAACTCGGCAACCCGGCGCTCGAACGGGCAGTCAAGGCCACGAACGACCCCGTGTTGGCGAAAACGCTACGTTGGTCGGAAGCGGTCAACCGACAGGTCGGCGAAATCGTTCGCGAGGGTGTGCCGCCGTTTCCGTTCGTGCGCGATTCGCTCGAAAAGATGCTCGGCCGGGCCGATATTCTCGTCGTTTCGGCGACGCCGCAGGAAGCGCTCGTCCGCGAATGGGAAGAGCAGGACCTCGTGAAATACGTGGCCGAAATCTGCGGGCAGGAAGTCGGCACGAAGAAGGAATCGCTCGCATTCGCGCAGGAAATCGGCACTTACGCGGAAAACCACATGCTCATGATCGGCGATGCGCCCGGCGATTACAAGGCCGCGGTGGCCAACAAGGCCCTGTTTTTCCCGATCAACCCCGGCGCGGAGGAAAAAAGCTGGGAAAAACTCTGCAAGGAAGGGCTCGACCGTTTTTTCGGCGGCACCTTTGCGGGCGATTATCAAAAGAGCCTGCTGGAGGAATTCGATTCCTTTTTGCCGGAAAAACCTAAATTTCAAACGATTTAATGCGACACATCGCCCGTTTCTCGCAAAACACCCAATTCGCCACAGGACAGGAATACCATTATGAGCGAATCGCAAAATTCGGTGAACCCGCAGGTCGGTGAATGCTGGGGCTACAAAACGCGTCCGCACGAAACCGAATCGTTCGTCGTCATTCGCAAGGTCGAGGAAATGTCGAATCTGTCGACGGTCTGGCACGTTTCGTTTTTCGACGTGGCGGTCAAAAATCCGACTGTCCCGGAAAAACCGATCAAATATATTACGCATATTCCCATCCTGGAGGCAAGGCTTTTCGAATCGCTGACCGAAAAACTCGACCGTTCGGCCCCGGCAAAGGAATGGGAAGAGGGCTACAACATCTGGCGGCAGGACCGGGGCGGCGTCTTCGACGTGACCTTGCGCGAATGCGTCGAAATCATGGAAGACATCGTCAATCAGTAGCGAAGGGGAGTAGGGGTTAGGATTTAGGGGTTAGGGGATAGGGAATGAGAAGCCAAATCCCAACCCCTGAATCCTAATTCCATTTTCACTATTCATTTTTCGTTTTTCCTTCGTGCCCTTCGTGGTGTAAACCGATTGGGCATCCGTGTAATTTTTCTCATGGCCAAGACCGCAAAAAATCGCAAAAAATCGCAGGACGAAGCGCAGCAGGGCTTTACCATGTTCGACCGCTTGCCGCCGCAGAGTCTTGAGGCGGAACGCGGCGTCGTCGGCGCGATCCTGCTCAACCCGATGGTCTGCGACGACATCGCGGTCATCGTTCGCCCCTCGGATTTTTATGCGGAATCGAACAGGAAGATTTACGAGCACCTGCTCACGATGCACTCGTCCGGCTCGGGCATCGACCTCATGCTGCTGGTCGAGCACCTGAAATCGGCGGGCGATTTCGAGGCCGTCGGCGGCGAAGCGTACCTGGCCGAGCTGATGAGTTCGGTGCATGTGACCGCGCACGCCGTGCATTACGCGCAAATCGTGCGGGACAAGGCCATTTTACGCGAGTTGATCAACACCAGCGCCACGATTTTGCACGACGCCTACGAACCGGAACACGCGCCGCGCGATTTGGTCAGCCAGGCGGAAGAACGTATTTTCGCCATCAACGACGACCGCAGCAACAACCAGGCGGTCAAGATGCACGATGTGCTGATGGAAACCTTCCGCATCCTCGACGCCCGGATGGAAACCGGCGGCACGGACGGCGTCCCGACCGGTTTTACCGAAATCGACGAAATGACCGGCGGCCTGCACGGTTCGGAACTGCTGATTTTGGCCGCGCGGCCGAGTATGGGCAAAACGGCCTTCGCGACGAACATCGCAGATCACGTGGCGGTCGAGCAGAAAAAACCGACGATCATTTTCAGCCTCGAAATGGCCCGGGTCGAACTGGCCCAGCGTATGCTCTGCTGTCGCGGGCGGGTCGACGCGCACAAATTGCGGGCCAACTACCTTTCGACCGCCGACCGCCAGGCCTTGGCCAAAGCCTCGGGCGAATTGAGCGCGGCGCCGCTTTACATCGACGATTCGCCGGGCCGGACGATCACCGAAATCGGGGCCGTCGCGCGGCGGATCAAGCGGCAGGAAGACCTCGGGCTGATCGTGATCGACTATCTCGGGCTGATTGAGCCGGACAATCCCTCCGATCCGCGGCAGGAACAGGTCTCGAAAATCGCCCGGCGTTTGAAGGGGCTGGCCCGCGAACTGAAAGTGCCGGTGCTCTGCCTTTCGCAGTTGAACCGCGCCGCGGAGGCGACCAAGGACAACCGCCCGCGTTTGAGCCACCTTCGCGAATCGGGGGCCATCGAACAGGACGCCGACGTGGTCATGTTCGTGCACCGCGAGGAATATTATCACAAGCGCGAGGAAGCGGAGGAAATGGGCATCGTCGGCCAGGCCGAAATCATGATCGCCAAGCAGCGCAACGGCCCCGTCGGCGACGTCAAACTTGCGTGGATCGGCGAATACACGCTGTTCGCCAACCTCGCGGATTCGGCCCCGGACGAATATTCGGAATTCACCGCCTTCCAGGGGCCCGACGATTTCGGCGAAACGGACGGGTTTTAGTTCCCCGGCGGGACCGCCCTGCCGGTTGCACAAAACCGATCGACTCATGGATTCCGAAAAATGACGCCGAGACAGAGTATGGCGATAATCATTGCACCATAAACGCCGAGAATCCAAATCCAACGCCTTGGAAAAGGCCGGGCCTCAGAAACCGGTTCATCTTCGATCATCGTCTCAGGATCGTATCGGGCAATCGCTTCGCGGATCTGTTGTTCTTTCCCCGATTGTTGTTCGTTTTTTTCCCTGTGTCTGGTCCTGAGCCAGTAGATCAATTGGATGGGAATGTAACATAATGCCATGACAAGAAGCATCATGTTCATTGAGTGAACGGTTTGTCCGGGTTGTGAATATAATTGAGACGTAACCCGATCGAAAATGAATATTCCGCCGAATTCGATCTTTTCCATCAGGAGTATGACCAGGCAGGAATAGATGCAAAAGGCGATTTGGAGAAGAACCCATTGATCATGTTTAATTTTCCGGGACAACAACCACTGGGCGATCAAGCCGCCAAGTTGCAGCACCGCGCAGATTCCCAATCCGACCGGATTCTTATCCCATGAATAATGTGAAAGATAATAGATTCCAAAAACCGGAATTCCGGTCCACATCAAAAGGTATACGCCGAACGCCATTCCACCTTTTCTTGGATGATCGACCGAAGCGAGCGTTTTGCCGGTTTTCAGGAGCGCGACTTCAAAAGGACGATCGATAAGCGGCGGCGCGGCAAGAAAGTTTCGCTTCGTCCGGCAGATTTCCAGAAAATATCGCCCGAGGAGATAATAGATCGTACCGATTCCTCCTGCGATCACCGTTGCAGCCAGCAGACCCAGTAAAAAAAACGGTTGGCTGCTGGAGCCGTCTGACGATGTCAGGATGACCACCGCCGCGGCCAGCGTTTCGAACACCAGGACATTCGTGATGAACGAACGGAAGAATCGTTTTTCAATCCGGGGATAGGAATACGATTCGGTGCGCGGCCCGGCAAGCCCGAGATCATTTTCGATGATCCTTATCATTTTACGATAATTCGCCATCTGGATGGAAAAAGCAACGGCCATGAAAGGAAAAAAAGTCAGTATAAACGCCAACGAACCGAAATAATAATGACCGGGGAACCATGTCATCATCAGCCATGTGACTCCGCCGACTCCCAATCCAAAAGCAAGGCTGAGTATCAGATAATACTGGAAAATCCGGAAGATCGTATGAACCCTAAACCGTCGTGATCGAAGCGTCGGCGTATTGCGAACAACGGTCCAAAGTGCTCCAAGAAATATTGCAAACAACCAACCGAAATAGGCAAGTGGCCCCAGAACGGACCAGAGCGTTGCCGCGCCCAACGTTTTTCCGCCCGCCGCGCCGCCGGTTCCCAAGGCAGCGGTCGTTGTCACTCCGGACGTCGCGGCGACGGCGGTTTGAGTCGCACTCATGGCGAGAGAGCCGGTAATCACCGTCATGACCCCAAGCGTGAAGAAATCGCCGGGGGCGGTGTCGCTCAAAATGCCGCCGATCATTTCTTCGAGTTTGACTTTCAGCGATTTTCTCGCACGCACCAGTCGCTGGCGGATCGCTTCCTCGGAACTGTCCGTCACGCTCGCAATGTCGGTGATCGACTGGCCGCTTCGATAGTACAGCACCAACGTTTCGCGGTACGGTTCCGGAATTTTTGCAATCGCCGACCAAACCAGTTCGCTTTGCTCACGCCGCAACGTTTCGCTGACCGGGCCGGGTTCTTCCGACGCCTTTTCATCAGGCAACGCATCAATCGCCACCTGCTTTTTGCGGAACGACCGATGGGCGAGATTCCGTGCAATGGCGCAAAGCCACGGCGCGATGTCGGCACTGTTTTTCAGTTCGCAGAGTTTGTGCCACGCGATAAGAAACGTTTCCTGGGCAAGGTCTTCCGATTGATGAAAGTCGCCCGTCGCGCTGAACAACACGCCGCTGACCAGCGATTGATACCGCCGCACGATTTTGGAAAACGCCGCCGTGTCGCCGCGTTGTGCCTGTTCAATCGTTTCCGAAATGTCACCGTAAATTGCCGTATTCATTTTTTTGCTTTTTATAACGGGTTGATTGGACCATTCTACCGCGTTTTGACCAAATTTTGAAGCAAAAATGGCCTTCTACGGATCAAGAGTCCGTTTCCGCCGGTGATGTGACAAAAAATTCTTCCGTCGGGCCAAAAAAATGTTTGGCAAATTTGACACTTTCTGCTAGAAATGAAATTGACGGTGTTTTCACGCGAAAGCCAACGCCGTTTTTTTGATTTTTGACAGCCATTTCTTGTCCCCGAAAATTTATGTGAAACCGTTTGCGTCGCCCTGTCGGAAATAAGGATTTCCTCGTGGCGTTTGCAGGGTTTTCAATCGGTTCAGGAATTTTCCCATGTCCGGTCCGCAGAATTCCATCGGTCATTTATGCGTCGCAACGGCCAAGGCGTTGGGGCACGGAGTCACCGACTGGCTGCGCGAACGTCACCTGGATTTCGAGGCCGGAATCCGTTATCGTACCCCGGCCGGGCGGCTTTACGCCTATCTTTGGTGGCTGGGGCTGGTTTTCACGCAGGTCGTGTTGGCTCTCATCATCGTCGACGGCCTGATGCGATACGCCAAATCGATCCGCGATCTGGGCCGGGGCGAAAAATATCTCGCAGAAAAGGATTTCGCCACCGCCGAAGCCTGTTTCGACGCCGCGCTGCGTTCGTATCCCTATGCGGTGGCGCCCTATCAATACGAGGGGCAGCTCATGCTCAACCGTTATTTTGACGGCGGCGAGCCGGACTCTTTCGCGAACGGTCGCGACGAACGTTCCGGCGAACCCGTCGACCGCGAAAAGCTGGTGCATGACGGCATCGCGTTTCTTGATGTCGCGATCCGTCTCGAAAACAAACGCACCCTGCCGCTGATCATCCGGAAGCAGGGCGAAAAAATTTCCGACGCTTATTATTGGCGCGGTCGCGGGCGATTGCACCTCGGCGAATACGAGAAGGGTATTTCCGATTTCAGCAACACGATCCGCATTCAACCGGAACACGCCCGGGCGTTTTTTTACCGCGGCTGCTGTAATTTCGCGATCCGGAAACTCGACGCGGCGAACGTCGATTTCGAACAGGCGATTGCCCTCGACCCGACATTGCGACATTCGCTGGCCGCGGAAATGCCGTACCAGAAGGCGTCGCTGGAAGTGGAGCGGGTGATCACCAACCTGACACGCCGCATGTCCGGCTTGCAGCGCGACCCGGCTCAACGCAAGGAACTGGCCCGTCTCTATGCGGCGCGGGGTGACGCGTTCGTTCTCAAAAACGACCTGAAGGCGGCGTTTTCTGATTATTCCCGCAGTCTCGTCCTCGGCGAAGACGAGGCGGAAATCACCGGTCGCGTCTCGCTGGTGCGAAAACTCGTCATGACCGACGAATAGATCGACGACGATCGCAATATTTCGCTCAAACGTATTTCCCTTTGGACCGCACGGCGCCGAAGGCTCCGAGCATTCCGAGTCCCCAGAGCAGGACAGTGGCCGGTTCCGGGGTCGAAGACGAAGACGAAGCTTTGGCGATGTAGAGAAAATCCTGCCGGTCCTTGAGTTCCTCGGGACCGTAGCAGTTCATCACAAAAACGCTGTAATCGCCGATGATGTCATAGTATTTACCGGGATCGTAAGCCTGCGTCCAATAACTTTCGCTGGAATTGACGCCGAGCAGTTGGCTCAAAAACTGGTTGCCGCTCCACGCGTTTTGGAAATTGTCCATGAGCGTTCCGAGCGCAAGCCACATGGTGTTGTAGCTGTCGTAACGTGATTGATATGTCCCGGTATAATCGTAACCGGAAAGCGTACCGGTCGCGAACATCTTGTAGAGATAGGCCGCCCCGAGTGTCAGCGTTTTGCCCGTCGTGGTTTGCGACATCCCGTTCGCGTAATTCAATTTGGCCGACATGTGCGGCTCCGTGTATTCGCTCGGTTCGACGCAGAAGGTCAGGAAATAATCATTGCCGCCGGTCACGCCCTGCTGATAGGCCGAAGTATCGGCGAAACCGAAACCGCTGAGACGTTCCGCGATGGCTCCCGCAGAGAAGGTGTGCCCGAAGTGCATGTAGTTGCCGCCCGTCGCACTGTTGAACTGGTTGACGATCGCCTGGGCGTTAAGATCGGCTTTCGCCGTCACGTGAGAAACGATTAAAACTATCAAAACGGCCAGGGAAAGTAACGAAAATCTCTTGGTTTTCATGGAAACACCTTGTGAAAATAGGTTCTTACGGTCGCCAACCTGATGAAGCACATGCTTTCGTGTACAAATAAACAAATTTCATGCCGAAAATCGAAAGAAATAAATTTTTACATAAAATCTATGTAAAATGATATTTTGTATAGTTCACCTGACTGGCGTCATAACGGTTAACATATTGATATAATGCGATTTGCGCAAAAATTATATTCCTTTTCCAAACGCGAAAAAACATGAGTGACTTAAAGATGATTCGTATTTCGGGCAAAATCATGATGTTGCCGCCATGCCATAGTGCGGCGAAAATCGTAGCTCGAAGTTTGTTTTCCACTACGAAAAATTTGAGAAAACACCGATGAAACTAATCAGTCACCTGTGGTTGGCCTAAAAATTGAAATTTGCTCGTTAATACATGGTATTCCGCCAAAGGATTATCTTGGGTATAATGTTTTACAACCCCTTGGTAAAATGGCGATTGGAACGGGACAACTGAAAGTTTTTGGGCGGAAGAATTAAGGACATGAGAGCATGAAAGCCAAATCCGTATTGTTTGCCTTCGGCCTGCTGATGGTAATGCTGATGCTGCCGGGCTGTTCCGGTTGTTGGAAAAAGCCGGAACAGGCGGTCGTCAATCCGACCCATTACCTTGACGTTGCAGACGATCAGCCTGCGGAAATCTGGGAACTCATCACTATCAAGGGCGAAACCGCCGGATACCGGCATACGACGATCGGCAGATTTTCCGAAGAGGGTGAAACGGTTTACCAGGTGTCGCAGGAGGACGTCATCTCGGCCAACCGGTTGGGCGAACAGATCACCGGTCGCGTCAAGACGGTCGTGCAGCAAAAACGTGACGGCACCTTTTTGCGGGGCGAAAAAACCGAAAGTCTTTCCGGCAACCCGATGGTCACCGTGTTTCTGCCCGACGAAGCTTCCGGCGAAATGCGGCGACAGGCAAGCACCATCATGGTCGACCCGGACACCGGAGAAGAAATCCCCAACGCGGATCCGAGCGATAAAACAATGCCTTGGAAATCCGGAACGCCCGGACCGTTCGGCAAGCTGTTTTCGCTCTGGGACAAACCGCTGGAACCCGGCGAAAAGCGGACGGTCGATTATTTCGATTTGACACTGGAGCGAATGGTCTCCGTTGAACTGACCGCCGGCAAGGTCGAGCCGCTGCTTTACAACAATATCGAAACATACCTGCTGCCGGTCGTCGAAGTCACGAAGATCGGTGATTATTCGATTACTTCCCATCTCTGGCTGGACGCGAACGGAAATATCGTCAAAACATCGCTGAGCGAACCGGCGCCGATGGAAATCCTGCTCTCAACCCCGTCGAAGGTGAAAGACGCCTTTGAAAACGCGGGCAAGGTCAACCTCAACCTGTACGCCCTCGTCCGGGTGCAGGGCGTCATCCCGCAGCCGCGTTCGACCCGCAAGGTCGTTTTCCGTTTGTACCGCGTCAACCAGGACAAAGAGTCAAAACCGGCCGATTTCGCGGCCATGATCCCGGTGACGGCCTTCCAGTCGGTCACGCCGGTCGACGAAAACACGCTTGACGTGACGGTGACCGCTTCGTCGCCGGAAACGTTGAAAGCGATTTACGGCAGCGTCGTGCCGCCGGCGCCGAAGGAGTCGACCGTCGCGGGAGACTTGCAACGTAACGAATGGCTGCAATCCGATTCCGGCAAGATCGTCGAGTTGGCCGCCGCCGCGTCGGAACGCAACTACCCGCCCTGGGAAGTCGCCGTCGATCTCGAACGATTCGTTTCGCAAAAAATGCAGCGGATCAGCTATCAACATTCGTTCGCGTCCGCCGCGGAAGCCGCCGAAACCCTGCAGGGCGACAGCGCCGGTTACGCCGTGCTGCTCGCCGCCGTCGCAAGGGCGAAAAAGATTCCCTCGCGAGTCGTCGCCGGACTCGTTTATAGCAATACCAACACGACGGAAGGGGTCATGGTCCCGCATTTCTGGACGGAGTTGTACCTTGACGGGCACTGGCACCCCTTTGACGCCACGACCGCGCTGGGCGGCGCCGACGCCTCCCGTGTCGTGCTGGCACGCTCGAACCTGGCCGACGAGTCGCTGCCCGCCCTGGTCGCCAAGGCCCTGCCGCTGATCGGGCGTTTGCAGGTTTCGATCACGTCGGCGGAATGATTTATTGCCATACTGAAAACATAACACACATATCCAAAACCAAATATGTCGAAAAAACCGAAACGGGAAAACGTGCCCGACGGGGCTTGTCTTTGCGATTATTGCGGGGCCAAATGCTGTCGGTATTTTGCGCTGCCGATCGACACGCCGAAAGGCTGGCGCGAGTTCGATTTCATGCGATGGTATCTCTTGCACGAAAAAGCGACCGTCTTTCTTGACGAGGACGACTGGTTCCTGCTCGTGCACTCGAAATGCAAGATGCTGCGGGAAGACAGCCTGTGCGGCATTTATGAAATCCGGCCCGACATTTGCCGCGCGTACAAAACCGACAAGTGCGAATACGAGGACCGCTGGGTTTACGACAAATATTTCGAAACGCCCGAACAGGTCGCCGAATACGCCGAAGCCTTCCTCGGCCCCAAAAAAGGGAAAAACATACGCACACAGAAAAGTGAATCGTGAAAAGTGAATAACTAAAAATTGTCACCTTTGAAACGTTTGTTTTTTGTGTGGTTTTTAGTTATTCGTTATTAGTTTTAAACTTAATCGTTGCCATGTCACAAAAAAAACGTTTCATCCTGATCTCGGTGGCGATTGTCGCGGGGTTGTGCGTCGCGTGGTTTGCCTGGCGGTTCTTTTCAAAAGAGGGCGCGGTGCAAACGCCCGGGCAGAATGTCGCGACCTACGTGCGGGTCGTCGAGGTCAAAGACACCGGCGAACACCGGATTTTTTCATTCCCCGGCGTTTCAGAATCGAAACTGGCGAACCTTTCGTTCCGCATTGCCGGGCCCGTGGATAAGGTCGAGCCCGAAGTCGGGGAATTCGTTTCGCAAGGCGAGGTCATCGCCCGCGTCGACCGGCGTGATTACGAGCTGCTCGTCCAACGCATCGAAACGGAAATCGTCGCGGCCGAAGCCGTGCTCACCGCCATGACGACCGGCGCCCGGGCGGAGGACATCGCGACGCTCGAATCGGCGCTCACCGCGGCAACATCGCAGGCGGAACAGGCGGAAACCAACCTGAACCGCTTCACCAAACTGCTTGCGGAACAGGCCGTGACCCAAGCGCAGTTCGACGCGGCCAAAACGCTGCACGACGTGGCCGTCTCGCAGAAGGAAGCCGCCGAACAGCAGCTCAAAAAAGGCGAAACCGGTTCGCGCAAGGAGGAAATCGAGGCCGCCGAAGCGAAAATCAAGGGACTGAACGTTTCGCTCGCCGAAGCGAAAAACAAGCTCGACGACACCGTGCTGCTCGCGCCATATGACGGTTACGTCGTTGAAAAGTTCGTCGAGGACCACGAAATCGTTTCGCCCGGCATGGCGGTCGTGTCGTTCGCCGATGCGCGATGGATCGACGTATCCGCGAGCCTGCCCGAGGAGATGGTCGTTCGTCGCGCCGAGATCGTCGAGTACTCCTGCGAGTTCGAAGCCTGGCCCGGCAAGGCGTTCCCGGCCCGGCTGAAGGAAATGGGGCACGCTATCCAGCGCGGCAAACAGACCTACCCGTTGGTCGTTCGCATCGAAGTGCCGCCGGACGCCGTAAAACCGTTGATCCCGGGCATGACCGCGACGGTGAAACTCAAAACCCGCCGCCCGAACCGCCCCCTTGTTGTCCCGACCGCCGCCTTGCTTTCGCAGCCGTCCGACGGCAAAACCACCGTCTGGATCGTTGAGTCGCAAACCGGCGAGGTCGTCGGTCGCACTGTCCGCGTGTTGCGTTTTCTTGATGACGGCGCCGAAATCGAAGGCGACCTGCGTCCCGGCGATCGCATCGTCGCCGCCGGCGCACGCTTGCTCTCCGAACGCCAGAAAGTGGAAATCATCGCGGAAAAACCGTGAAAAATCAAATTGAGAGGAAATTTTTCGGGACGTGAGCATATTGTGGTGGCGATAAAAAATGAACATCGCTTCCCACGCTGCTGGCTACGCCAATGTGGGAGAACTACGCAAAAAACGTTGTTTGTCGCCATTGCGAAGCAAGCGATCCATCGGATGCGTTTAAATTTTACCGCCGACACAATATACGCCCCGAACGCCCGCCGGAAGTCATGTCAAAAATTCGCGACAAAGTTCTTCACGTCGAGGTTTTTCTCGACCCTTCCACCGGCGCCATGCGGGAAACGCTGCAGGGAATTCAGCGGTACATGAAATTGTACAACCCGCAGGAGTTGCACCTGGTGCGCGGTGAAGTGCATACCTTTCGCGAGGATATTTCGCGAAAGCAGCGGGGGCGTCCCGTGGTTTCCGGGATTTTGGCCAACGTTCCTAATCGCGAGACGGAGGAAATCATCGCATCGACGAACATTCCGACGGTCCTGATTGATCCCGGTCCGCATTGCCTTGAGGTTTCCAACCCCCTTTTCCGCACGCCGTCAGTTATTTCGGACCATGAAAAGGAGGGAATCATGGCGGCGGAATTCTTCCTCGACATGAACATGCCGCATTACGCTTTCGTGCCGTCGATTCCGGACATGGACTGGTCGCAGACGCGACTGGCTTTTTTCGCGGAACGCATTCGGGCGAACGGTCACGACGTTCACGTTTGTCCCGAATCGCACGCACAGGCAACGGAAATCCGGCGATTGGCCCAATGGTTGCAAAAACTCCCCAAACCGGCGGCCCTGCTCGCGGCCTCCGACGCGACGGCGCGTCGGATACTGCAAACCTGCCATGACGCGAAAATCGCCGTGCCCTATGAAATCGCCGTCTTGGGAATCGGGAACGACATCGCCTTGTGCGAATCGTGTTTTCCGCCGCTTTCGAGCATCACGCTGCATCGCCAACGGGCCGGTTTCGCCGCCGCGGAATTGCTCGATTCATTGATGAACAACGCCCCGCAACCGCGGAAAACGGCGACTTATGACCCGATCGAAGTCGTCGTTCGCGATTCGACCAACCTGCCCGTCGATTTGCGCAAGTCGCAATCGGGCCAGTCGAGCGGTTATGTCATCCGTGCGCTGGAATTCATTCGCATCAACAACGGCTGCATGATCCAGGTCGAGGACGTGGCCAAACATGTCGGTGTGTCGCGGCAATGGCTTGAAAAACAGTTCAAACTGGACCTCGGCCATTCGCTGCACGATGAAATCCGCGAACACAAGATGTCGCGAATCCGTTCCCTGCTCCGGGAAACCGATCTTTCGATCAACGCGGTCGCCGAACTGGGCGGTTTTGAAAACGCGAACCACCTGCGAATCATTTTCAAGAAGCAATTCGGCATCACCATGACCGAATTCCGCAGGCAGTGAGTAATTTTCCGATCAACGTGTATCATGAGAATCAAGGAAAAGGAAAAACAATGCCAACACCGAATCGTGTCCCCTTCCGCATGAAAACCGTGTCCGAGCTTGTCGCCGAAGCCGAACGCATCGGGGTCGAGCTGCCGATCAGTGAAAATTTCTCCGTGTTCGACGATTCCGTAACGATCGGATCGGTGACGCTGAAAAACCGTTTCGCCGTC
>JAVBQX010000346.1:0-35645 GCA_031548645.1 Thermoguttaceae bacterium
GAAACGGCCCTGGCGAATCCGTATTTCCTGAGCATCGCGTTCGCCTTCATGACGATGATCGTGCTCGCCGTCTGGGGCACGCGATTGCAGCGGCTCGCGTCGGGCGAGGAACGCGGCTTTCTCACCGCGATCGGGCTGGGCGGTCTCGCCCTCGCCTGGGGCGCCCTGACCGTCGAATGCTACAGCTACTTCCGCATCCACGTCGAAACCAACGCGATTTACATCGCCAACGCCTCGGTCACGGTCTTTTGGACCGTGCTGGCCGTTTTTCTCGCGGTCCTGGCGCACACGGCCCGGTCGAAGGTCCTGCGTTACGCCGCCGTCGCGCTGCTCGTCGTGACGCTCGTCAAAACGCTGCCTTACGAACTGTTCCACCGCCCCGACGATTTCGCGACGCTGCTCAATCCCTTCATGCTCGCGACGGCCCTGCTGTCGCTCGCGCTCATGGCGCTCGCGGTGTTCTCGACGCGCGTCCGCCCGGCGGAAAGCCCGGTCGAACGGCAGGTCATGTTCGCGCTCGGGCTGGCCGGTCTCGCCCTGATCTGGATCGCCCTTTCCGACGAATGCTTCACTTACTTCAAAGCCCGTTTCGCGATGCACTCGCTCTTCACGGCCAACGCGTCGCTGACCGTGTTTTGGACGCTCTTCGCCGTTTCGATTCTTCTGGTCGGCCAGCGTTTCGGATCGCTCGGCCTGCGCGTCGCGGCCGTCGTGCTGCTGGCGGCCACCTTCGCGAAGGCGATTCCCTTCGAGTTGGTCCGGCGGCCCGGCGATCTCGAACCGCTGCTCAATCCCTACATGCCGGTGCTGACGCTGCTGTCGCTCGTCATGATCGGCGTCGGCGTGTTCGCGCTCGGGCGTTCCGGCGAAAAACCGTCCGCGCTGATCAGCACCGAACGCCTGACCGGGCAGGTGCTGGCCTTTGCCGGGCTGGCGATGCTGTTCATCTGCTCGTCGATCGAATGCCACGATTCGGTGCGGGCCCGGATCGGTGACGAAAACGCCGCGTGGGTCGCCCAGATGGCCATTTCGATGCTCTGGTCGATCTTCGCCGGGGTGCTGGTTTTCGTCGGCATCGTCTGGCGTTCGGCGGCGCTCCGCTGGGTCGCCATCCTGCTGTTCGCCGTGACCACGTTCAAGGTCGTCATCAACGACATGGCCGGCTTCGACCGCATGTACCGCATCGGCGCCTTCTTCGTGCTGGCCCTGGTCATGATGCTCGCCGCTTGGGCCTACCAGCGTTTCAAACCGGAATTGCATGACGAAAAACGTTCCGAAAAATAATCGTCGTTGCCGAAAACCACCCATCAAGAATGGCAGCAGCGAACGGAGTGACCGGAGAGAGCGGTCGGCAGTAGAAAAAACTTGACATCGTGACGACAAAGGTAGGGCGGTCTCGCCGAGACCGCCTCTGAACCATCATAAACCTTGCCATTTCGTATGTTTACCCGGATTGACACGCCTCACACCGGTCACTCCGCCGGAGTACCGGCTGCGTTCGCGGCTGCCATTTCTTGCCCGGCGAAAAACGTCCCGGAAAATAATCGTCGTTGCCGGAAAGGCCGTGGCAAGGTATAATTTGACGCGGAAAACACGCCAAAATTTCATACGGATCAACGGACATGGACTTTTTTGCACAACAGGACCGGGTTCGCCGGCGGGTCAAACTGCTGGTGGTTTACTATATTCTTGCCGTGATCTTCACGTGGCTGGCGATTTACGCGCTGACCGCGGTGCTGTTTTCCTTCGGCAACATGAATCACGGGTCATCCTCGCCGGGCCGTTACACCGTCGACGAATCGGGACAGGTCGTCCCCGTGAGCGAACGGGCGCCGCAAGCGTTTTCGTTCTTTTCGTCCGGCAATCTCTCCGTGTTCGGCGTCACCTTCGTCGCCGTGGTGGCGGTCGTCGGTTTGGGGAGTCTTTTCAAAATTTCGCAACTGTCCTCCGGCGGCGGTTACGTCGCGAGCATGATGGGCGGCGAAGCGGTCGACCCGAACACGCGCGATCCGCTTGAGCGGCGGCTGGTCAACGTCGTCGAGGAAATGTCGATCGCGTCCGGCGTGCAGGTTCCCGGCATTTTCGTCATGCGGCACGAACAGGGCATCAACGCCTTCGCGGCGGGCTATTCAATCCAGGACGCCGCCGTCTGCGTCACGCGCGGCACGCTCGAATACCTCAACCGTGACGAACTTCAGGGCGTCATCGGGCACGAATTCAGCCACATTCTCAACGGCGACATGCGTTTCAACATCCGGCTGATCGGCGTTTTGTTCGGTTTGCAGATGATCGGCCTCATCGGTTGGATGATGGTGCGCAACGCCTATCTTTTCGGCGGGAGAAGCAGCGACAATAAGAATGGCGGCGGCGCGATCGTCATCCTGCTGCTCGGGCTGGGCATCCTGATCATCGGTTCCATCGGCATGTTTTTCTGCTCGCTGATCCAGGCGGCGATTTCGCGGCAGCGGGAATATCTCGCCGACGCGTCCGCCGTGCAGTTCACACGCAACCCCGCCGGCATCGCCTCGGCGCTCAAGAAGATCGGCGCGGTGGTCTACGGTTCGCAACTGCAAAATTCGCACGCGCTCCAGGCGGCGCACATGTTTTACGCCAGCCCGATGAGTTCCTTCGCGGCCAGTCTCATGGCCACGCACCCGCCGCTGAAGGAACGCATCAGGGCCATTGATCCCGCGTTCGACGGACGCTTCCCCGCGAAGGTCGACAAGCTGCAATCGCTCGGCGGAACGGCCCCCGACGCCGAACTGGCCCGCCAACGCATGGCCGTCGACGCCGTCGCGAGCGGTCGAACGGACCGTTACGTCCCGCGGCCCGGCGGCGGTTTGAGCGGCGCAGCCGGCGTCAACGTGACCGCCGCGTCCATGCTCGAAAGCATCGGGCAGATCACCGCGGGGAATCTTGCCATCGCGGCGGCGCTGCTCGATTCGATCCCCCAGGCGGCAAGCGAACAGGTGCGTTCCCCTGCCGGGGCGCGGGCCATGATTTACGCGCTGCTACTTGACAACAAACCTGAAATTCGCAACCGTCAACTGACGCTTTTATCGAGACACACGGACGAAAAAACGGTCGCGCTGGTCATGAGCACCGCGCAAACGACCGACCCGCTGGCCGACGAACTCCGCGTCCCGTTGGTCGAAACGGCCTTCCCGGCATTACGGAATTGCGAGCGCGACGATTACGTGCGGTTCCGCGGCGTGGTCGAGGCCCTCGTCAATTGCGACGGCCGCGTCGACCTGTTCGAGTACACCCTGCAGGCGATGCTGATCCGCGATCTCGACGTGCATTTCAAATTGGCGGCGAGGTTGAGCACGCAGTTTTACGCCCCGAAGGGCGTCGCCGAACCGTTTACGCTCGTGCTCTCGCTGCTCGCCTATGCGGGGCAGGACAACCCCGGCGAAATCAACGCGGCCTTCGAAAAGGGCCGGGCCGCCTTCGGATTCGGCGGACCGATTTTGCCGAAAGATCAATGCACGACGCAGCAGCTCGACGCGGCGCTCCGGAAACTGGCCCACGCGGCCATGCCGATCAAACAGAAACTGATCGAAGCCTTCACCGTCTGCATCTGGGCCGACGGCAAGGTCGTCCCGCGCGAACGCGAACTGCTCCGTGCCATCGCGGCCATGCTCGGCTGCCCGATGCCACCGCTGGCCCAGGTCGTTTCCCGTTGAGTGACATACTGTAAAATCAGTCGGCTCAAACGGCTGAACCAAATCTCAATCCGGTTCAGCCGTGATCGACGTTTCGGCGTTTATTGTTGTGGCGGTAAAAAAATGAACCGTCGATCCCAACGCCTGCTGCTTGTTGCGTCCATGTGGGGAAGTTATACAAAAAGCGTTGTTTTCCGCCATCGGCGAAGCAAGCGACCTTCCCGGAGCGGCCTTCTCCGCTATGATAGGTCGGATCATGCTGAAAAATACTCTTTCCAACTGGTGGTCGCGCCCGGCGGGGTGTCGCGAGGTGCTGCGAATCGCGATCCCGATGATCATTTCGTCCGGGGCCTGGGCCATCATGAGCTTCGCCGACCGCGTCATGCTCACCTGGTACAGCGAAAACGCCGCCGCACTGTTCGCCGAATCGCCGGAAATCACGACTTCCGCCGTCGGATCGGCCACCGCGGCCGCGGCGGCGGCCGGGTCGCTGTTTTTCGTCATCACCTCGCTGCCGTTCGGAATCACCATGCTGGTCAACACCTTCGTGGCCCAGTATTACGGGGCCGGAAAGCACCGCCGCATCGGCCCGATCGTCTGGCAGGGTATCTTTTTCGGCATGGCCATCGCGCCCTTGTACCTTTTGGCGCAGCCGCTGTTCATGGCGATTTTTCAACTCATGGGGCACGACCCCGTGCTGGTCGTGCTTGAGGAACGTTATCTGCATTACGCGCTGGTCGCCGTCGGGGCCCAGGTCGCGGGGGAATCTGTGGCCGCGTTTTTTGTCGGTCGCGGCAAAACGCAAACCGTCATGATCGTCAACATCGCCGCCGTGTCGCTGAATATTTTGCTCGACTACCTTTTGATTTTCGGCAAATGGGGTCTGCCCGAAATGGGAACCGGCGGCGCGTCCCTGGCGACGACCATCTGCCTGTGGCTGCGTTTTTTCGTCTTTTTCGCGCTCATTTTCGCGGCTTCGGGCCAAGGTGACCGTTTTGGTTTTACGTCCGGTTGTCGGTTCGACTTCCCCTTGATGCGGCGGCTGATGCGTTTCGGCCTGCCGAGCGGACTTGAGTTTTTTCTTGAAAACGCGGGCTTCGGCGCCTTCATTCTGCTGATGGGAAACATCAGCGCCCAGGCGATGGCCGCCACGTCGATCGCGTTCAGCCTCAACGCGCTGTCGTTCCTGCCGCTCGTCGGGATGGGCATCGCCGTCATGAGCATGGTCGGGCGTTACCTCGGCGAAAACAAACCGGAACTGGCCCAGCGTGCAACATTGAGCGCCTTGGCGCTCGGCACGATATCGAACGGCTTTTTCGTACTGCTTTACCTGTTTTTCCCCGACCAGCTTTTGTATGCCTTTTTGAAATTCGGCGATCCGGTCGAATTCGCGCCCCTGCGCGACATGACGGTCATGATCCTGCGATTCGTCGCGGTTTATCTGCTCTTCGACGGCGTCAACATCATTTTCATGGCCGCCATCAAAGGGGCCGGCGACACGATGTATCTGCTTGCCGTCACGTTGGTCATGTCGCCGATATTGCCCGTGGCCTGTGCCATCGCGCTGGCGAATGGCGGCGGGTTGTCCGTCTGCTGGCTGATTTTGACCATTTGGATTTGCGTGTTCGCCGGCTGCTTCTGTGTGCGGTTCTTCCGCGGCAAATGGAAATCCATGCGCGTCATCGAACAGGATTTCACCGCGCCGGATAAAAATTAACGCCTTCGTTACCTGTACTGTGTCAATAATTTTTTGTCAGCCACGGATGAACACTGATCTTCACGGATTTTTTCATCATAAATTCCAAACACCTTGATCTGCGAGTATTGTGGTGGCGATAAAAAATAAACCGCGGTTCATCGGACGAGTTCAAATTTTTTGCCAGCACAATATTTGATGTGTTTTGATGAATTAACACGCCAATCCGTGTTTCATCCGTGGCTAAAATTATAATGGAAGTGTCATAGTCCAACTACTTGATCAGCGGGATTTGTCTGACCTGGTAATTGCAGTCGGGTTCCGGGCCGAGATAATCCTCCCAAACCGCGTAGGCCCGGGCGCGACTGCCGCCGCAGACATAGCGGTATTCGCAAGCGCCGCAAATGCCGCGGTAATTGTCCGGATTTTGCAGCTCTCGAAACACGCGGCTGTTGCGGTACACGTCGACCGGCGAATCGTCCGGAAATTTTCCGCAAACGACCGGCAGGAAACCGGCGGGAAAGATTTCGCCGTTCTGCGAAACGAACATGATCCCGCGACCGTCGGTGACGCCCAGCGGGGCGCGATGCGTTTTGCTTTGATGGGGCCGGACATGCGTCGCATCTTCTTTTTTTGCGGCGGCACTTCCCGGTTCTGCCAGCGGATTGCCGCCCTGCTGCAGGACGTACCGCCGATAATGCGGCGCTTCGGTCGTTTTGACGGCGAAAGGTTTCGACTGCGCGTGTCGCCAGAGTTTTCCGAACGCGATTTCGTATTCGTCCGCCTTGATGCGTTCCTCTTCGAGCCCGCGACCGACCGGTACGAGAAAGAATACCGACCACATCATGATTCCCTGGCCGGCAAGCAGTTCCGCGATGTCGTCGATCAAATCGAAATTCCGCCGCGTGATCGAAGTGTTGACTTGCACGGGCAATTTGAGCCGTCTTGCGAATTCAAGCATTTGCAGGGTTTTGGCGAAACTGCCTTCGAATCCGCGAAATGCGTCGTGTACGGCGGCGTTCGGACCGTCGAGACTGATCCCCAGTGCCTGGACGCCGACCTGTTTCGCCCGTTCGAAAGCTTCGCGTGTCGCCAAAGGGGTTGCCGAAGGCGTCAAAGCCGTTTGAATTCCACAGGCGACGGCGTGATCGATCAGTTGGAACAGGTCGGGTCGTTTGAGCGGATCACCGCCGGTAAACACCATGGTCGGTTTTCGCTCGAATTTCGCGACTTCGTCGATCAGGGCGAGCGACTCGGTCGTTGACAACTCGTCCGAGGCGGCCGTTTCCTGCGCCGAAGCGCGGCAATGCTTGCAGACGAGATCGCAGGCCTGAGTGACCTCATAGTAAAACATGAGCGGAAACCGCCCGAAATCCGATGAATTATAAGGAGTATTGGTGTGCATAAGGATTAATATTCGGTAACAAAATTGCGATCACGAACGATGATGTTTTTGATCACCCAAGTGTCCCGTCAATTTATTATATGAAAATATTTAATCTACTGGTTTCGGGAAGCGAAAATAGTTCACTTATCCAGTAATATATTCTGTGAAAAAACGAAGATTTTGCGGGAGAATTCAATAAAACCCCGAGTTCTGAACAAATGTACCCTAAAACTTGTTGACACATTTAAAAGCAAAGTGCTAAAATTGATGATGATGTAATCCACGCAAGTGACAGACCACGACTTTGACTCCGCAACGATGAAGTGATTCCGCCATGACTCCCATTTTATCAGGACACGGCCTTGTTTGCCATGCTCCTGCAAAATTGAACCTGTTTTTTGAGATTATCGGCAAACGCCCGGACGGTTATCATGACGTTTGTTCGTTATGTTGCCCGATCGACGTATACGATACACTTTTTTTCGAACCACGGGGCAATTCCGAGGTCACATTGATTTGTGACACGGGCGACCATTGGCAGAACACACAGGAAATTCCGACCGGGCCGGAAAATCTCGTCGTCAGGGCGGTGGAGTTGGTACGTCGGCGTTTTGGCATTCGAAGCGGTTGCCATCTCCGATTGGTCAAGCGGATTCCGAGCCAAGCCGGCATGGGCGGCGGCTCAAGCGACGCGGCCGCGGCGATACGATTGGCCGACGCAGCCTGGAACCTGCGGCTTTCCCGCCAGGAGATGGTCGTTCTTGGCGCCGAACTTGGCAGCGACGTTCCGCTGTTTTTCATCGACGGGCCGTCAATCGGATACGGTCGCGGTGAACGGGTCGAAGAGCTTGGGGGCGGTCCCGTGCTTGATTTTGTCATCGTCAAACCGCCGGAGGGAATTTCGACCGCCGAAGCTTTCAGGCATTGCGGAGCCCACTCCATCGAAAAACATCGCACGCCGGAAACGCTCGTTCGGGGGCTGCTCGCCGGAGACCGCAGGGCGATCGCTTCCGGGCTGTTCAATCGGCTCGAAACGACCGCGTGCGAATTGAACTCGAAAGTCAGGCGGATTCGCGATATTTTTGCGAAACTGGATTGCACGGCCTGTCAAATGACAGGCAGCGGAACGGCGTATTTTGCCCTGTGCCGCAACAGTCGCCAGGCACGCCAACTGGCTTCGCGGTTGCGTCTGTCAGGCGTCGGCGACGTTTTTGTCGCCCGGTCCGATAGGGGGTGGAGCCGCAATTGAACGATTGGAGTGCTTTGTCACAGTTAAATTTTGGGATCAAGGTAGGGCGGTCACGCCGTGACCGCCGCGGTATTGCGAGAGCGCCATCCCATTGTTTAAAATTTCCAAAGCAGTAGCACCGCTCCATGACTGTCGCGGCTCTGATTTGGCATGACAAATACCCACGAAACGACCCTAATCGCGGCATGATGGGATTGCACATGTTGATTGGCATATCATTTAGGAGGAGGCAAAGATGGAAATCACCGAAGTGAGAATCAAACTGATGGACGACCCTACGGAGCGTCTCAAGGCGTTTTGTTCCATCACGATCGACGGCTGTTTCGTCGTTCGGGACCTGAAAATCATTGAAGGCGTCAACGGGGCCTTCGTTGCCATGCCGAGTCGGAAATTGACGATGCATTGTCCCAAATGCCGGATCAAAAATCACGCCAAGGCGAATTACTGCAATCAGTGCGGTTTTCGTTTTGACACCCTGTCCCACCGCCAGTTCGCGTCGGATCGGGTCAAACTGTATGCGGACATCGCGCACCCGATCAATTCCTTCTGCCGGGAGATGATCCAGAACGCGGTTCTCATCGCGTTCGAAGAGGAAAAGAAACGGGCGGTGCTGCCGGGCTATGTCAGTTCCTACGATGATTTCAATTACGACGAAATCAACATGAACGACATGTATTTCGATTCACCGCACGATCCGACCGGACCGCACCACACGCACGTGCCATTGCCGCCACGGATGGCCGGGATACCACAAACGGAATTCAAATAGCAGTGCTGTTGTCGGTTCGCGACAACGTGAAATTCAAGGAAGACCGCCGCGGCACGGAAGCCTCTTTTCGGCGGCCATTCTTTTCTTCCTGACTTCGGGCATCCATTCATCGTCACGTCAAAACGTGTCGTTTTCCCGCGAGATCGGCAAATTGTAGCGTCTTGAAACAGGGCCGTGTTCCGCGAAGGAATCTTGGGGGTGGGGCGTCTTGATGCTTTCCTGGCGGATTTTTTGGCTGAGAACGGCCGCGTCATACCAACTGAAGCTCAATTCCGGGTTTGAGGCGAAACGGCCGAGCGTACGAAGCGTTTCGGCACGGTTCGACTCGGTATAAAGAAAAACGTAACGTTCGGAACCCTTGACCAGGGCAAGCATATTGGTATCTTGGCTCACGACTTGTACTTCCTATTGCGTGGTGGGGTTTGACCTTGCGCCAATTGGGATTGACGTTGTTGTACATCTTTCGCCGCCGAAGTTCCCCGGCGACGACAATCCGGTCGTACTCATTTCGCCTGTGACATAATTATTCTGTCGGCACGAATACGGCGGCTTTTTTACTGAAAGAACAAAAAACGCTTTGTGCGAACACTATACTCTGTTTTGTCTATCGTCTCTATTCAACGAAAATATCACTGATTTACAAATTTATTTATATTTTTTTGTTTATTTATTTGACTCAATCGTTAAATCTTCACTTTTCATTGGGAAATCAAATTCCTATATCCCTATCCGTGTTTTATCCGGGAAAATCCATGGCTATATTTACGGATTCATCCAAAACTTGTCTTCCTTGCAGACCCGTTCAGCTTTTCCGGCGCCACCGCGGCAGGACAGCATTTCCCAGATGTGCATGCAGCAGCAGGCACTGATGAAATCTGTGCGCCTTCGCAAAATGCCCTGCCAGCCGCCGATTCGCTGGTCGTCGATGAAAAGCGATTCATAATCGGCCAGACGACGCGTAAAATTGACGTCATTTCCGTTATATGTGGCCACATGTCGCATGACCGGCTCGTTGTTGACCGTCAGGTCGGTCTGCGGCGTCGCCTGCGGGCCGTCGGGAATCAGGCCGCGTGGGTCGGGCCAGTTGGCAGGCAGTCCGGGAAACGCGACTGGTTCCCCCGCGATGATTCCTTGGCCGACCGGAGTGCCCGGCATGACGGCCAGGTAATCCGGCGAGGCGGGGAGGGACCCCATGACGACCGGAAGCGGCTGCGCCGCATAGGTTTGCGAAGCATCCTGCGGGAGATTCGAGCGTCCCAATGAGTCTGCCGTGCCCGGAATGCGTTGGCTGGGCAGCGTCACCGGCGTTTCGTAGGGCGGATATTGCCGCGATGCGTCGGGCTTGGGCATTTTTTTCGTACGGCTGAATATTCCCTGTCCTCGCTGTGATAATTCGTCAAGGGCCGCCTGCTGCCGCTGCAAATACCGGTCCGTTTCGGGATCATACGTTTCTTCCGCGTCGGCATTATCGTAATTATCAAAATCCTGCGTGTTGAACTGCTGCTGCGGATAATATGCGGTGATCACCTGGCCCGATGCCCCGCCATTCGGCGAAAAGGTGTTTCCCCCCATGTCATTTTGCATTGGGGCCAACGCCGGCGGATAATAGGACGCGTCAGGGGCATTTGTATATGGGATATTTTGTCCCGGGATGGTCGACCAAGACTGCTGCGGCGTTTGCGTTGTTTGCGGAACCATCGGCATGGCAGCGGGTTGCGTGGTGGGCGGCATGGGCTGTTGCATTTGCGGCGACGCACCGGCGGGCATGGCCGGAAAAGTGACCGGCTGTGTGTCCGGCGTCTTGCTGCGAAGCGGAACGGCTTTGGGGTCAGGCGTTTGCGTCGCGAGTTGCGCCCGGGCGAGGTCCTGTTCGACTTGCAGCAAAACCGCATCGGGGATTTCCTTTTCCGCCGGCGTCCCCCAGGGCAAACCGTGCCCGGCGACGATGGGGTGAAAATACGGATTCGTCGCGTACCACTCGACTTCGAGTGTGATGGTCGGCGGCTGGTAGCTCGAATATTGGTTGACGGCACCGAGCACGACGGCATCGACGTTCAAATATCGGCCCAAAGCGCGAATGTCTTCGACGCTTTCGAATCGCGTCAGCTTCATGTCGATCATCGCCTGCTTGACCGTTTCAACCGGCGTAACATTGTACCCCGGAACGCGTTGTACTTGATTGGCGTACAATTGTGCCACTTCGTCTCCGTCGACATGCGAATTGCCCGAACGGTTCAAAAACGGCACAATGGCCACCTCGCGCAACTGCATCCGCGGGTTGTGCAGCGTCGGCTTGAACCGCCGTTGTGGCAGCACCTCGCACCCGGTGGCAAGGATAAGAGCCAGTAAAATGATAAGTTGCGAAATTTTGTAAAAATGCGTCATGGAAAAGCACCCGATCGATAAAAACAACCGTCGACACAAAAGTCTTTATCGGCAAAGTCGGTGTATTTTCTCCAATCTTCTTTAGAAAATCCCGTAAGTCTCCGGAAGATTGAATTTTGCAGAATTTTCGGTCTTCATAATGCGTTAGGAAATAGCGGCTTGCGGCGATATTCAAAAATCTGAAATTTCTTTCTCAATTTTTCACGAAACTTTGTCGCAACGAGGACGCTTTTTACCATGAGCTTATTGGAAAGAGAAAAATTCTGATGCGAACCGCAAAGGAATCCATCAAAAAAATACCCAGTAACTTCTCCACAATCAGTCCCAGGAGGTGTCCCATGAAAAAGTTGGCATTATTTTCAATCTTTGTCGCTTTCGCTTTGATCCCGACCCTGCTTTTGGCCCAACCGCCGCGGCCGCGTCACGACCAGATGCCGCACGGCCGTCCCCCGATGGCCCATCCGTCGGCTCGCCCGACCATGCAAGTGCACGTTCCGCCCCGGGCCGAGCCGGTGAGAAGCTATCAACGTTACGATCACTACCGCCCCGCCTCCCCGCCGGCATACTACGGGCACCACGGGCATTATGGCCCGGCATATTACCCGCCGGTCGCGCGGCCCAACGTTGTGGTCGTGCCGCAGGTTGTCGCAGCGCCCGTGATCGCGCCTTGCTACCATGATTACTATGCCCCGGTGGGCACCGGCTTTTCGTTGACCCTCGGCGGACGAAACGGAGCCATCAGCGTTTATTCCGGGCGTTAAGGCGACCGCGCGATAAATTTTGGCAGCCCGAAGCGTCAGCGACGGGTTTTGCCGTTTTAAAAGCACACCATTTTCGCGAGATGATTTACTGGATTGAAGCACAACAGGATAGAATGCTTATACCCCGTCGCTGACGCTCCGGGCTGCCATTGGAAATCACCTTCATGACGCTTTCGAATTAGGACAAGAGTGCAGCAAAGCATATTGTGTTTGACACGGCTGAGAATTTGATATAATGATTGGCTGGCTGAGTCATTTCGCCATTGTCCGCTCTTTCCTTTCGGCCGCTGTTCCTGATTGACCTCCATGTACGCTTTTTTCGCCGTTGTTTTGCGGATTTTCTCCAACCCGCTTGCGAATGTCTTCCAGAAACAACTCGCCCTGGGCGGTGATTCCCCGTTTTTCGTCAATTTCGCGACCTACCTGCTGCTCGGCGTCCTGTCGATTCCCTTCGCCTTTGCGTTGGACTGGAGCGCGTTTCCGCCGGCGTTTTGGGGCAACGCCCTGTTCGTCGGACTGCTGGGCGCCGTCGGCAACGGGCTGCTCGTGGCCGCCGTTAGACAGGGCGAAATTTCCGTGCTCGGCCCGATCAACGCCTACAAATCCGTCGTCGGGCTGGCCTTCGGCGTTCTCCTGCTCGGCGAAATTCCCGGCGTTTTCGGCTGTTTGGGCCTTGCCCTGATCGTGTTCGGGAGTTATTTCGCGGTCACCGTTCGCGCAACCCCGGGACAACGGCCCGGCGTTTCCCTCCTGCGACGCCGTGACATTCAACTCCGCTTCGCCGCGATGATCGTTTCGGCCATTGAAGCGATTTTCATCAAACGGGTCATCCTGCACTCCGGGCCGGAAGCGTCGATGATCACCTGGTGTTGGTTCGGGGCTCTTTTCGCCTTCGGGATCGTGCTCCTCGGGCGGAAAAACCTGCCGGCGCAAGTCCGCTCGGCCTTTTCGCGGCGGAACAAATTCGTCCTGCTCGCCCTGGCCGTCGGCGTCATGCAGCTTTCGACGAATTATGCCTTCCGGCACATGCACGTCGGCTACGCCCTGGCCCTGTTCCAGTTGTCGGCCCTGGTCAGCCTCGCGTTCGGCTATCACTTTTTCAAGGAACGCGGCATGGTCCGCAAACTCCTCGGCGCGACGATCATGATCGCCGGCTCGGTCATGATCATCCTGCTGCCGTGACGCGGGATACCGCAAATCGTGAAATCGGTTACAATCCCAGAAAGTCAGCCACGGATTTGTACGGATCAAACACGGATGGGGGTTCAGTTTGGCATGAGGCTTTCGCCAATACGTTTTCCGCAAGAACAGCAGCCGGGAACGCAGTGAGTGCAACGAACGGAGTGACCGGAGAACACGCTCGCCATTTTGAGCAAGATTTCCATTCCTGCGGTGTTCCTTGTAGGAGCAGGGGAATTGAACATTTCCCCGGTTGGAAAATCCTCACCCCAGTCACTCCGCTGCGCTGCGTTCCCGGCTGCTGTTCTTGCGGATCATTTTCCGGCGAAGGCCTGAGTGACCATCCCATGGTTTCAAAAATCCGTGTTAATCCGTGGCAAAAAATAATCACTGCCACAGTACGGTTATCACCACCAACGAAAGAATCGAGGTTTCCTTTGCTCCAATGCGTCATGTTCGATATGGACGGCACGATTGCGGATACGCTGCCCTTGTGTGTGGCCGCGTTTCAGGAGGCCATCCGGCCGATTCTCGGGCGGTCCGTTTCCGAAAGGGAAATTCTCGCGACCTTCGGCCCGTCGGAAGAGGGAACGATCCGGGCGTTCATTCCCGACCGTTTCGACGAAGGATTGGAAGCGTTTTTCACGCAATATCGAAAATTGCACGAAGCCATGTGTCCGCGGCCGTTCGAAGGCATGACGGAAATCCTGGAATTCCTGAAAAGCCGCGGCGTGATCGTCGCCCTGATCACGGGCAAGGGGGCGAAATCGCTTGCCATCACGCTGGACGTCTTGGGCATGAAGGATGCCTTTGACGCCGTCGAAACCGGCGTACCGACGGGACTCAACAAGCCCCGCGGCATGAGAAACGTTTTGAAAACGTTTGGAATCGACGCTCAAAAGGCCGTTTACATCGGTGACTCGCCGACGGACGTGGACGCATCGAAGGAAACGGGCATCCCTGTCATCGCGGCGGCGTGGGCGAAAACGACCGATCTGGAGGCCGTGCAAATGCGCGGCCCCGACATGATCTGTCATTCGATCGCCGAACTGGACGCGTACCTGAGAACCCGCGTTTCATGAAACTTCCGTCGCGCCGGAGTCGGTGCGGAACTGCTTCGGCGCCGTGCCGGTTTCGCGATGAAAGGCGTAAATGAAATATTCCCTGTTCGTAAAGCCGGTTTTGTGTGCGATGGCCGAAATCGACAGCGAAGTCGTTCTCAGCAGGGTTTTGGCGTGATCGATTTTCACCCGCACGATTTCGTCATGCGGCGAACGTCCGAGGTGCTTTTCGAAACGGCGTTCCAGCGTGCGGCGCGATATGCCGACCGTTCCCGCGACTTCGGCCACGGTGACGCCCGCGAGCGCCCGCTGGCGGATCAAGTGCAGGGCCTCGGCGATATCCGGGTCGGGAATGGCGATCATGTCGGTCGACTGCCGCGTGACGATTTGCAGCGGCGGAATGTTGAGATAAGGTTCCGGCGGCGTTTGGCCGGACATTTTCATTTCAAGTCTCCGGGCCGCTTCATAACCGATCATCGGGCTGTTGACGTCGACGCTCGACAGCGGGGGCGAAATGAGGTTGCAGATCAGCGTGTCGTTCGACGTGCCGAGAATGGCGACGTCTTCCGGGACACGAAAGCCCAAATCGCGGCAGGCTTCGAGCACACGAACCGCCTGGTGGTCGGTGATGGCCCAGACGCCGACCGGCTTGGGGAGCGATTGCAACCACTTGCGCAGCGGCTTTTCGTAGCGGTTTTGCCAGACCGTGTGCTGCGTCGTCGTTTTCTCGAAGCGGTCGGAATAAACGTGGCATTCGACGCCGTTATCCCGCAGAATCGTCGTGAAATGCCCGACCCGGTCCCGGGCCCACCAGGTGTTCCCGCAGGAATAAAATCCGATTTGGCGGAACCCGCGTTCGAGAAAATGCCCGGCGGCCATCGCGGCGATCGAGCGGTTACAAATCTGCACTTCGGAAAACGACGTCACCTTGTCTTCGTACAGGCCGAAACCGTGCAATTCGACCATGGGGCATTTCTTATGCGAGAGGATTCGGGCCAGCGTCGGTGTCGCCGTTCGCGAGATGATGCCGTCCCCCTGCCAGCGCCGCAACCAGTCCGACGGTTCTTCGAGCAGTCCCCGGTCGTCGAAATGAATCTGCCACCCGCCGTGTTCCAGGGCGTACCGCGAAATCCCGCCCATGAGCCCCCGCCCGTACTCACGGGAAGTTTCAATAATCAAAAGAACTCGTTTTCGTGTCATAACACTTTTGAACAACAGGATTTGCACACGGAGGCTGCCAGGCCGCCCTCTCCATTCCACCATACGTGACAAGCCTCAGATTGTCAATTCCTTTTGTCGTATTATCTTACAGAAATGACGCAAAATCATACTTTACTCAGAGCTTGATAGGCATCACAATAATATAGTCGTGTATATTTCAAAAATTTGGCCATAAAATTGCTTGGAAAAAGACGCCATGACTTCGCAAACGCCGACGGAACCCGCACTGTGCAGTGGCGGATCGGTTCGTATGAAACCAACGACACCGCCGACGTGTTCGAAATAATCCGTTTGTGGGCACGCGGTTGATGCTTTCGGTCAATGAACCGTTGAAAGGTTTGTTCATGTCACCTTTGACAATTCGTGTATTGATCCCGCTGATGTGCGCCGTCGTATGCGGCGTCGCGTGTCATGTTTGCGCCATGGCCGACGAACCGGACGCGGTTTCGCTGAAAATCGCGACCTTCAAGGTGGACGTGACCCCGCCGATCGGCGAACCGCTGGCCTATGTGCCGAACGAAAAAGTCGACGCCCCGATTTACGTCAGCGGCGTCCTTCTCGACGACGGCGCGACGCGGGTCGCCTGGGTTTCGTGCGTTTACATTTACATGTGCGGCGAAACCTACGTCGCCTGGTGCGAGGCGATCGCGAAAAGCGCCGGTACGCCCCGGGAAAACGTCTTCCTGCACGCGGTTCACCAGCATGACAGCATGAGGGTCGCGCCGGAATACAATCCGAAGGACGGGGAAGACGGTCCGCTGGTCATAACGCCGGAATATTGCGAAACGAGTTTGAACAAGGTCACGGCGGCGATTGCCGAGGCGGTCGCGGGCAAGTGGCGGCAGGTCGGCAGGCTGATGACGGCGGAAACGCGGGTCGGCGGTCTTGCGGCCAACCGGCGTTTGCTTGACGAAAACGGCAAATTCGCCGCGACACGCTACAGCGGCAAGAATCCCGATCGCCTGCGGGCCTGGCCCGTCGGGAAGATCGACCCGCTCCTGCGAACGGTGTGTTTTGAGGATGAACGCGGCGAAAAAATCGCGGCCCTGCATTTTTACGCGACGCACCCCATGGCGGCTTATCTCCGCAAGATGGTCGGCCCCGACGTGCCGGGTTGGGCGATCCGCCATACCGACGCGAACGACGGTTCGGACATGCTCAACGTGTATTTTAACGGTTGTGGCGGCGACATCACCTTCGGCAAATACAACCTGACCGGCGACGCCGCGTCGATCGAGTTGCTCGGACGCCGCCTGGCCGACGGGATGCTGAACAACCTTGCCCGGCTTGAGGAACGGCCGCTCGGCCGCATCGCAGTGAAACGCGTGACCTTTGACGTGCCGTTCAACCCGGAACTGAAAGGCGCCGACGCCTACAAGGGCGAGCCGGCCCTCGAACGCCGCTACCTGCTCGATACCCTGGACCTGTGGCGGCAAAGCACCGTTGCGCGAATGAGCATCGGCCCGGGGGTGCATTTTTTGTCGTTTGAACTGTCCGAGGTGTTCGTCGATTACCAATTGTACGCCCAGTCGTTGGTGCCGGAACATTTTCTCGCGACGGCCGCCTACGGCAACGGCGTGTACTGGTACATCCCCACCGCGGCGGCGTTCGAAGAAGGCGGCGGCTACGAAACCGGCGACAACGCCTGTATCGTTTCTCCGGAAATCGACGCCGTGCTCCGCAAAGCCGTCCGCGAATGCCTGATGGAAATCGTCAACTCGCAGGAAATGGCAGGCGGGAACGCAAGGTAGGGCGGTCACGCCGTGACCGCCGTTGAATAATGGTAAACCGTTAACACCAAAAACGGACACGCGAACGGGCACGCCCCACACCGGTCACTCCGTTCGCTTCGCTCTCTGCGTTCGCGGCTGTCATTTTTTTATTCATGAATTTTGTCGATACCTCATTGAAAATTTTTCATCCGTACAAAACATTCCCACCCCAACCCAAGGAGTTTCAATATGTCCAACAAATTTTCACGACGCGATTTTATGGCGGCTTCGGGCGGAATCGGTCTTGCGGCTGCATTTTCGGGCCTTGCGCCGATGGTGCTGACGGCCTCCGAAGCGGGCGCCGACGGCAAACCGGCTGTCCTCGGCGGCACGCCGCTGAATCAGGGAGCCTATTCCCATTGGCCGATTTTGCAGGGCGACGAGGAAAAAATGGTGCTCGAAGTGCTCAAAACCGGGAACTGGTTCCGCGGCGATTCCCGGCTGCACATGGTCGACCGGTTCGAAAACGAATACGCGGCCATGAACAAGGCGAAGCACTGCATCGCGGTCAACAGCGGAACCTCGGCCCTGGTCGCTTCGATGGCCGCGCTCGAAATCGGTCCCGGCGACGAGGTCATCACTTCGCCCTACACGTTCATCGCGACGATCAACAGCGTGCTGTATCATTACGCCCTGCCGGTGCCGGTCGACGTCGATCTCGAATCGTTCCAGCTTGACGCCGCCTGCGCCGACCGCGCCTGCACCTCCGACACGCGATGCCTGTTGCCGGTGCATATCGGCGGCGCTCCGGCGGACTTGGACGCCTTTTCCGAAATCGCGAAACGCCGCGAACTCGATCTGGTCGAAGACGCCTGCCAGGCGCACCTCGGCCGCTGGCGGGACAAAAATCTCGGCACGGTCGGCCGCACGGGCTGCTTCAGCCTGCAAGTCTCCAAAAACCTTTCCTGCGGCGACGGCGGCGCGATCCTGACCGATGACGACGAATTGGCCGAAGCGATTTTCAAATGCCACAACAATTGTCGCGGTCGGTCGACGGACAGTTTCGATTTCACCTACGGAGCCGCCCGCGCGACGAACCAGCGCATGACCGAATTCCAGGCGGCGGTCCTGCTCGGCCAGATGAAAAACATCGAAGCCTACGCCGAAACGCGACAGGAAAACGGCATGTATCTCAACCGGCTGTTGGCCGAAATTCCCGGCGTGATTCCCGCGAAACTGTATGACGGTACGACCCGCAACGCGTGGCACCTGTACATGTTCCGCATCGACAAGGAAGGTTTCGGGCTCGACCGCGGAAAGTTTACCGACGCCCTGCGGGCCGAACGCATCCCGTGCAGCACGGGTTACGGGGCCGTCGATTGGGTCGATTTCGTGCGGAACACCTATGCGTCGAAAACGGGCAGTCGCCTTTACCCGAAAAAGACGCTGGACGATTGGGCCGAACGCGTCGGAACGCTCCCCAATTTCAAGCGGCTTTGCGGCGAAGCCGTCTGGTTCACGCAGAACATGCTGCTTGGCCCGAAGAAAAACATGGAAATCATCGCCGACGCCGTGCGGCGCATCCAGAAGAACGCCGCCGAAATCGCAAAATCTTGAGAAAGGGGGAAACCATGATTATTTCACGACGCCGTTTTCTTGCCGACGCGGGCAAAGGGGTATCGCTTGCGGCCTTGTTGTCCACAACGACCTGGCCATTGACAAACGCGGTCGCATCGGACGCGGAACAACCCGGCACGTTGACCGTCGGGGCCGCGTCGGTCGACATCACCTGCGAGCCGGGACCGGAACTGGCCGGCTTTCTTGCGCGGATTCAACCGTCGACCCAAGTGCGGACTCCCTTGTTCGCAAGGGCGGTTTATCTCGCGAAAGACGACGAAACCCTGCTCTGGCTGGTCGCCGATTCGCTCGGCTACACGCAGGAAATCGTCGCGCGGCTCAAAGCGGAATTGTCGAAACGCCTGTCGATCGATCCCTGGCGCATCGTCGTTTCGGCGACGCACACGCACAGCGCGCCGACGGCTTCGAAGCTCAGCGGCACCGGCGAGTATTGCGACGAATACGTCGAAACGATTCTCGTGCCGCGCATGATCCAGGTCGGCGTCGAGGCGAAACGATCCGCCGAAACGTGCCGCATGGTCGAGGCGACCGGCGAAGTCGATCTGTCCTACGACCGCCGGAACCAGGCCACGAAGCACACGGAAAAACGCGTGCCCACCGTCGGTTTCAAGCGTGCGAACGGAACATTCAAGGCGGTTTTGATCGGCTATTCGATGCACCCGACCTGTTACTCGGGCGGGGACATCGCCGCCGAATGGCCCGGGGCCGTCGCCGACGCGGTGCATGAAATGTTCTCGCCGGAAACGGAGCCTTTCGTCGTTCAGGGCGCCTGCGGCAACATCAATTACACGAAGCGGGACATTTCCGACGAGGAAATGCGCGAGGTCGGCCAGACGATCGTGCGGTCGGTCGCGGAGCAACTCAAAGCCGCGAAGCCCGTGGAGCCGTATTTCGCGATCCGCACGCGGCATATCGCCGTGGAACTCGACGTGTTCGACGAAGCGGGCATCGACCGATTCGTCGGGGGCAACCGCAAAGTCTTTGAAGGCAACCCCAAGGCGCTCAAGGCCTGCGATACCTGGGAAACCTGGGCCCGGAACGAACTGGCCCGGGGCGGTCGCGATTACGTCGACGCGGACGTGGCGGCGATCGTGCTGGGACACCGCGTTTTCGTCACGGCGCCGTTTGAAACGCTCTCCTGGATGAATCCGGAGCTGGCGAAAAATACGAAGCTCGACTGCTTCGCGCTCGGTTATACGAACGGCTGCTACAACTACCTGCCGCACGATGCCGCCTATGACGAGGGCGGTTATTCGCCGGACAACGCCCACCTTTGGTACCGGAATTTCCGCTGCCGCCGCGGGGAATTGGAACGGCTGGCCAAAAACTCGGCGCCGCTGGCCGAACTGGCCGCCCGCGTTGCGAAACTGCCGATGGAATAATGCTTTTGCCAGTAAATAACGCGTAAAAATGGCAGCCGCGAACGCAGTGACCGGTGTGGGGCGTGTCCGTTGGGATATGCGTATTTCGTGTTTTCAGTTTGCCGTTCGAGATATTTCGGGAATCGACGTGCTTTCTGTATTGCGGCTCCTCCACCCGGTCACTCCGCTGCGCTGCGTTTGCGGCTGCCATTGCGGCGGTCACGGCGTGACCGCCCTACCTTCGAACGTTAAATTTTTGCCTGTTGATTTGATGGCGAAAGCCCCATGCCGGATTCGGCCTTGTAGAACAACAAAGAAAGGATCATCATGACCGTGTTTCCGCGGGAATATTGCGTTGACAAGCTGCGGGTGCAGGCGTTTGCGACCCGCGAACAGATGGGCCGCGCCGCCGGACTTGCCGCGGCGGCGGCGATTTCCGGAAGCATTGCGCGGCAGGGATTCGCCCGGGTGATTTTCGCGGCGGCGCCGTCGCAAAACGAAACGCTCGCAACACTCACGTCCGACGCGTCGGTCGACTGGTCGAAGGTCACCGCGTTTCACATGGACGAGTACATCGGCCTGCCCGAGGGAGCGCCGCAGCGATTTTCGCAGTACCTGAAAGAGCGGGTTTTCGACCGCGTTCCGCTTGCCGCCGTGCATTTGCTCGGGCTCCAGCCGCCGGAATCGGAATGCGAACATTACGCGAAACTGCTCGCCGAAAAACCGGTCGACGTCGTGTGCCTCGGCATCGGCGAGAACGGGCACATCGCCTTCAACGACCCGCCGGTCGCCGATTTCAACGATCCGCGGCTCGTCAAGATCGTCACGCTTGACGCGGCCTGTCGGCAACAACAGGTCAACGACGGCTGTTTTCCGAATTTCGACGCCGTGCCGGAAAAGGCGGTGACCTTGACGATTCCCGCCCTGATGCGCGGCGCGGCGCTCATTTGCTCCGTGCCCGGCAAAACGAAACGCGATGCCGTCCGGGCGACGCTGGGCGACGCCATTTCGACGCGATGCCCCGCGACGATTCTGCGCACGCACCACGATTGCACCTTGTTTCTCGACACGGATTCGTATCCCGGCGATTCCGTCGAAACACACGCCGAATGATCCGAATCGCAATTGAGCGACAATGACAAAGGCGGTCACGATGTGATCGCCGCCGTATGGATTCATGTGCGACCGTTCCGAGGCTGTCGCGGTTCTGATTTTGCGCGAACGTGTTTCTTTTCCTGACAAATGCGGTTATAATGGTCGCAGAAGCGAAGTATTTCGAAAACCGCACTTATTTTCAGCCGCCGCAAAATGAAACTTGAACAGTACATCGCCCTGCACCTGGCTTTCATCGTCTGCCTCAGTTCGTTCATGCTGGGCATGGGACAGGGCGACGTCGTGCTGCCGATCCTCACGCTCATCGGTGCGGGTGTCAGTCTCTGGCTCGTCGATTTCAAAAAGCTGTTTTATCTTGGTCCCGTTCTCAGCAACACGTTCATCCTGCTCATTCTGCTCGCTTCGATCGGCTACCTGATTCAGGCGTTCGACGCGTCACTGGGCGGCAGTCTTTTTGCGGTCGCCATTTTGCGTGTTCTCGTTTTTTTTCAGCTCGTGCTCCTGTTCCGAAAAAAGGAAAATCGCACCTGCTGGAATATCATGATGGTCTCGTTCCTTGAAGTGATCGTCGCATCGGTGTTCCAGCAGACGGTGATTTTCGGGTTGCTGATGATATTGTACCTGTTCGCCGCCCTGACGGTCGTGACGCTGATGCACCTGAACCGGGACCGGAACTATTTTACGCAGCATGTTTTTCTGCGTTCCCTGTTTCGGACGGATTTGAAGGAAATGACCTCCCGACAGGGATTATTGCGGCTTTGCCGCCAGACGTTCGCCGCGATGTTTTCCGGCCCTTTGACTCTTTTCGGTCGTCGGCAACCGAAATCCGAGCCCGCCCCGCCGGAACGGTCCGGAACCTGGGAGGCGTCTCTCGCACAGGCGCTTGCGAAGGAAAAATCGCCCTCCAACGGTCAAGCGGTCGAGGAGTCGTCCTCCGGCCGTTGGCCCCTGTCACGCGAAAAGGCGGCGTTTTCCGGCAGCACGGCCAACCTTGGCGGCATGATCGGCATCGACCGCGAATTTTACTGCCGGCTGGTCGTCGGGACGGTCATGTCGCTGGTTGTCGGTTTGCTGATTTTCTTCCTGACCCCGCGACAGGAATTCCGTATCAGTCGCTTTGAAATGCAGCGGGAAAACTGGCGTTCCTCCGCGCCGGGGACGCTTTCGCCCGTGCTCAATACGGTCGGTTTCAACGACGAAATCCGACTTGGTTCGCTCGGCACGGTTTTCAACAATCCGTCGGAAGTCATGTCCGTCGATTTCACGCGGGTTGACGACACGGAGACGTCGAACGACGCAGAGGATGCGGACTACGCAAGCATACACAATCAATCGGTCTATTTTCGGGGCGTGGCTCTCCAGGACTATCGCCGGGGACGTTGGAGCAGGGAAGAGCTGGTTTTTTTCCAAAATTTCCGACCGTTCTCGAAAAGTGGCGTTATTGGCAACTATCTGTCACCGATGCAAGAGCAAGTTCGCAATCCCAGGGAGATGGATTTTGCGCCCCGGTCAACCGAACTCTTCAACGATCATGTCGATTTCCCGATTGACGGCTTGGTGCGTCCTTCGCGGCTTTCGGCCGCGATAATCCCGACTCGGGAAAGGTCGCAGTGTCGCTTTCAGCCTGACACCCAGCTTGTCCGGGTCCGATGTGATTACGCCAGCGCCTCGCAGGAAACGCTGTTCGCCGTTTGGCCCTATTTTCTGCCGGCCGGGCGCGCGAATTACGGTGTCACGTTCATGCAAGACCGTATCGGCACAAGAGCCGGCAATTCCTCCCGAAACGTGAAATTGCAGTTCCTGACCTACGCCTTCCGCAACGGAAACCAGGTTGACCTGATTCCGTGCCAGGAGCCGGTGAACCTGCCGTCGTTGCTTGCGTTCGACGAAACGGCATTGCCCACCGTAGGTAAGACGGCCTTGCAATGGGACGGGAAACTGAGGGATCACGGCTGGATCGAACGCGCCAAAAACCTGGAAAACCGGTTCATGACCGACGAGCGCTATTATTATGCCCTTGGTGGAATCGTCCGCAGTTCGTCGCTCGACCCGCTTGAGGATTTCGTTCGGGATCACCCCGGCGGTCACTGCGAATATTTCGCCGGTGCGCTGGCCATGATGCTCCGCAAGATCGGCATTCCGGCGCGCGTGGTCGTCGGTTATCGGCTGGACACGGAATCGGGTCGGCAGGGCGGGCAGCGTTTCGTCGTGCGACAAGCCGACGCCCATTCCTGGGTCGAAGCCTACATCCCGCCGCACCAGATTCCCGAATCGCTCCGCGACGGCCCCTACGCCGACTGGTGGGGACGCGGCGGATGGCTCCGGCTCGACCCGACCGCGCCCCTGCGCGAGGTCATCGCACGGACGGGATTCTGGTCCGCATGGAAATTCAAGGCGACGGGATTCTGGAACGATTACATCGTCAATTTCAACGCCACACGACAGGAAAACGCGATTTACTATCCCATCGCCGAATTTTTCGCTTCGATGAAGGAACGCTTCTTCGACGCGGAGTATTGGAAAACCATCGCCCGCGACGTGATGCAAAAATACGCGTCCATTTTTAGGGAATTGCGACAGGGAAACTGGCAAAGCAACGACCTGGTGCTGCTCGGTATTCCGTTGCTGGTCATTTTGGTCATTTGCTATGTCCTTTACCGCCTGATTCGCCTCCTGGTCCGTGAAATGCGCGGTCATCAACTCGCCCGGGACAAACGCCAGAAACTCGTGACGGTCGAATTTTACCTGCGATTCGAGAGAACCCTGCATAAAATCGGCTTGGTCCGGGCCCCGACCGAAACGCAGAGAGAATTCGCGCGGCGCAGCGCCGCCGACCTCGTGACGATGGCCAACCTGGTTGATTTCGTCAATCAGGTCAATCGTCCGAATCAATCGCCTGCGCCAAATGTTCCGTCACAGGATTCGCTGGCCGGATTGCCGGGGCGGGTTTCCGAAGCGTTTTACCGCGTTCGTTACGGCGACGTCACCCTGACGCTCGCGGAAGCCGACGAAATCAACGCCGTATTGCACCGCCTGGAAACCGTCGCGATGACCGTGAGAAAATAATTTATTTGACTTTTTTCACCACGAAGGCCCCGAAGAAACACGAAGAGGTCATTGAACCATGCCGTTGAATACCATTCCTTTTTTTGCCGCCGGCGAACTTTTCGCCCAGAATATTCCGTTCGACATTTCGTCGATGACCAATACGGTCGGAAATATCACGTATCTCCTGCTCGCGGCCGTTGCTCTTTGGGGGGCCTATTGCGTCATCATCGTCTGGCGGCGCATTGGCCAGTTGAATTTCAAACTGGAATCGCAGCAATACGATTTTCTCGCGGCAATGCACCAATGCCATCTTAAAGGTGACATCGACACGATCAAAACCGAATGCACGGGCGACAAACGCGCCGTCCCGCAACTGATGCTCATCGCCTTGAAGAATATGTCGCTGCCCGCCGCCAAGCTGCGCGACTTGCTCATCGAACGCTTTCAACGGGATGTTCTGGTCGAAATCGATTATCGCAACAATTGGATCAACACCGTCATCAAAGCCGCCCCCATGCTTGGGCTATTCGGCACGGTTCTCGGCATGATGGGCGCTTTCAGCAAACTGGGAGCTCAAACCCGCGTTGAACCGACGATGCTCGCTTCCGACATCATGCTCGCCCTGATCACAACGGCGATCGGGCTGACTATTGCCGTGCCTTTGATATTTGCAACAGCGAGCCTCAGTATTCGCACCGCGAGGCTCGAAGATTTCGTCAGCTCGGCCATTCTGAACATCGTTGATTGGAAAAAAGATACGAAAAACGAATGAACTATTGCATTTCCTCCGAAATTTTTGCAAAATGCACGAATTTCCGTTGCCGCAATGATTCCCACGTCGTATAATTGCCCGTTGATCTCACAGTATGCGTTACGATACCGATAACTGTTGTACTGTACAGTGTCGGCCTTGCGTGTTTGGGTTCGGGAGGTAGTGCCATGACATCCGGGAATATTTCCTATACGTTTGCGGCTGCTGCGGCGGGCATTCAAATGTCGGAGAAGCAGGGCGACAGTCCGGACAAGCTGGCCCAGACGTCGAAGGCTTTCGAGCGTGCGCGGGACAGCGTCGAGCGTGCCGAAAAGGCCGCCGAAGCCGGGGCCGTTCGTGACGACAGCGCCGAAGCCGGCGACCGTGACGCGGACGGTCGTACGCCTTGGCAACGCACTCTGAAAAACAAGTCCCGCGACAAACAGCAACAGGACCAAGCGAAAGACACCACCGGCAAGGTCGGCAACTCGCTCGACATCACAGGCTGAGCGGTTTTTCACGGTGCGAATTTCTTTCCGTTCATGCCGTGATTTCGAATCACGTCTCGGCAGCTCGTCCTCTTCGCGCGATATTCATTCGCGCAGGCGAGAAATAAAGTTCTTCGTATGATGTCGGAATTTTTGGATTTTTCTGAAAAGACCGGTTGCGTCAACAGCAACACATTCTTCATACGCTTTTCGTTACCCAACTTATCATAACAATGGCCGGATCGGGTTTTCACGATAAAAACGGTGCGAAAATACGCAACCGCTCGGAACATCATCAGGGCCAATCCTTGTCTTGAAGCCCGGTGTTTGTTGAAACCCGTTCGAATCGAAACTCCCCATGTGCAAATCGCATGGAAGAGCGCTCCGCTCCATCAAGGGATTGTACCTTTCATGAAAATCGAAATGGAAGTGCGCGGAAGTTTTTTCATGATTTTCATATTAAAAAACAACACACAAACCTCTTTCACAAACAGAAAGGTGTTTTATGAAAAAACAAAACCGTGGCGGTGGAATATGCAAGCCACTTGCCTTTACATTGGTCGAGCTGCTGGTCGTCATCGCCATCATCGGCATTTTGATCGCCCTCCTGTTGCCGGCCGTCCAGTCGGCCCGTGAAGTGGCCCGACGAATGCAGTGCTCCAACAATCTGAAACAAATGGGGCTGGCGCTCCACAGTTACCATGACACGTTCAAAGCTTTTCCGAACAATGCCGTGCAGTTGGGAACTTTTTATGATTATCCGCGTTTGAGTGCCCTGACCGCCCTGACGCCCTACCTGGAGCAGCAGGCGATTTACGACGCCATTCTTGATCCCGTCAAGGGAGCGGAAAGCGTCGCACTCGGAACAAAAGCCGGCAGTCTCAAGAGCGAAAGGGTCGCCTGGTACGACCAGATTCCCGGACTCATGTGTCCGTCCTCGGGATCGCAACGACGCGATAACGGCTCGGAGGACGGTTCCGCGATCACCAATTATCTGGTTTCCTCCGGCGACTGGCCCGACGTTCATGTTTATGCTTTTGGCGGTGATAAAAACAATCCGACCGGTTACATCACCAACCCGCGTTGCGTTTTTGCGGCGGTCGGCCGGGGTTGGAAAAACACCGGCGGCATCACCGACGGAACAAGCAACACGATTGCCATGAGCGAAAAGATCGTCCCGACGGAAAGCGGCCAGGGCGCACGGATCAAGAATGCGATCGGCGTATCCCCGGACGCGGTTACCGGGCATGGGACGAGTCCGGCCACGGTGGGAGACCCGGACGTTTGCAACAGCGCCACGATACGCGACGGCAATTTTTATACCGCCGGAGCGGTACCCATTCCCGAAGGCAGCGGGCTTCGCTGGGCCGACGGTCAAACCGCCTATACGGCCTTTTCGACGATCTTGCCGCCCAACAGCCCGTCCTGTTTCACTGTTCCCTACGCGGAAGAACGCTCGCTCATAACCGCCAACAGCAACCACACCGGCGGGGTCAATACCATGCGTTTTGACGGCTCGGTCGACTTCGTTTCCGAAACGGTCAACGCCGTGACGAGCGATCGCAACAGCTCGCTTGCGGTGACCAGCGGGATCTCGCCCTACGGCGTCTGGGGCGCCCTCGGTTCCATCAGCGGCGGCGAATCCACGACACAGTGACGCATCCGGGGACAGCAGCCGGAATGGAGCGAAGCGTAATGACGGTATTGTGAAATGTACGCCAGGCTTTTTCATCCCGTCATTACGATGTTCCGCCTTCATTCCGGCTGGTGTTTCCCGCGTAATCCTTGGGCCCCTTATTGGCGCTTCGGGCTCGATTTGAATGACGTATTTTTCTCACATCCCCATCAAAGAGGTTTCAACTCCCATGACGAACACCATGCCTATCAAAAATTTGAAGTATTATGCGTTGCTCTTCCTTGCGGTGGCGGTTTTGAGCGGCTGCAATCGCGGTCCGGCCAAACCGAAAGGATTGCCCGAACTCTTTCCCTGCTCCATCACCATCACCCAGTCGGGCAAGCCGCTCGAAGGCGCCCTGGTCACGTTGGTACCCAAGTCGGGACGAAGCAACGGTTGGAACACGAACGGACGCACGGACGTCGACGGTGTTGCCGAACTGAAAACCCAGGTGAATTTCGACGGCGCACCGGCCGGCGAATACGTCGTCCGGGTTTCAAAAAACGAACTATCCCCCAGCTCCGTTTCCACTGTCGCGCCGGCGGACCCGATCGAATACCAAAAATGGTACGCCGTCAAACGCACGGAGAAACTTGCCAGCATTCGCCTGGTCAAACCCGAATTCGACGACGTGAAAAAGACGCCTCACAAAATCACCATCACGAAAGGAAAGAATGAAGCCACCTTCGACGTCGGTGAGCCGATCAAGGAGGAAATTAAGCGAAGGTAATGACACATTAAGTTACTGTTCATTACAATACAAGTCATGATTGTTTTGTAGTTTTCGGAGTGATATTCACTTTTATTATGTCTAAAATTCATAATCACGAATATCCTTCCGATATGCTAAAATGCGGCCCGTTTCGTAAATAAAAGCATTGTTTTTATGAATAGCGGAGTTGATTTTTATATAAACCTCTGATACAATTGAGTGGTTATTATGCATTTGTGGCGGATTTCGTCGCTTATGCAATCTGAAAAAAGGGCTTATATTGTGTCACAATTTCGTTGAGAGGTTTTTATGAAAAAATCAAGATTTGGTAGGATGGGGGGGGGGGGTAATTTACTCGCCTTCACGTTGGTTGAACTTTTGGTCGTTATCGCGATTATCGGTATTTTGATCGCGCTTCTGCTCCCCGCCGTCCAAGCGGCCCGCGAAGCGGCTCGCCGCATGCAGTGTTCCAACAATCTAAAGCAGTTGGGACTGTCGCTTCATAACTATCATGACGGCTACAAAACATTCCCCGTCAACGCCGTCACGATGACGAACTACTATCTCTACCCACGGTTGAGCGCGAGTGTGGTTCTGCTTCCCTTCATGGAACAGCAGGCTTTGTATGAAGAAATTCAGGCAATTCCCAATAACGGCCAGTATTCATGTGCCGTGGGGACAAGAGATACGAGCAATAAGGCGGATAGGATTGCCTGGTACACTCAGGTTTCCGGTTTTGTCTGCCCATCCTCAGGTTCCATGCGTCGTGACCGTGGTACGGAAGAGGGGCCAGGAATTACCAACTATTTGTTTTCCTCGGGTGACTGGCCCGATGCGCACTGCTATCGTTTTGGTACGGACACTGCCACTCGCAACAATCCGACCGGATACATTGCCAACTCGCGGGGCGTCTTTGTCGGTGTTGGCAAAGGATGGAAAAGCACTGGTGCCATCAATGATGGGACGAGCAATACAATCGCCATGAGTGAAAAAATCGTTCCGACCGAAAGTGGCGCAGGCGCCCAGGTCAAAATGGCAATCGCCGTATCCACCTCAGCTGTTGCAGGCAATACGGTCAATCCGACCACGGCCGGTGATCCCGATATTTGCAATGGTTCGACCATTCGCAACGGCAAATATTACACAGCAACAGCCGCCGCCGTTCCAGAGGGCAGCGGTCTCCGTTGGGCGGATGGCTTGACCGGCTATTCCGCCTTCGCGACGATTCTCCCCCCGAACAGCGCTTCCTGCTACACGAATTATGCGGAAGACAGGGCTTTGATCTCGGTCGGCAGCAATCACACCGGTGGTGTCAATACCGCCCGTTTTGACGGGTCCGTCGATTTCGTCTCCGATACGATCAGTGCGGTGACTGCAAACAGAACTAACTCACTTGCCGTCTCCGGTGGAAGATCTCCTTACGGTGTCTGGGGTGCTCTTGGCTCCATCAATGGCGGAGAAGCCTCTTCACCATAAAAAGTGGTGATTGCTCGCGATTTGTGTGTACGTCACGCGGTTGTTTCATGAAGACTCTTGCGTGACGTCACCATGTTGCGGCAATATCTATTGGATTGATGATTTTGATAAACAATTGATGGATGAATTCTAAAAATGACGAAAAAGTCTTGCCCGATAATCATTATTTTGGCCTTCGTGACGGCATTTTGTTTGAGTGGTTGCAACAGGGGGCCGCAGAAACCAAAGGGAATGCCGGATTTGTATCCCTGTAAGATCACCATCACTCAAGGTGGAAAACCGTTGGAAGGCGCGGCTGTTGTTCTCACGCCGAAATCCGGTCTTAGTAACGGTTGGAATACCGAAGGCGCAACCGACGCAGATGGTATTGCGGAAATAAAAACTCATGTTGATTTCAAAGGTGCCCCGGAAGGTGAATTTATCGTCAGGGTATCAAAAACCGAGCTTTCGCCAAGTTCCGTGCCGGACAAGGCCCCAACTGACCCGGTTGAATATGAAAAATGGGATATGGCGAAGCGTGCGGAAAAACGTGTCGCTTTTCGCTTTGTCAAACCCGAATTCGACGACCCGAAAAAGACGCCGCATAAAATCACCATCTCCAAGGGAAAAAATGAAGCCGCCTTTGATGTCGGTGAACCGATCAAGGACGAAATCAAGTAATGACAATGATGAAGCCCTGTGCGGTAACTTATTGATTGAAAAACTGTCAGCAATGTTTTTGCTGGCAGTATTATTTACGAAAATAATGTTTGATAAATCTAACATTTGAGCTTTGAATTAACCCTATCATGAAACGCATTGCCCCTCTGATCCTGCTTCTTGTCCTGATCCTGGTTCCGCTGACGCTTTCGGCCCAGGAAGCCGCCCCCAAAAAAGCGAAAAACGTCATCCTCATGATCGGCGACGGTATGGGATTCAACCAGCACGTCATTGGTTCCTACTGGCGTTTCGGCGGCCTGGGACAGAATTCCTACGAAAAATTCCCCTTCCACTGCGGCAGCACGACGTTCTGCGCGAAGGAAAAGGACGTCCCCATTCCGCATCATTTTCAGGGTTACGATCCCAAAGTCTTTTGGAGCGGGCCCGCCGCGATGAATGAATCCAGCGAAATCACCAAGACGACCGATTCCGCCGCCGCGGCCTCGGCCCAGAATACCGGAAGCAAAACAACCTACACGTCGCTCGGCGTCGACGTCACCGGAGAGCCGCTGGAACTGGTGTCCGAAGTCGCCGTTGCCGCGGGGAAATCGGTCGGCGCCGTCACAACGGTTTCCATGACCAACGCGACGCCCGCCGGCGTTTACGCCCACAGTCAGCGGCGAGACGACTTTTCCCTGATTTTCGACCAAATCGACAAACTGACCGTACTCATGGGTTGCGGCCATCCCTATTATGACGTTCACGGCAAAAAGGCGGAGGAGGACAAGGTCGACTTCCAGTATGTCGGCGGAGAAGACGTCTGGGAACAGATCGTTTCGCCCGAAGGCTACAAAGGTTTCACCTTCATCGACCGTGCCAGGGATTTTCAACGGCTCGCCAAAGGCAAGGACCTGCCCGACAAAGTGCTCGGAATCACACGCGTGCAAAGCACGATGCCGCCCGTCGACGGGACGCCGTCCTCAGCGCCGGGCTCGCCCGACGACAAGGAAAAAGTTCTCGGAAAATACAGCACGAGGGAGATGCCCTCGCTGTCGACCATGTCGCTGGCGGCCTTGAACGTGTTGAACCAAAACGAAAACGGGTTCTATCTCATGATCGAAGGCGGTGCCATTGACCATTCGAGTCACAGCAACAACACTCTCTGGGTCGCTTTTGAACAAACCGGTTTCACGAAGGCGATTGACACCGTCGTGCAATGGGTCGAGGAAAACAGTTCCTGGGACGAAACCGTGCTCATCGTCACCGCCGACCACGACACCGGCCTCGCTTGGGGAACGGGAACGTACGTCGACAAAAATGAAGACGGCAAGTTCAAGGCGGAAGACGACGAATTCGTCGATTACATGCCCGTCGTCAACGAAGGTTGCGGCAAAGCGCCCGGCGTCCAGTACCTGAGCAACGACCATACGAATTCGCTCGTCCCGCTCTGGGGAATCGGCCCGGGAATCGAGGAGCTGGAAAACAGCGTTTACGGAATCGACGAAGAAGCGGCCAAACGTTGGAATTTCTCCGGGAAATACATCGACAATACCGACATCGCCAGGTTCCTGAAAAGTAAAATTCGGAAATGACGTGGCGACAGAGAAAATTCTTTCGTGAATTTTCCGGCGGAAAATGGAATCGCGGTCAGCAATCCGTTACAATGGAAAATGGTGTTCGGGTCATTGTGCGCCATGCGCGGGCTCGAACGTTTCCCTTGAACGATGAAGCCATGTGTTAAGCCGCCATGAAATATTTCCCGCGATCGTTGATGTCGACCGTCCGGTTTTTTCTTTTGTTTCTCGCGTACCTGCCGATTCTGGTGCGGGCGCAAAGCGTTCCGTCGGACATCGGGCCGTTGCCGCCGCTGAACGAATCGCACCCGATGCTGCTCCCGGCGATGCCGGGACTTGCCCCGGAACTCGGCTGCTGGTTCATTTCGCGTGTCGAAGATTTTCGCGCCGGGGAATATCGCGAATTTCTTGACGCCGTTGCGTCCCGGGGATCGTTCGAGCTGCTTTCGACTTCGACGCGTTTCGACGTGGAAGTGACGGATGCGCCCTTTCATGACATGATGAAGTCGGCCGCCCGATACGCCCGCGAACGTTACGGGGTCGGGCTGCTGCTTGATCTCGACGTCCGGCTGGCGCGGCGGGCCTTCGCAAAACGATATCCCGATGCGCTGCAGGAACGGCTTTTCCTGCTCGAACAAACGCTCGACGCGGACGGTCGCGCATCGCTTTCATTTCAAGCAAACGACCTGACCGACCATTACACCGGCGGTTCGGTGCCTTATCGCGTGCTCGGCAACCGCTTTCTCAAGGCCTGGGCCTATTCCAGAAACGAACGTGGTGAAGTTTTGCCCGATTCGCTGCGCGATGTGACCGTGTCCATGACGACAGCGTCGGAAAAGCCGGGCGAAATTCGGCTGCAATACGAAATGAAACCCGGCGAAAACGCGGAATGGATTTGTGCCGCGGTCGCTTTCCGCTACCTGACGCCGGACGTGTTCGCGCCGGAACTGATCGCGTTTGAAAAGGAGATTCTGCGGCAATATTCCGATGTGCCCCTCCGCGGCGCGTGCAAGGACGAATGGGGCTTTCCGCCGGATTTTGAAAGCAATTCGCAAAAGAACACCTTTTGGTATTCCGAAGCCATGTGGGCCGCTTATGCGAACAAATATCCCGGCCGCGAACTGATCGACGACTGTTTTCTCATGTCGCGCCCGGTGCAGGATCGCGAAGGGGAACGCCGCGACGTGATTGATCGCTACAACCGGTTGTGTTTTGCGAAAAATGTCGAAGTGGAAACAGAGTTCGCGGCGACGACCAAGGAGGTGTTCGGTCCGCAAGCGTTTTCCGCGACGCACCCGACCTGGTGGCCTTGGCCCGATCGCCGTGAGTTCACGAAAAACCAGCTTTCCTGGTGGAAGGTCCCCCGCGATTACGCCCAAACGGATGAATGCACGCCGTATTTCTGTCGCACCTCGCTCGCGAAAGGCACCGACACCGTTTGGTACGACATGTTTTACGCGCCGGACAAAGAGGCCTACATCCCGGAACACTGGGGCGCGGTGCTTGCCGGCGGACGGGTCAATATCCATCCGCTGTACCCCGTCACGGACGAAACGGTGCGAAACATCGGTTTTCGCATGGCGCCGATTCTCGATACCGGGATCGGGGAAGCGCGAAGCCGCATCCGTTTGCTGGATTTGATCACGCACGCGCCGGTTGATTCGCCCGTGGCCGTCGTGTTCGGACATTTCGGCGCCATGAACTGGGCCCGTCCGGAATATGACCGGGTCGGCGACACGGCTATTTCGCTCTGCAACGCCATCGCCGGGCAGGGGTTCCCCGTGGATTTGACGCCGAGTTCGCAGGCCGATTCCGGGCTTTGGCATTGCGATGCGGACGGTTATCTCTGCTACGGCGTTCAGCGATATGCCCGTGTGGTTTTCTTCGGCGAAACGGAATCCGATCGGGCCGACTTCCAGGCCGTTCGCGATCTGGCGGCACGCGGCGGTCGGACGCCGGTGCTGGATTTCGCGGCGAACTCGACCCCGGAACAGGTAGCCGAAACGGCGGAAGACATTGTCCGGGCATTGCGTGAAGAAGGCGTCCCGCCGCAAACCGCCTGGACGCCGACCGTCGTTTGGGGCGATTTTCCTATGGCGCGACCGCTGAAAACCGGCAAGGCGCGATACGTCGACGGCACGATCGTTTGGATTGCGGCGGAAAACAATCCCGCAGGTGACGAATTCCGGCTGGCGCATGAAACGCTGGAAGACGCGCCGGGCAAGCCGACGGTTTCCGCTTCGGCGACCGGGCTGCTGGCCTGTCGGTTTGACGCCGACGGCAATATCATTGCTTTGGCAGCGGGTGCGTTGCGGAATTTTGAGGGGGGCGGACTCGCCATCTCAATGACCGACCCGACCGACCTCGCCCTTTGGCGGGACGATTCGGGCCAATGGCACGGCGTCATCCAGGCGAAGGAAAACCGCCTGCCCGATGGCCTGATCGCCCCGCCGTCCGTCCGCTGGGAATTTTTGGAAAAACCGTGAGCGACTAAATTCTCACAAACGTTTTCCCGGCCACATCAAGGGAATGAGCCACAGGCCGCTGAGCAGTCGCATCAGAAAACTCAGCACGAAACTCAATTGCGCGTAATTCCAGGTCGCACCGGTCAATGGGACGGCGAAGGTGACATCGCGGCATCGGTCGGCCAGTGAGCCGCCGAAAATGGTCCCCAATGCGAGCACGCCGGTCGTCACGGCGAAATAAAACGCGATGTAGGCCGTCTTTTCGTCCGGGCGTGCCAGGCCGACGGCCAGGTTGAGCGTCGCGACGTTGACGCCGACCCAAAAGACCCAGGCCGCGGCGGCCAACGCGAGGAAATATCGCGTCCCGGGCGTGGCCGCGAAATAACAGAGTGAGCCGAACGACACGAGCGCCATCGAAGCGGCGATGACCTTTGCGTTGCCGAAACGGGTGATCGCCCGTCCGGTCATCGGACTGAGGAGCAACTGCCCCGTCTGCGTCAGGGTTCCGAACAGGATGATGACGCTGTATTCCTCGCCGGGAAAGAGCCGGTAATTGTAACTCGTTTGCGTCGTCTGCGTCAGGCCGTTGGCCAGGTTGATCCAACAGACGAAAACGACCAGTCCCATGAAACGCCGGTTCCAAAGCGGGGCGAACATCTGCGCGACGCGTCCGGCGAATTGAAACGCCGTCCGGTGCCACGCGATTTCCGGCATGCGGAGCAGCGGCAGGACCGAAGCCAGCTTGAACAAACCGCCGAGCGTCGCCGGGACGAGATAGCGATCCCAAACAGGTGCGTCGTTCGCCACGGGAAACAGCTCCGGCAACAGCCGCGTCGCAAGGTATGCGCCGAGGAGCGTGCCCGCGAGCAGCCAACACTGTCGCCATGCGAAAAACCGACCGCGAGCCCGGGACGGCACGAGATCGCCGACCCACGAATAAAACGCGACCATGGCGAGGTATTCGACCAGGTGATAGGCGAACCACGCCGCGATGACGAACGCCAGCACGGGAATCGGCGAATCCCAGCCGGCCAGTCGCGGAACGCCCAGCGGAATGAGCCCGACGAAAAGCGGCGCGAACAGCAACCCGCCGATGCAAAAGCGTTTTCGGCTGCCGAACCAATCGACCAGAACCGCGGCAAACACCCGGAACAATCCGGCCAAACGCGGCCCGGCAATCGCCCAGGCGACGACCGTTCCTTCGAGGGCCAACGTTTCCGGGTGCGTTTTGCAGATGTCGATGAGCAGGTAGCGGATCATCATCGAGTTGAGCAGCCCCTGCCCGATCCCCCAGAGAAAGCCGTTATGCTGGGCGGCCCGAATCGCGACCCGGCGTCGGTTTTTCGGAATGTCGCGAATCGAAAGCGGACGTGCCATGCCGCGGTCGCTCCTGGGGTAATGAAATGCGTATATTATAACAATGAGAAATGTGTTATATAAGGCTTTCGCCAGAAAATAATCCGCAAGAACAGCAGCCGGGAACGCAGCGCAGCGGAGTGACCGGGGTGAGGGTTTTCCAACCAGGATAATGTTCAATTCCCCTGCTCCCACCAAAAGGAACACCGCAGGAAGGGAACGATTTCACAAAATGGGAAACGTGTTCCCCGGTCACTCCGTTCG
>JAVBQX010000284.1:0-10768 GCA_031548645.1 Thermoguttaceae bacterium
CAAATCGCCCTTTGGACGGAGTCGGACAAATACCCGCTCGGCGTGCATGTGTTGCCCAAAAAGCTTGACGAAGAGGTCGCCCGGCTGCACCTGGCCCAGATCGGCGTCAAGCTGACCCAGCTTACGGCCAAACAGGCCGAATATCTCGGCGTGTCGGTCGAAGGGCCGTTCAAACCGGAATATTACCGTTATTAATCGGTCCCTGATCGGCGGTAAAAATCAAAAACCCCGGCGACGTTTGCGTTGGCCGGGGTTGTTTTTTGCATGACACGTCTTATCACAACTGCTCGTTGACGGTGCGGATCATGGCCTTCCAGACGGCTTCCGGTTTGATCCAGCCGAAGCCGCGGAATTCCAATTCTGCGCGAACGGCGCGGAACAGCCGCTCGTCGGGCTGCATTTCCGTCGGGATGACGCCGCTGCGGATGGCCGAAATATTCGCCTTGGGCGAATGCACGTTCATCAACACGCGAACGTAATCGTCCAGCCGGGGCGAGTCATCCCGCCAGCCGGGAAATTCGTAGCCCCAGTCGAGATTCCAACCGCGGACGGTCGCGTCTTCGCCGGCGGAAACCAGCCGCATCGCGGAAAAGTCGACGGCCAACGCGTTGACCGAGCCGGTGTGCAGCTTCAGCGTCTGGGTCGAGCTCGCCTCGTTGACGTTCCAGATGCGTATCGTTTTGTCTTTGGAGCCGCTGACGGCCCATTGGTCGTCGGGGGTCATGACCAACGTGTTGACCGCCGCGAGATGCCCCCGAAGTTCGCGGGGCGTTTTGTCCGGTTGATTTCCGACGGCGCAAAGCCGCACCAGACCGTCCTGCGACGCGATTGCGACATGGGAAAGCGTCGTCGAAGGCCAAACCGCCATGACGGGCGCGGTCAGTTCGACGACCGTTTGCGAAAGCCGCCCGCGTTCGGCCACGTCCCACACGATGACTTTGCCGTCATCGCCGCCGGTGACGAGATGTCGGCCGTCGCGGCTGAACCGTAGCGAATTGGCCGCTCCCCGGTGCGCTGACCAGACGGCGGTCATTTTTCCGTTGGTCGGGTCGAAAAGATGCACCTTGCCCGCGGCCGAAGCCACGGCGACCGATCGCGCACTGGGCGAAAACGCGACGCAACAGACCGACTTGACCCGCTCGTCGAATGCGCGGATCATTTCCGCCTTTTCGACGTTCCAGATGCGGACCGTCTGGTCCCATGCGGCGGAAACGGCGAATCGACCGTCGGAGGTTAAATCGACGGAACGCACCCAATCGGAGTGGCCGGCCAGTTCGCGACCGCAACATCCCCGCGTGAGGTCCCAGACCAGGATGCCCGGGTCGCGTCCGGACGAAATCGCCGTTTTCCCGTCGATCGACAGGGCGACGGACGAAACCACGTCGCCGTGGTCGGACCAGGTTCCATAGCACAAGGCCTCTTCGACCCTGTGCCGCGCCGCAAACCGCCCGACCAGGTCCCAAGGGGTGATGTCCTTTTTCAGCGTTTCCCAGCCGGTGATCGTTTTCGCTTTTTCGAGGCACGCAATGGCGCCGGCGATATCGCCTTCGGCGGCGAGTCTTTTCGACTCGCGACCGGTCTCGGCCAGTTCGGACTGGTTTTGCGAGACGACTTCGGAACTGGCCACCAGGCACAGCATGATCGGCGCTCGCAATTTGAGCGGCTCGTTGAGCAGCAGATCGGTGTCCCAGATTTTCAACAGGCTTTGGTCGGCCAGCGAAAGCACGAATTTGCGTTTTTTTCCGATGTACACGGAACGGACGTAGCCTTCGCCGCCGCGAAAGGTCCGCACGCAATGCCGCGAGTTGAGTTCCCAGATGCGAACGGTTTTGTCGCTCCCGCCGGTGACGGCGAAGGAACCGTCGGGCGTCGTGTACGCGGAAAGCACGGTCCCGTCGTGCCCGTGCAGGCGTCCCCGCGTTTTAATGATCAGGGCCGGTCTGCCGGAAATTCCACCCGACGATGTGGATCGGGAGTCGGCATCGATCGGCATCACACCGGCTTTTCCGGAAACGACGAACGGAACACCGTCGACGATGCGAACGGCCGACAAGGTTTCCGATGGTTCCGTATCGCCGCTTCGTCCGCCGGACAGCGTCGGCTTTTCCGGTCGATTTGGACTCTCCATCGAAAAAAGTCGCTGGAAATGCTCCTCGTTGACGTTCCAGCGAACGGCCCGGAACACGATGGGCTGCGCGTCCTCGTGAGTTTTCCTCAAAAAGAACAGGTCCGGTTCGCCGCTACGGTACAATTCCCAATTCGTGTCGTCACTCAAGACGGAAAAGGTTTCGTCGGCAAAGAGCATCTCATGCAACAATCCGGAATCCGCCCCCGAAATGTGAAACGAGTTTGCGTCGGACGACTTGTCCGGCCGGACGCGGCCGGTGTTTTCCGCGGTCGGTTTGTGCGCGAACAGGAGTTCCGAATCGGTAATGTTCGTGCCGCCGATCCGGTTTTTACGAAATTTGGTGTACACGCCGCCTGTGCCGGTATCGTAAACGCCGATCACTTCCGTCGTCACGGCAAAGAGAATCAGGTTCTCGTCTTCGCTCAGAAAAACGAAGGGCTGTTCCAGCGGGCAAATGCGAAACCGTTCGATACAGCGGGTATTCCGTGCCAACAAATCCCGGGTCGATGCGTAATGCCGCTGGTGTTCCTGTTTCGGTTCGAGGTCGAGCACCCTTTGCATGGCGTGATGCGCGTCTTCGATATTGCCTCGTTCCTTCTGAATCAGCGCGAGGGCATACCACGAGGTCGCGTCGTTCGGTCTCAGGTTGGTCAGGGCTTCGACCTGGTGCGTCGCTTCGATGTCGGTGATTTTCCCTGTGCGCCAGTCGAGAACGGTCTTGTTGTACAAGGCCTGCGGGTGCCACGTGTGCATGCCGATCACTTCACCGAAAAGCGTTTCCGCCTGCTTCAGCTCGCCCAGATCAATCAGGGACGCGGCGCGATTGTTCAGCGATTCCGCCGTCGATGCTGTCACGACCGGCTGTTTCCGGTCGTACCGTTCGTGAAACGCGGCGAGATAGGCTTCCATCAGCCGGTCGGCAATTTCCGCCATCGACCGGGGGCGCCGTTCGGGTTCCACCTGAAAACAGTTCCGGAGCAACTCCGTCATGCCTTTGGACATGGCCGGCCGTCCGGGAGCCGGCGGCAGTTTCAGGAACTGTTCGAAGGTTTTGCTCGCCGTTTGCCCGCCTTTCTTGCACGGCGGTCGCCCGTAGTACATCGTCATGACGCTGATGGCCCAAGACCAGATGTCCGACCGGGCGGTCATCCGCGGCGTTTGAGTTTTTTCTTTCGACTGAAAAAGGAGGTATGCCTGATATTGCTCGGGCGAACAGTAACCCGGGGTCATGCCCTCCCAACGCAAATCGGAATTTCGTGCGGAACTGCTTCCGGAATCATCGACGGCGGCGGCCACGGCCCGCGAAAGGCCGAAGTCGGTCACCTTGACGGAACTTCCGGAAATCATGACATTGGCAGGTTTTATGTCAAGATGAAGGAGTCCCTGCCGATGGGCGTAATCCAATCCCCAGGCAAACTGGATGGCGATGTCAAAAATGCGTTGATGTATTTCGTTCGCCGTTCCTTGATAGAGGCGACCGCTGCGAACCCAGTCGCTGAGACTGCCGTCGAGTACAAGTTCGGCGAAAAGTCGCGGAATGCCGTCAATGCGTCGGGCGAGATAGCAGGTCACGATATTCGGATGCAAGCCCAAGTCAATCCAGGTTTTACATTCCCGCTCGTAATTCTGGCGACCGATTTCCGTTTGAAAAATGCTTGATTTCGGACTTTTGACGGCGAGCTCGATATCCCATTCACGATGATACACGCGATGCACGAGTCCGACGCCGCCTTCCGCGTAGGGAAGTCCGTTGGGCATCGGACGCACTTCGTAAACCCCGAGGATGACGTCGCCGACCTTCCAGGCGTTTTCTTCACTCGACGTATCCTTGTTTATGGGAACGGGTTGTTTCGTCGTGGGTTCGTTGCTTCCAGAGTCATCCTGCTTTTGCGGAGCGAAATTCGAATCCGGGTGGTAGTCCAGGACGGGATTGAGAGAAAATGACGTATCATCAAATTTGTCCTGATCCTGCGCCAGTACGGTCAATGCAGAAAGGGCCTTGGTCTTCTCCGAAGGTCGGCAGCCGTTTTCCATTGAGGTGAGGTCACCGGGTACTTCCTGATCCGGCACAAGCGGGTCGAGCAGAAAAGTTTTCCGGCAAAACTGGCAAACCCCCACTTTACCCTGAAAAGTCAGCTCCAGGGTATAAATTGTCTGACAATCCGGGCATTTTGTTTCAAATTTGGCCATTTAGCTTCGTATACATGGTCGCGCTGCGTCAACTGCGAGCAATATCGAGGGATGAATATACCTAAGCCGTTTGAAAATTCCCGAACTCCGTGACACGGGAGTCCGTTTTCCCAAAGGGTAAACGGACGGCTTCGAGAGAAATTTCAATTGGCTATGGTATAATATCCGGAGACATCCTAAATATCACTTTCAATTATAGCAATGTTTTTTTCATGCTCAATGTGATTTTCAGATTAAGCGGTGTTTCCTGCGAAAAGAGGAAAGCTGATTACACAAAAAAACCGGCCTTGCGCGGTGGTTGAATACCGCCAAGGCCGGGCGAATTTGAATCAAAAATCAATTCAGCGTTTTCAGAACTTGCCGAACTCGCTGTCGTCCAGCTTGAAATTATAATCCGGCTCACCGGTTTTCGGCAAAACGGCCGTTGCGGTTCCGCCGCCCCAATTGCTTTCCGAGGCGTTGGCGCTGCTGTGCGCCGCCGATTTTTTCGAAGCGCCCCAATCGGCGGACGAGGTCGCACTTTCGCCGCGCAAGGTGCCGCCTTCGTTTTTCGAGCGTTCCGCCGACTTGGCCGAAGCCTGGGTATTCCGCAATTTGAAACGGCTCACGACTTTTTGCAACATTCCGACATGGCCGTTCATTTCGCTTGAAACGCTGGCGGTTTCCTCGGCGCTGGCCGAGTTCTGCTGCGTCACGGCGTCAATCTGCTGCAACGCCTGGGTGACTTGGGCCACGCCCTGCGCCTGCTCGTTGCTGGCCGTCGCGATTTCGTTGATCAGGTTGGTCGTGCTCGCGACGTGGGTCACGATCTGGTCGAGCATTTCGGCCGTTTTTTCCGCGGTTTCCGCACCTTCCTTGATCTGGCGATTGTTGTTTTCAATCATCTGCGTCGTTTCGCCGGCGGCTTTCGCACAACGCGCGGCCAAATTACGGACTTCCTCGGCCACGACGGCAAAACCCTTGCCATGTACGCCGGCCCGGGCCGCTTCGACGGCCGCGTTAAGGGCCAACAGGTTCGTCTGGAACGCGATGTCGTCGATGACCTTGACCACTTTCTGCACGTCCTGCGAGTTTTTCGTGATCTGTTCCATGGAGCTGATCATCTGCTTCATCATGTTCTGGCCGCTGCTGGCCGCGCCGCTTGCGTCCTTGGCCAGGTGGCTCGCTTCCGAAGCGTTCTGGGCGTTCTGGTGGGTTTGCGTTCCCATCTCGGTCATGGAGGACGTGATTTCTTCAAGGCTGGCCGCAGATTCCGTGGCCCCTTGCGAGAGGCTTTCGCTCGCCGACGCCACTTGCGAGGCCCCGCCGGAAACCTGGCTGACGGCGCCATGCACCTGCTGCAAAACTTCGTTGACCTGGTCGAACATGATCGCGAGGTTCTTGTTCATTTCGTCCTTTTCGCCCTTGATGCGAACCTTGCAGGTCCAATCGCCCCGCGAGGCCATTTGCCCTGCTTCGGTCACCGAGCGATAGTCGGCGATGATCGCTTCGGCCTGTTTGGCAAGCTCGCCGACTTCGTCCGAACGTTTCTTGTAAACGTCGTCGATCGAAACCGTCACGTCCCCCTCGTCGGTGATTTTGTGGAAAATCCGGACGATTCCCGTGATCCCGCCGGCGACGGATTTCGCCAACAGCCAACCCATGGCGATGGCCACCAAAATGGCGGCGGCGGATACGGCATAACCGGTTCTCTCCGCCGAAGCCACAATGACGTCCTGGTGGTCGCCTTCCTCCTTGACCGCGGCGGAGTTGTTGGCAAGCAATTCACCGGCCATGTGGATGGAATCCAGGATTTTCGCCAGGAGCGGATCCTGCATCGTTCTCAGGGTTTTGATGCTTTCGACATAATTGAGGGCGATCCCTTGCCAGGCTTCCCGGTTTTTCATCACTTCGGCAAACTGATTCGAAATTTCACCGGGAGGCAACAGCGGTTGAATTTCCTCAAGTCCCGTTTTCAGTTGCGCCATCGTGTTTTTGAGCGTTTCTTCATATCGCGTACGATCTTCGTCCTTGCTGGAGTTGACGAAGTTGTCGCGAGCCGTCAAGACCTGTTCAACAAGCACTTCATTGTGGAAGAGCGCTTTTTCCAATTCCAACTTGGGAAGCTCAACGACTTTTTCACCCTTGTCATTCGCTTCGGCGGATTTTGAGATCATTTCGTGGACCTGGTTGACGGTCTGTTCGATTCCCTTGCTGACACCGCCGGACGTGGCGTTGCATTTGCCGCGCAATTCGGCGACTTTGTTTTCCTGCGTCACATAGTCCGCCTTTTGTTTTCCCACGTCGTTGAGAACGTTCAGGATATCACCGGCCAACTGCTTGTTTTTCTCAATGGCGGTTTTCTCTTTGATATCCTCAATGACCGCAATCGTATTCGTCAGTTCCTTGTCGAAATCCTGGCTCAACTGGGGATCGTGGGTGGCCAGATAGACCAAAAAATTGCGCCGCATCTGGTTGGCCGTGTCGATGGAATCATTCACACGGTCCGAACCCTCGAACAAGGCAAGCAAGTTGTCCGTCGAAACCGTGATTTTCGAATAGCTGTAGGCCGTCACGATGGTCAGCGCCAGCAACAACAGGATGACGACGCCGAAACTCAGGAGCAGTTTCTTGCCGATTCTCAATTTGTTAAACATTTTCATTGATCCTTTCTTAACCAACACCACATTTCATCCCGTAGGGAAAACTCGATTGTTTCATAACAGCCTGCGACACGGTCCCGGTCACTCCGGCGAGTCGCAAGGAAAATATTGCCTGGGACAACGAACCGAAAAAGCGTGAACGCACTCGTTCTTGCCGGACGGAACGCCTGCGGGTGTAATAATTCCGCATTCCCTAACCAAATGATAGGTTAAGATCGATGAAATACGTCAAGTTTACCGGCAAAAATAGCAAACTTATCGTTTTTCCTTATTTTGGTCCGATTGTAGCGGTGGTGACGGTTGTCGCGAAACCCCCATTACATAATATGGATATCTATGCCCATGAAATACGCAATACGCCGCAAAGACCGGGCGATTTCACCTGAGGAGGCGTTTGCACTGTTGGATGCCGCCGAATACGGAGTTCTTTCGCTTGTCGATGCCGACGGATCGCCTTATGGCGTTCCGCTCAATCATGCCCGTGTCGGCAATACGCTTATCCTGCACGGCTCGACCACGGGCCGGAAAATGGACTGTATTCGCCGTGAAAGCCGCGTTTCCTATTGTGCCGTCGGCAAGACGGAGCCGGTTCGTGAAAAATTCACGACCCGGTACGAAAGCGTGATCGTTTCCGGTCGCGCCGAACTTGTGGAAGAGCCCGAACAAAAAATGAAATGGCTCCTGAGACTGTGCGAAAGATTCGCTCCTGAAGAAAAGCCGAACCACCTTGACGCCGCAAAAGCGTTCGCCGACAGGTTCATGAATGAAACCGCCGTCATTCTCGTCGCGATGGAATCAATCACGGGCAAGGCGAATCCTTGACGATTTCAATGAACGCCGAACCGCCTCGAACCGTATGCCGTGCCGGGGACGTTATTTCAATAGCCAGGTTTTCGAGGGCGTCGGGTAAAACGTTTGCGGCATCGTAACGAATTGGTTTTTCAGGTCGAGTTTTGAAATCGGGATATTGCCGTCGTGTGAAACGAGCGAAGGCCAGGTGACGATCGGCGCCACGGTAAGGTTGTTTGTGTCGTATAAAATGATCGGGTCCGCGCTTTTTTCGGTGTCGATCGGAAAAATCGATGCCGTGCCGAGTTCCCATTCGATGGATTTCCCGTCTTTTTGCCAGAAAACGGCTTTTTCCGGTGCCGGAAAAGCCATCAGGTTCGGGCAGTACGTCACATTATTATCGAGGTTGTGCCTGTACAAGGCCGGGTTGGCCGTCACGGATTCGTAGGGCCTTGCGACCTTGAACAGTTTGACCGTCGTTTTGTTTTCCGAGTCGATGCTGACAAAACTTTGCGAATCGGTGAACCGCAACACGCCGCCGCCGACGGGCGTGACAAGACGCAGTGACGGTGAGATGTTTGGAATCCGACCACCGGTCGGTTCCTCGACGCCGTTTGTACCGTCGGGATAGGAGAGGCGGTCCCGGGACGCATAAATGATCAGGTGACCGCAGTCGAACGCGAGCGTCGGGCGTCCGGCTTCGTCATCGGGCAGAATTTGGACGCGTGTGTCGCCCTCCGTTTCAACGACGATCCCGTTGGGAAAGCGGATCAGTGCGCGGAACGGGGCGGGAACAAGGACGATGTCGTTGACCAGTTGCCTGGAAACCGGCAGCCAGGACCATTCCGCCTCGGGCGTTTCACGAACGAGGGCGATTTCCTCCTTGTCGAGCAGCAACATGGGATAGCCGGAATTCACGATGTTTTCATTCGCAACGGAATGTCGCTGCCGTGACGGTGCGAGGCTGTTCGACCTGCCGTTGAGTGCGACGCGATCCGGCATGCGCAGCGGTTGGGCCGCATCGGGATTCACGGAACCGTCCATCTGACGCGGCAGGGGAAGTTGGGAAGCCGTCTGTTCCTGCTGTTGAAATGTGTCTGTCGCGGTATTTGCCTGCGTGTTGATGGATTCCACTCGCGGCATGTCGGCGACATGTTCGAACCCGCCGTTGTTGGTTTCGTTCCAGTTCGGTTCCAGCAGCGGCGGCAAACCGGGCCGTTGGGGATCGGGCGTGTAGGAAGCCTGCTCGATGGGCGGCTCTTCCGCCTGAGTTCCGCCCGGAAAATATGCGGCTGAAACCGGTGAACGCGAATGATTTGGGAACGACGCCTGGTCACCGGGTCTTGCGGTCGCAATGTCCCGGGATTTTTCGGAATTGCCATCGGCTCCCCAAGGGGCCGGCTGCACCGCCGGAAGCGACGGATTGATAAACTGCCGGACGCTTTGGGCGCTTCCCCGATCGATCAACTGGATCGTCGATTCCGATTCCGTGTGCCATTGTGAAGGCTGAGCCTGTTGGGGTGTCGCGCCGCGAACGGTCATTTGCCAGGCCGTTTGGCTTTGTCCGGCGGAATACGGGTCGCCCGACATGACGTTGCCCGCCACCGGATTTGTTGCGGCACCTCCCACCGCCGACGTGGCCCCGTGACTCGTCACACTTCCTGCGACCGCCATGCCGACCGGTTGGAATGACGGGATTTGCTGCGTCGTATTGGGGGAGGACGCCGGCGGCTGAGCAACCGTTTGTTGCGCTGTGGGGTTCGGCAATTGCTGCTGTTGAAATTGACCTCCAGGAGGAAACTGTGCGGCGAACTGTTGCGCCGGACTTGCCGGCAGGGCCGCCGGAGCCGCCGGGATGACCGATGGATTTGCCTGAGGCGAAGCCGCTTGTTGGCCCGGCATGTACTGCATGACCGTACCAGGCGATTCGTGAAGGGTATACATCGAATCGGCCCGGGCCACCAATTCCCCTGCGACAGGGGTGATATTCGCGGGACCGCCGGAAAGCGACGTGGCATCGCGATGTCCCCACATTCCGTGACTTTCGGCAAGTCGCTGGTTATTGTCTTTTTCGTCTTTCGCGGCCACGATATCCGTCGCGGGCGCAAGCGGACGATAGTTCGCGATTGCGCGTTCCGGCTGCCGGGGATTGCGATGCGCCAAAAGATATATCGAAACGCAAAGGAAGAACAGCACAAGGGACGAAACCAGCATGATTTGCCGGCGGCGTTTCCGGTGGGCGAACGCCTGTCCCAACCGGCTGATTTTTTCGCCGGATCGGGCGTACCATGTTGTTTCGTTGCATCGCGGGGGCGGGGATTGTTCCGTCGCGGCAACGTTCCCGGTTTGGGCGGTTAACACGCTTTCCAGGATTGCGTCATGATCGGGCGACGGCTCTTGCGTTTTCTCTTGCGTCATGGTCTGCGAAGCGACGTTTTCGTGTGCGGTTACCGTGATACGACGTTTTTTGCGGGGCGGGGGAGCGGTTTCCGTTTCAACGGGCGGTTGGCAAGTATTCTCCTCCGTTTTCACTTCGGGCTTCCCGGCGTTCGATTCGTCAACGGCTGCAACAGGCGATTCTTTCCGGTGTCTTGAAATGGCATAAACCCGCAGGCGGCAATCGCGGCTCATTTTCGCCGGTTGTCCCAGGGTGGTCGTCAGAATCTGGTGCGAACAGGCGATTTCGGCAAGAAAAACGTCCGACCGCAGGCAAATCGCTTCAAATTGGGCCTGTTCCGCGTCGGAAAGCTGGTGATCCAAATAGGCCGCGATAAGATTGGCCGACAATTCCTCTTTCTCCCCGCTTCGCCCCGGAACCGGCAAATCGGGATCGCGCATGACGGACCGGATTCGGTCGATGAGACGCCGGGCCGCGTCCTCTTCGCCGATGCGTTTGTCGATCACGGGGCGATACTCCGCGTCGAAAAGATTGTCCGTATAGGCCAGGATCGTTTTGAGTGATAAACGCATGTTCAGTTTTGTCTTATGTCAAAAAAATGTTTGCAGGTCAGTATTTTTT
>JAVBQX010000227.1:0-14535 GCA_031548645.1 Thermoguttaceae bacterium
ATGCTGGCCGCGTCAAGCTGGTGGCTGCCCAGTTCGACCATGAGCCCGCCGCCGGTCCGCTCGAACAAGCGCCAGCGGAGCAATTCCTCAAGCGCGGGCCGCTGGTAATTGCCGGCGAGCGTCGCGCTGTTGTAGCCGTAATCCTGGGCCGTTTTGTAGGTGTCGCCCGTCTTCAGTTTGCCGCCCTTCATGAGCACGGTGTCGTTGATCTGGGCCTGGGCCTGGGCCATCCGCTTGTACGCGGCGTCGATTTCGCGACCGGTCGCCGATTCGAGTTCCCGCTTGCAGCGTTCGAGTTCGTTGACCAGTTTCCGGGCCTGCGGGTCGGTTCGCTTGAGCTGCTCGGGCATGGGCTGCTGCCAACTGTCGGCGCCGGGGCGGTTGTTGCGGTGCCATTGGCCGCGGATGTAGTGAATGTCGCCGAGCACGCCGCGTTTGATCGTGTCGACCGCCTCCTGATACAAAATGTTGTAATGCCGCTGGTGGCCGATGGCGAGATGACGGTGCGTGTCCGCCGCGACGCGGGCCATTTCCTTGCACTGCCCGACGCTGTGGGCCATGAGCTTTTCACACAGGACGTGGCAGCCTTTCCGCATTGATTTGATCGCGGCGTCGGCGTGCAGGTGCAGCGGCAGGCCGATGATGACGGCTTCGATGTCGGTTTCGTTTTCGAGCAGGTCGCGGTAGTCACCGTACACTTTGACGTGTTTGCGGGCTTCGTGTTCGGTCTTCCAGCCGTATTTCGTCATAAGGCCGCAACGCGCCTTGAGAGCCGCGGGGCCGCTCACGTCGCCGTGGAAGGCGCGGTGAACGTTGAAGGGCCGGATGTCGGCGATGGCCTTGACGGTGACGTAATCGGGGTTGATGGCCCCGAGCAGGACGCCGCCTTCGTCGCCGGTGCCGAGCACGGCCACGCGGAGCGGGTCGCCGAGCGTCTTTTCATAGCCGAAATAAAACGCGCCAAGCCCGACGGCGGGCACGGCGGCGGCCAAAAGCCCGCCCTTGACGAAACTGCGCCGGGAAAAATGGTTCTGTTGGGTCATGTTCTTACCTTGAATATTGATATTTTGTATTTGTCTTTTTCGTGAGTGATCGTCACATGAATTGAACAGGCAAGGTAGGGCTCGCTCGCCGAGCGAGCCGCAAATTCGGCGGTCACGGCGTGACCGCCCTACCATTAATGGTTCATGTCGTTTTATTGCCGCAAGCGCAGGCGTCTTCGGAATGTTCGGCGTCGCCGAGGCTCCGCGTGTATTTCGCGCAAAGCTTTTTGCCGCCGAGCCAGTTCCAGAGATAATAGTCGAGCCCGGCCCAGCGTCCCGCCGGAAACGCGGCGATGACGAGGCAGGCGACCATCTCGACGAAATTCTTGTCGACGATCATCGAGTGCCCGACTTCGGGGTGGAAGGCCGGATAAATCGACGGCCACGGCGGCTGGGTCAGCAGCACGGAGACGAGGAACGCGGCCCCGCCCAACGCGGCGAGACGGCTGCACAGTCCGAGCATGAGACAAAGCCCGATGGCCGTGAGCGCCCAGGTGACGCCGAAGTTCAGGAAATCGACCCAGGAATTGACGCCCAGCGACGGGGCGGTGGCGATGATTTTGTTGTTTCCGTAGACGATCGGCGGGAGATGGCCCTGATCCTGTTGCTCGGGCGTGAGCAGGTGCCAGAGCTGCATTTGATAATCGTTGCCGTAACCGGTCAGTTCGCCGGCCCATTTGTCGACTTCGCCGCGCAGCTTCAACATGCGTTCCCAGTCCCGCTGCTTTTGATGGGCAGCCTGATCGGCACCTTCCGCGACGCTTTTCATGTAACGGTCATAACTTGCAACGTAACCCTCGACTTCCGGCGAGATTTCCGCCGCGTAATCGTAGCTGGACCAGAGATAGCGAAGCAGGAGCTTTTTCGCCGCCGTCTGTTGTTTTTCGTCGAGCTGGTAGAAATCATTGAATTTTGCGTAATATTCATACCATTCCTGCTCGAAAGTCGGAAAATACTTGACCTTGGCCTTTTCCTTGGGATTCGTCAGCTTGGGGGCCTCTTTTTCCTGAATCGTCAGGCGGGTTTTGCCGGCGACGTCGGGCAGCATGTCGTAAAACAGGCTGGCGGCGGGACCTTTGGCCAAACCGAGAAAGGGAATCGCGCTGAACTTGTTGGCCGGGTTGGTTTTCCAGACGCCTTCATAAAAAAAGTGCCAGCCGACGGTGAGTCGCAACAAAACGACGGCCACAACGGCGATGATCGTGAGATAGCCGAAATTGAACTTCCTCTCGCCCAGGGGACACCTCCTCTCAAGAGATTAAATCATAAAGACTTGCGTCAACGCAAAGTCGTGAGTGTTGAATGGAATTCGTTCCGATATTGGGAAATGCCGTCTTCGCGGCAGTCATTGGCGGGTAAAGGGCCGGGGCACAGAAACTCCCCGGATAGGTTTATTGTAATCAAGGTTTCCAAGTCGAAAAGAGCATCCGAAAAAAACAGGTATAATAAGGGGATTTCGGGTGTTCTGGATTCCATGATAATGTCATTTCCCCCATTTTAAAGCAAAAAACACCCAATTCTCCTGTTTCCGCCGAACCCTCGAAATTTTGCGGCAATTTTGAAAAAGTCGTCCCAAATCCTCACCGATGGTGTTTATAATTGAAGTCCATGCAAAAAGAACAGATATTGATGAAACAAATATCATGAGACGCAACATTATAAAACAACAAGGTTTGACGCTGATTGAAGTCATGCTCGTCATGGCGATCATGGTCACCATTGCGACACTGTCGTTGCGTTTTACCTCGGGCGTGATTGCGAATTACCGCATCCGGCAGTCGGCGGATGATATTCGTGCGGAATGGACACGGTTGCGGGTCAAGGCGATGGAGGACGGCTACATTTATTGCTTTCGATTTTCGCACGGTGATAACCAGTACCGGGTCGACCGTGTGCTGGACGCACAATTCACGGCGAAATTCGACGAGCCGAACCGCTCGAATTACAGTGATGACCCGATTTGGGATAAAACCCTCGACCCGGACGAACTGAGCCGGGACGATTATTTTCTGCCCGACCCGGAAACGGAACCGGGGCAATCGCCGGTAAGTCTTTCCCATAAAACGGAGTTGCCGAAAAAATGTTTCTTCGCCGATTCTTACGTCAAGCCCGATGCCCGGGGGCGATATTACGAAGGGACGGACAATTATTCCTTCGGCAGCGGAAACTGGTCGAAGCCGGTTTTGTTCTACCCGGACGGGACGACCTCGACGGCGACGATTTTGATCAAAAACGACCAGCCCCGTTGCATTGAGCTGCACCTTCGCGGACTGACGGGGGCGGTCGCCGTCAGCGGCGTCGGGACAGAGAGCAACTATGAAGGTTATCTCGACGTCAGCACGACGAGGAAAACGCCATGAGAAAAGCCCGATCAATGCGATCATCAGGATATACGATCCGGCAGGGAATGACGCTGCTCGAAATCATCCTGGCACTCGGCATTTTGGCCGGTTCGCTGGCGATCATCGCGAATCTTTCGCGGCTCAGCACGAACAGCGCCGTTTCGGCCCGCGATACGACGCAGGCCCAATTTTTATGCGAAAGCGTCATGGCGCAACTCATGTGCGGCGTCATTGAGTTCGAGTCGGCGTACGACGAGCCGGTGCGCGATTTCGTCGATACGGGGGCCACCAACCCGAACGACAGCTACGATTACAAATGGGTTTATTCGGTCGAAATCAATTCGCTCGACGATTACGGCCTGCTCGAAGTCATCGTCACCGTCACACAATACCTGCCGAATTCGCCGCGAACGCCGGTTTCGTGCCGCCTGGTGCGCTGGATGCTCGACAAGTCGACGGCCAAGGAAATGCTCGAATCGGAGTCCGCGTCCTCCGACAGTTCGTCGAGCGGGACGACGAACACGTCCAATACGACGGGAACTTAAAGGTAGGGCGGTCTCGCCGAGACCGCCGCAATGGCAGCCGCGAACGCAGCGCAGCGGAGTGACCGGAGCGGGAAGCAGCAAATCGGAATGCACATCGATATCCGAAAGATTTCGAACGGCAAACCGAAAACCGAAATACGCTTACACAAACGGACACGCCCCACACCGGTCACTCCGTTCGCTACGCTCACTGCGTTCCCGGCTGCCATTTTTGCCTGTTGTTTTTGCCAAAGGTTATCATTCATCTTTCGGACAATACCATGAAAAGCCATCCTATGACAGGCCAAACCAAACAGACCGCATATACCCTGTTCGAGGTCATGCTTTCGCTGGCCTTGCTGTTGCTCCTGATGACGCTCATCGGGACGGCCCTCAACACGCACCTGCATAACCAGTTTCACAACCGCTTGCAGGTCGAGGAAGCCCAACTGGCCCGGGCGATTCTGAACCGGATCGCCGCGGACATTCACGCCGTCGTGCTCGACCCGGAAACGGATGAAACCGCTACGAACGAGACTGGTACGACGATCGAAGGCGAAAACACCGGAACCGCCGATACGACTTCCGACATCGCCACGAACACGGACACGGCCGATGATTCCGCAACGACGTCCTACGACGATTACTACGGTTATGAAACCAACATCGTCGGGACGAAGAAAGGCATTTACGGCGGTCTCGACTGGCTGCAAATCGACACGGCGCGGACGATTTCCGGTGAGCGGTTTTCCTACAACGCGGGCGAAACGTACAACTACGACGAAGAGGAGGAACGCATCCCCGAACTCGACCTGCTCCATTGCGGGCAAAAGACGGTGTTGTATTACCTCGGCTATGATACGGGGACGGTCGACGCGGACGAAGAATATCAGAAGCGGCAAAAAGGTACGAGCGTCGAGCCCGACCGCGACAAGCAGGGGCTGTTGACCTCCAGCGTCAAGTACGGGCTTTATTACCGCGAGATGAACCGTTCGATCACGCAATACGCCGTCGAAATGGGGTTGGACGCGGCGACCGACATGGCGGATACCGACGAACAACTTGCCCCCGAGGTCGAGAAACTCGAATTTTATTATTACGTCAACGACGATCCGGACAAAGCCGTCTCCGAGGGCGAATGGCTCGAAGAATGGGACATGGACGCCGAAGGGGGCGAGTTGCCGCCGGCGATTGAAATCCGCCTTTCGATCCGCCGCAAGAGCTACAAACCGAGCCTGATCGGCGGGCTTCTTTCCAACGAAAACGAATGGGACCGCATCGTGACCTATTCGCTCGTCGTGCCGCTTTCGCGCGAGATGATTGATCTTTCCACGACGGAAACGGACGATGCGACAACGGGTTTGTAGCAAGGCCGTCAACTCAACGCGTAACCGGCTCGGATCAAGCCGGCACGGATTTTTTCGATGTGCTCGAAATTGAGCGTTTCCAGTTCCAGACGCAGGAAACAACCGTTGACGTCGGAATTTTCATTGGCCCGTTCGTGATGAACCGAAATGACGTTGCCGCCAAGTTCGGCGACGACCGAGGCGACGCCCATGAGCTGCCCCGGCTTGTCGATCAACTCGATTTTGAGCGCGCACGAGCGGCCCGACATGAGCAGGCCGCGTTTGATGACCCGCGAGAGAATGGTCACGTCGATGTTGCCGCCTGAAACGATGCAGACGACGTTCTTTCCTTCAATGGGCACCTTGTCGTACATGGCCGCGGCGGCCGCGACGGCCCCGGCGCCTTCGGCGATCAGTTTCTGGCGTTCGATCAGCAGCAGGATGGCGGCCGAAATCTCGTCGTCGGTCACCGAAACGATGTCGTCGACGTATTTGCTGCACAGGTCGAAGGTCAGCTTGCCCGGCTCCTTGACGGCGATGCCGTCCGCGAAGGTCGCCACCGAATCCAGCCGTTCGATCTGGTGGTCGCGAACCGAATTGAGCATGCTCGAAGCGCCTTTCGCCTGCACGCCGTACACCTTGATGTCGGGGTTGAGCGATTTGACGGCCAGCGCGATTCCGGAAATCAGTCCGCCGCCCCCGACGGGAACGATGACCGCGTCGACCGTCGGCAATTGGTCGAGCAGTTCGAGCGCGATGGTGCCCTGGCCCGCGATGACGTGTTCGTCGTCAAAGGGGTGAATGAAGGTGTAATCGTGTTCCCTCTGCAATTGCAGGGCCTTTTCGTAGGCGTCGTCATAAACGCCCGGCACGAGACAGATTTCGGCGCCGTAGCCGCGGGTCGCGTCGAGTTTCGAAAGCGGCACGCCGTCGGGCAGGCAGATGACCGAACGGATACCGTGACGCTGGGCCGCCAGCGCGACGCCCTGCGCGTGATTGCCCGCCGAACAGGCGATGACCCCGCGTGACCGTTCTTCGTCGGAAAGTTGCGAAATTTTGTAATAGGCCCCGCGCACCTTGAACGAACCCGTCGTCTGCAAATTTTCCGTTTTCAGGTAAACATGGCCGCGATGGTTGATTTGAGACGCGTAAATCATATCCGTCTTGCGCAGCACGTCCTTGAGTACGTAGGAAGCGTGATAAATCGTGTTGAGTGCCAGCATGGAAGTGCTCTGAATGGCCGTTGGTGAATATAAGTCGCCGGATCATCAATTTTAGCACGAAAAAAACGCTTGGCCAGCGTGTACTTTTGGGTGCGAATTTGTTATTATGGAATGCGTATCGCCGGTTTTTGATATTGACCGCAAACAGTAAACCATAAAATAATCGCGAGGTGTTTCCCATGACAAAAAGCCCGTTGTTCCAAGCTTTCCTTCTCCTTTTGTTCGTGTGTTCGTGTTTTTTGCCCGCCCTGGCGAGTGCGGAAGATGAAAAATGGCCGATCGGCGTGATCGCGCGGGTGGATGACCATGGTACGGGCCTGACTTTGGACACGGCGATGAAGGCCGGCGTTTCGGTGATTCAACTGAAAGTTCCGAGCCGGGAAAATCGCACGGAAGCCGCGGTTGAAAAGGTTCGCGAAGCGCTCAAGAAACATGGCATTAAGGTGGTTTGCGTGCTCGGCGGCTTTTCCGGCGAAAGTTACGCGTCGATTCCGACGGTCAAGGAAACGGTCGGGCTCGTCCCGAAGGCGACCCGCGCCGAACGCGTCGCCGATTTCAAGGACACGTCCGATTTCGCGAAAAAACTCGACGTTCCGGCGGTGCAATTTCATATCGGCTTCGTCCCGCACGAGCGCGATTCGGACGATTACCGCGACATGGTCAAGGTGACCCGCGAGATTTGCGATTACCTCGCGAACAACGGGCAATGGTTGCAATTGGAAACCGGCCAGGAAACCGGCGAGGCACTGTTGCAGTTCATCAAGGACGTCGACCGCTCGAATCTGTTCATCAATTTTGATCCGGCTAACATGATTTTATACGGTTGCGGCGATCCGGTCGAATCGCTGGAAGTGGTCGGCCGCTACGTGCGGAGCACGCACTGCAAGGACGCCGTCTGGTCGGACAAGCCCGGCAAGGAATGGGGTCGCGAAGTGCTCTTCGGAACCGGCGACGTCAACGCGAAAAAATTCCTCGAAACGTTGAAAAAATTCAATTACGACGGCCCGTTGATCATCGAACGCGAAAACAAGGAAAGCCCCGAACTCCAGTTCAACGACATCAAGAAGACGGTCGAATATCTGGAAGGGCTCAAAAAATCGCTGTAATTACCGTGTCACGGGTGTCGCGACCACAATACCATTGGACAAAGCCATGAGCGCCGAAACCGGCACGCCGATGTTCATTTACGTGCTCGATCTTTTCGGGACGGGCGCCTTCGCGTTTTCGGGGGCGCTCCGCGTGGTCGACCGCCGTCCCGATTTCGTCAGCATGTTGATTCTGGCCGCTGCGACCGCCATCGGCGGCGGCATGTTCCGCGATGTCGCGCTGAACCGCGACCCGGTCGCCTTGAACGACATCGGCTATCCGCTGGTCATCATCGCGAGCATGTGCATCACGTTTTTCTATCCCGGCCTGATCTTCCGGCGTCGCGAACTGTTCCGTTATTTCGACGCCATCGGGCTGGGCGCCTTTTCGGCCTTCACCGCGCAAATCGCCTGGGGGATGCACCTCAACCCGCTGGCCATCATCATGATTTCAGCCTTTTCCGGCTGCGCGGGCGGGGTCGTGCGCGACGTCATGGTGCAGAAACCGACCATCATTCTCGACAACGACCTGTACATCACGCCGGTCATGCTCGGATGCGTCGGCCTGATGATCGCCTCCGCGCTCGGGGCCGGCGAACTTCCCGCCGCGGTGATCGCTTTCGTTTTGACCGCGGGCCTGCGCATCGCGACGCTCATCTGGGATATTCGTCTCCCGCGCGTTCTCTGGGTCCACGCCACCGCCCCGGCTTCCCGGTCGGACCTCGACGATCCACCGCCGAAAAATCGCGGCGACGATGCAAAATGAAGAAATCAAGTCAATGCAATAGCCGGAATGAATCGCGGCGTAATGACGGTATGGTTCAAACGGCGCCAATACCGAAATACCGTCCTTACGGCTTTGATTGCCCCATGCTTTACCGCCGCAACCGGAGCCCGAAGCGTAAGCGAGGGACAGGAATCAGAGCCGTGACAACCATGGAGCGGTCGAAGATGGACAAATGTCACATCAGCCACAATGTGGTCTAAGGCTTTTGCCAATAAGTTTTCCGCAAGAACAGCAGCCGGGAACGCAGCGCAGCGGAGTGACCGGGGAAAGAGCTGCAAAACAGAAAACGCGGTCATTCAAACTCACTTTTCTCGAGAAGTTTCCGTTTCGGCAAGGTGTTGTACGGTCGAACGACGTCATCGATCGCAAGACGCATCTCGCGGTAGTGCTTTTGCGATTCGATGAAGGCTTTCCGGGATGATTCCCGATGGGCTTCCACTTCCTCTTTTGGCACAAAGAAGGTTGGCATGTAAACGAATCCCTCATCTGATACCGGTACATTTTCCCATTCCTCTGCCTGACCTTCAGGCAGACAAAGGCTTGCCGCCAGCGTCATGCTTTGAATCGGTTCCATTTCAGCGAACCATTCGCGGAGTTCATTAAGTGCCGCTTCATCCTGCCCGTCAAGCCATTGCACCTGAAGCCGCCCAAGACGGATTTCATCGCACAACGTCCCCGGCTGAAATTTCTCCTCAATTGCCACCCAATCTGCAAGTGTGGATAGTTCCCTATCCGGGTTTCGTTGATATCCAAAAGCAAAAATTAATGGTGAAAATGCGGCCGGCCCAAATACCCCTTTCTTGGTCGTAACCTGTGACTGTCCAAAATTATCATTACTCAGGCTAAAGAAGCGGTCCAGAAAGCGACGTTCCTCGTCCGGCCGCATCGTCACCTTGAATTCGGGAAAAGGTTGTTGAAAACACGACAGATATTTTTCACCCAAGTTGGTAATGTCCACTGAGTAGTTGACACTCTTTTTCTCTTTCAGTATTTGGGGGAGTTCACCTCCTGGTGTTGCCTCATAACGGTCTGATAAAATCGCTCGGGTCTCACCAGGAAAAACAACGGTGTTGCCCAGCACGACTCTATTTCCCTTATATCTCATAAATCCAGTTCCGCCTGTGCTTCCAAGGTATCCACGTCCTGAGTGTTCATAGCGGCTAATGCTAAAATTTGCAATAGGAATGCCAAGAGGTTTTGGGTCCTTGTATTTGCTTGTGTCAAACCAGTCATGGGCGTTTACACGAATTGGCTCTGTTGACAAATTCTCAACTGAGAATACGACGTAATAACAATCATACTCTTGTATTTCCTTCGGCCAAACATCAAGCGTTATCTTGATTTGATCAGGCCTTGCATCGTTGATTGGAGGGCTTGCTGTTTCTTCCGCCTTGATCGTTGAAAAACACACCCCTCCGATGACACATGCCGTCATCATAACCGGCAAAAAAAATTTCATGGCATTTACTCCTTTTTTTATTGTGTTTATCTGGAATATCCATTTTTCTGAACATCCCAAATGCGTTTATTTTTTGAAGAAAATTTCCCCGGGCACCCGCGATTTGTTCTTCGCACTCGGGTTTACCCATGTTTTACCGCCGCAACCGGAGCCCGAAGCGTAAGCGAGGGACAAGAATAAGAGCCGCGACAGTCATGGAGCGGTCGGGTTGGTGACAGCCGACGAAACCAGCGGGTCCGGCTACGGCGTCACCTCTTCGGTGTGCGGATTCTCAAGCGGAATCGGTTCAGGGTCCAATTCGATATAGCCGACCAGGAAACATTCGTGACCACGGATTTTCTCATCCAACATTCGTGGCATCACAATATTGATGATCTTGTGTCCCTTGTCATGGAATTCCAGGACATCGCCCGTTTTGAACCAGGCCATACGGACCTGACGTGACCCTACTGAAGGCCAGATGCCTATCTCCACAGAACCCGAATGAGGATTCGCCGGATCGGAAACGGAATCCATCATGGAAACACGAGAACCATAAAGTTTTCCTCCCGCAACATCACTCCTTCTCTCTTGATTCGGGTCGGCAATTGGAAAAACAATGCTCTCGCGGTGGAATGTTATATCGGTTGGTTCTTCATCCGGGCGAATACGGAAAGCAGACGCTTTTTCACTGCCATCCGGGCAATCTATGCAGTAAAAACGACCGAGCATAGGAAAAATGGAGTTTCGCGGGACATGACTGAAATACATTGAATAAGCGGCATTGCTCAATTTGGTCATCAATTCCGGTATGGAACACAATGAATCATTGTCAAGACGACCAATGACTAAACCAGCCTCAATTTCGTTGCTTTGAGTTTTCCTTACACTGAATCTCATGTCGTCGGGTAGGTTTGGCCATGGTTCTGTACCATCCTTTGGAGCTTGCAGACTGGTAAGACGTTCTGGCAACCATTTTTCATATCGCTCGAAAAAATCGCGGTTCTCCGATGCAGTGGAATTGGCAACGCTCTGTTGCGCATCGGGCAAGTCGGATTTCGGAATCGGTTCGGAATCAAACTCAATCCAACCGATGAGCCGTCCTTTATACTCCGGGGCTTCCGGCAAATCTCTGTCCCGGAAAAGGCTAACGGAAATATCTTCTTTACCGGGAGGAACGATATTGATTAACCTGAGAACGACCGACTCGAACTCCACCATGTCGCCGATCTTATATTGCTTCGATACCTTTTTTTCATCGACATGGGGAGAAGTCACCCCGGTTTTTGAGTTCCCGTTGATTTTTTCGGTGGTGATTCTAGCCCGGGTATTTTCGGGCTCTCCTGAAACCCCATCAATAAAAACCCGTGTGTTGTCATATTGCCCCGAACTCCAATGATCAAGGTTTCGAACCGTATTATGGAGTACAGGGAACATAATCCCCGTTCGCTTGACTTTGACATTTACAGGGATTGATTTCTCATCAATTCGATAAGCGAGTGAGTCAGAAGTTCCCTCGTGATTTCCGATAAGATAAAAACTGCCTAGCAATGGGAAAATAACACCTTTAGAAATGTCTCCATATGTTGCAGCATAAGAATTCATTTTCATTTGGTGATGGAATGCGGTATAAGCGTGAACATATCCCCCATGTGAATCACACGCACGTATCGAAAACGACAAATAGGTTTCATTACCTAACTTTCGGCTTGATCCTCCATATTCATAAAAAGAACGAGGTTCGCCGAAATTCGGTTGTGGCGGCTCATCCCGGTCATATATGAGAAGATTAATAACCACAGGGAGCCATGCGTCGTATTTTTCCGCCTCTTCCAACGTTTGCGGCGGTTCGGCACCGGGAATATCCTGCGAATATGCAAAAGACGCAGCAAAAGAGATCAGGCCCATGAGGAAAAATGATAGTATCTTTGTCATGATGCTATCGTTGCCGCCGAGCGATGAATTGTTACGCGACGTTTTTTGTTTTTCAAGAGAAATCTTTTGGCACCCGGGTTACGATTCGTGCTCTGCTCTGATTAACCGGGTTTTACCGACGCAACGGCATCGTAATCGGTTTGCGAGGCCCAGGCCCCTTGCAGACGGGTCGGTTTGACGCTGCCGCCGAGGAGCATGTCGCCGTTGCCGATCAGGCATTCCGCGCCGGTTTCATCGAGAATGATCCTGCTGTTCGCCTGCGAGGTGACCTTCATCGCGATTTTCACTTGCAGGTTCGCCTTGATGAGCGGCGAGATGACTTTCGCCTCGGGCCGCTGCGTGGCCAGCACGAGATGCAAGCCGGCCGCGCGGCCTTTCTGGCCGAGCCGCTGGACGGCGAGTTCCAGCTCCTTGTTCGCTTTTTTATCGACCATCAGGTCGGCGAATTCGTCGATCACCGCGACGTGACGCGTCAGCGGCGTGTCGGTGCCGGACATGTTGTAGGCGGTGATGTCGAAACATTTCTCCGACTCGAACAGGCAATAACGCTGTTCCATTTCCTCGACCAGTTCGTTCAGGCGTTCCAGGGCCGGATTCGCGTCGCAAATCAGCTCGGCGTCGATTTTTTCCATGGGAAATTTCGTGAACGTCACGCGTTTCGGGTCGATCAGCGTGAATTCCGTCCGCACCGACGGATTGGCCAGACGCAGCCCGAGCACGAGCGATTGCAGCAGCACGCTTTTGCCGCTTCCGCTTGTGCCGCCGATGAGAACGCTTGACATGGTCGGGTCGGCGAAGTTGAGCCAGAAGGTTTTACCGTCGATTTCCGCCCCGAGCGGCACGGCGACGTCGGAGGTCGGACGCGTCGTTTCGCCGTCGCGAATGAGCGGCAGCAGCATCAGCGGCTTGATGTTTTTGCGGGGCACATCGACGCTCACGTGACCGCTTTGCGTCTGGATTAGCGGCGGATTGGCCAGATGAAGACCGACCTGCATGTCGTCCGCCAGCCGCTGGATTTTCGAAACCGTGACGCCTTTTTCGGGCAGCGGGATGATTTTCAAGCGGATGAATCGCGGGCCGTTGATGTAACCGTCCGGCCTGACCGGGAGCTTGTGCTTTCCGAGATAATCGACCAGGCGATGCAGGTGTTCTTCCGCCTCCGAAATTTCCCCCGGCGAAACGATTGGCGGTTTCTTGGCCGGTGGCGTATCGATCGGCGGCACGACAACGGGTTTCGCAACCGGCGGCGGTGCAATTTCAATTTCGCCGAAACGCGAATCGCATTCCTGCCGGAAATGGCAGATGTCGCAAAGAGGCAAGTGATCCGTTTGGGGGATTGTTCCCTTGCCCGCGCCGACGGCTTTAAGCGTTCGAATCGCATTCTCAAACAGATGCGGCAACAGGTCGATCACCTCGGCGGTTTCCTCGGCGGAGAAACGGGCCGCGGGCTGGTCCTCTTCGAGATACAGCACGCAGGTTCGCGGCGAAAGTCCGGTGTTTTCGCGAATCAGCCACGCATACAAAGCCAGTTGGGCCAACTCTTCCGTCGGGTCGGTTTCCTTGAGGCACTTGAATTCGACGAGCAGGACTTCGCCTTTCGCGTGATCCATGAGAGCACAATCAAATTTCCCGCTGACGTCAAGCGTGGTACCGTCGTTCGCGACGAATCGTGATTTCAAAATCCTTTCCGGCGGCAGAAACGCGTGTTCGACGAACTCTTTCGGATTGTCGCGGCCGGCGGCGCTGTTGCAGAAAAAATCGACAAGGAAATCGCACCATTTCTCAGTGCATTTGCCGAGTGATTCGATTTGCGACATGCTCAGCGACCGGCTTTCCGCGTCAAGATACGGGGAAAGATAATCCCGGTAAACGCAGGCGAGCAGCTCTTTTTTCAGCGTTTCGGGGGTGTGCAAATTTCTTTCGAAAATGTCGAGTATCCCGCGGCGTTTTTTGACGCCGTTCTGTTTGGCGGCGTCCCGATGAAACGCGGCGGCGATTTGGTTGTGAAACACCTTGCCGCAAAACGATTCGCCCTGCAAACCGACCTGCCAGGCCGTCGATTTACCGGAAAGCTTAAACGCCAGCAGCCGCGGACAGCGACGGCAAAGATGTAAATCGGAAACATTGGCTTTCAGTGGGGATTGCTTTGACATTGCGCTGACACGGACCGTAAAAAAATCGAAACTGTTTCCTCATGGAACGGGGGAGGGCTATTTTTGCGGATACTCGACCGTTACGACCGTCGAAATACCGCCACGAGGGGTAAACGATGCGGTGAGCGTGGCCCGTCGCGGGGCGAGCAGATTGACGAAATCGTCGAGAATTTTGTTCGTCACGCTTTCATAGAAGATGCCCTCGTTGCGGAATTTCTGCAAATAAAGCTTGAGGCTCTTCAATTCGACGCACAATTGATCGGGCACATAGCGAAAGGTGAGCGTGCCGAAGTCGGGCTGGCCGGTTTTCGGGCACACGGACGTGAATTCGGGGCAAACGATTTCAATGACGTAATCCCGGTGCGGTGCCGGGTTGGGAAAGGTTTCAAACATTTCGCTGCTGGGCGCTGTCATGGCAAAAATTCCTGGGCGTTCTAATACTTTGTTAAATTGGGATCAAGAAGGTAGGGCGGTCACGCCGTGACCGCCGAAATCAGAGCCGCGACAGTCATGGAGCGGTTGAATTGATGCAAACTCAACATAATCTCCAATGTCGCGGCGGTCACCGCGTGTCCCCCCGACCATTGGGTGTTGAAGGTTCACGCCCCGTCGAGGGGTGTGGCGCCCTTGCCGGTTTTACGGGACAAACGTCCCGCGTA
>JAVBQX010000094.1:0-3583 GCA_031548645.1 Thermoguttaceae bacterium
ATGCGGATGTGTATACAGGTCAGGGCGGGGCCATTTACATGGATGGCAATGGCGTCATGAACGTCAATCTGGAAACGCCCGGCCAAAGCATCACCTTCACGAGAAACCGTGACGCCAAAGTCGACGGATCGGGCGTCAAGAACAACGCCATTCACATGACCGATGACAGCGTGATCAACTTCAACCATGTCATGGGCACCGACGTCTATTTCGACGACAACCCCATCACGGGTGACGCCGGGACGGCGATCAACATGACCAAATGCGGTACCGTCCATATCAACGGGGGCCTGTCTCTCTTCGAAGGCGACACCACGATTTACAGGGGATATTGGCAATTGGAAAACGGCGCCGAGTACGGCGTTTCCGGCAGCGGAAATTTCATCGTCGGCTGGGCCGGCGCCCTTTCCGGGGGCGGTGAAATCTCCGGCGACGTGATCGATTTGTACGGCACGATCCTGCCCGGCTTTTATATCGACAAGGGCGACTACGCCTACGCGGCGGGAACGCTTTCTTTCAACGACGCCACGACGTTTTACGGCGGAAGCCGCTACATGCCCGCCCTTTGGGCCGACGGAAACAGCGCCCTTTCCACGGCGGGAAGCGTCACGGTCGAACCCGGCGCGACGATTTACCTCAATTTCCGGCCCGGCGATTATTCGGCGGGGCCGCAAACCTACACGACGATCGCGTCGGGCAATTTTGCGGTCGAAAAAGCGGGTTTTATCGACGCGGGTTACGACGACGCCACCGGCGAAATCACGCTCAACGGCCTCGACACGAATTATTTCGCTTCTCATGCCGGCGAAAAAAACCAGGCCTTCGCCGAACGCTTCGACGCCATGCTGGCCGACCCCAATGTTTCCGACGTGTGGTGGGACCGGCTCAGCGGCATGAGTCTCGCGATTGAAAACGGGGCCGACGCCGACGGAATTTTCAACTCGCTCACCGGCGCACAGCGGGCCAACACGATCGGCATGGGACTCATGACGCCGAAGGAACTCGCCTTCCGACATATCGGCCGCGAAGCCGTCGGCTGTTATCCGGGCTGTCCGAACGACCTATGGTTTCAGCCGTTTTACCGCAACCAGACGGTGCGTGACGATTCCGACGGCTTGGGTTATCGTGTAGACCAAACCGGCTTTTTCATCGGCACCGACCGGCGTTTGACCCGTCGCACCTACGGCGGGGTGTTCGCCGGTTATTCGGCGCCTAAACTTTCGGCGGACGATTACGGGGCCGAGTCCGACGTGTTCACCATCGGTATGCTCGGCGGGCTGCGCTGCGACAACTGCTGGGACGTGCGAAGCTGGGCCGTCTTCGGTTACGAAAACACGCGCATGAACCGCGGCTCGTCCGGCTCCGACCTGTTCGGCGAATCGATTTACGGCTACGCATGCCGACCGAACGGCCTCGACGATGATAGCTGGAGCGGTGGCGGCGGGGCCTATCGCGGCAAGAGCGACGGTTGGACACTGGCCACGGGCCTCGAAGTCGGGCGACTCTGGTGCTGCCGCTGGAATCGTTATTGCGACCTGGGCTGGCGGCCCTTCGTCGGAATCGATTACGAACAGGCGACCCAAAACGGCTTCGACGAAAACGGGAGCGGCGAATTCGCGATCCAATACCGGAAAAGCACCTTCTCGCGCACGCTGCTGCGGACGGGGATTTCGCTGACGGCGAGCGGGTATGCCTTCGACGTGACCGGGCGTGCGATGTACACCTGCCTCCTCGCGGGAGACGAATCGCCGACTTCGACCGCGATTCTGCCGGCGCTGCTGCCGGACCCGTACAGTCTCGAAGGTGCGAATTGCGGTCGCCATTTCTTCAGCGCCGGGCTCGACGCCACGTTCTGGCTCAACGAAAAACGGTCCCGCTTCCTGACGACGACCTACGAAGCGTCGATGGGGCGCCGCTCCACCGCGCAAACCGTGACCCTCGCCTTCATACAGAGATTTTGAGACAAAGGCTTGGCGGTCTTGTTGAAACCAGCCCCAAGCGTCAGCGCGGGGTGGTATACGGGGGTTGGGATTTAGGATTTGGGAATTGGAAAGAGCCGGGGATGGAGCGCAGCGCAATCTCCGGACGGGCTAAAATCTTCGCAACCCGCAACCGGAGCCCGAAGCGTAAGCGAGGGACAAGAACCAGAGCCGCGACGGTGGTTCTTACTCAATGTTTTATTTTTCCAAGGATTCTGTGGCAGAAAATATCCATTTGTTCATTTCAAACGGAAAATAATCTAACACGTCCTTGTGGTAAAAGACTAAATCGTGTTCAACAAAGCAAGACTTTTCATCATGCCACATCTTTTTGGAATAGATCATGTTGAATTGGGAACCAAACCATGAAGGGGCTGACATGGCAATGCATTTGTAATTAGGTTCAGACAGTAGGAATTGCCACTCATCCGGTCGAATAACATAAAAAAATATTTGAGTATGACCTTCGTCCGGACAACAATTTGCTGTTTTCTGCAATGTGGAAAAATCCGGTATGAAATCGTCGAGTTCAAAGTCATCTGGATCGTAATTCTCTATATCATCGAGACCACAAAGGAAAACCGGGGTTTTGGACGAATACGCACGTTTTTGATAATATCCACGGGCATCCTCAAGCATGGATGCCCCGTAAGATAATATTAAAGCGGCTGGAATAACCTCAAACCCGTCGAGAAGATTATTTTCATAGACTTCACCTGCATGAAAATGGTTTTCCTCAGAAGGATCATCTTTCATGACACCGTTGAGCCATCGCCGAAATGCAAAATAATTGGGTGTGGAACGCATGATATTCATTTTCTACCAAAGAGCGATTTTGATATCAAAACTTGCGCCAAAGGGGATGGCCTGAGGATTGCGCTGCGCTTCATCCCCGGCTCTTTGTAACGTTATTGCGTCGGGCAAGCCCGACGGCTAAGAATTCACTCCACACTCCAAACTCCACATTCCGCCGTCACGCTTTTCCCATGCCGGTTTTGCGGACGGCCAGTTCGGGGTCTGCGGGCAGCGGCAGGCGGATCGCCTGGCCGGTTTCGGCGGCTTTGTAGATGGCGAGAATGATTTCGACGCTGCGGCGGCCTTCGGGGCCGTCGATGAGCGGTTTGCGGCCGGTGTTGATCGCGTCGATGACGTCGGCGAACTGTTTCGCGTGACCGTGATGACCGATCGCCGCGGGATCGGCCGCGCCGCCTCCGCCGGAAAGCCGGCTGGTCATCGCCTCGCGAATCGCCGCGTCGTCGGCCACCGATTCTGCGAAGTCCCACTTGACGATGTCTTCCTCCTCCAGCATGGCCGAGCCGGCGGAACCGTGCACTTCGACCCGCTTCAAATAGCCGGGATAGGCCGCCGTGGTCGCTTCGATGATGCCGAGCGCGCCGTTGGCGAAGTGCACCGTCGCGACGGCCGTGTCCTCGACGGCGATGCGTTCGTGGGCCAGTAGCGCAATTTGCGACCGGATTTCCACGACCGGCCCCATCAGCCAGGTCAGCAGGTCGACCGAATGAATCGCCTGGTTCATCAAGGCGCCGCCGCCGTCCAATTCCCAGGTGCCCCGCCATGCGCCGCTGTCGTAATAGCCCTGCGTG
>JAVBQX010000067.1:0-8323 GCA_031548645.1 Thermoguttaceae bacterium
GTGTCGCCGACCGATTCGGTCGAGCCGAGATATTCGTACCCCAGTTCGCGGACTTGTCGGGACTCGGGCGTTCCCCCTTGGGAACAGCCGCCTGACGAATGGGAATCATGCGGGAAATCGGACATGGTTCAATTCACCTGGGCCGGCGGAAAAAACCGGCAGCATGGGTTGGTGAGAACGGATATTCCCAAAGAGACGACGGGCAAGCCCCTTTGGGAAAATTCAATTGATAGAAGTATAGCATATACGCGAACAGGGACACCGTCGATGGCCAAAAGTCCGGCTATTTCCGGAAAAGAGCGATTTTTGAGGAATCCTGCACTGAAAATTTGCCTTCATCGACATCGTAAAACAGGTTAAAGCACTTGCAGCAAAGGTTTTCCGTGGGGTTTGAAGGGATTTCGACATGGCACGATCGGCATTCGTAAACAAGGTCATCCCCCTGGGGGTATCCGTTTGCCGGGTCAAAATCAATGTATTCCTTGGCCATTTCAGGTTGGCTCCAAAACTGCGATGAAAAATGAGTGAGAATATCATGGCCGCGTGAAACAACGAGCCTACGGCGGCATCACGCAATATATGGCATGATACCAGACGGATGCGTAAAAAACAACAATCACGGCGCTACAGGATGAAATTTATTTCGTGCACAAAAAGAAAACACCGTGTTGCCGTTGCTTTTATGTACGAAGCCAAGACTGCTAACGTCCTCCTTTGAAGAAGTTTTTCAACAGGTTCGCGGCCGCATCGCGGCTGTCGCCCGTGTTTGATGCCGGAGGCAACGGGGCGGGAGCCGGTTTTTCCGTCGGAATCTCCTGCGATTGCGGAGCGGCTTCCGGCTCGGTCGCCTTGCCGTACAACTCTTTCAGTTCATCGGAAACATTATTCAACTCGACGGTTTCGGTTTCCTGGACTTCGTCGTCCTCGCCCATGAGCCAATCGGTGACCTCGTCGCTGCCCTCTTTCGCTTCATGAACGCTCGCCGCGGGTTGGGACGAAACTTCAACCGTGCGGACAACGGCTTCCTTGACCGATTCGACCTTTGGCTTTTTCTCGCCCTGTACGGCAACCGAAATTTGCATTACAAATTCCAGCGGTCCGACCACGATTTTGTCGCCCGTTTTGACCTCTTTTTCGCCCACGACGCGTTCGCCGTTGACAAAGACGCCGTTTTTGCTTTGCATGTCCCGAACGGCGACATAACCGCCATCCTCCGAAATGATGGCGCAGTGATAACGGCTGATCAATTCGCTTTTCGGCTTCAAATGACAGTCTTCCGCCCGACCGATAAAGAACTTCGGAAGGTTGATGGCAATGGCCTGACCGGCACGAGAACCACTCGATACGACAAGTTTAACATCCATCTTTTTCCCCAACGTCTTAATTAAATTTTTGTGACAATTTTTTGTATTTTGATTACGGTTGACGATAGGTCTGTTTTTGTGCAACAAGCATTTTATCAAAGTCGCACGGTTTTTTCAATACAAAGGTCAATTTTTGCCTGAATGATAATCGTTTGGGCAACCAAAAATCATTTTACCTCGACCACAGGCGGATTACCAGTGAAAAACATTGCAATATTCCTATTTCGAGAAGGAAAAATTATGAACGCTTTTTCATTCTTGGCAAAATGCCGCTTCAACATCAGGGATGTTCATCGACATGAAAACACAGGGGATCGCGTTCGTCCCGGCTGGGCCAGACGGTCGGCGGTTCTTCGAAATCGCGGAAATACGATGCGAGAATTTCGGCCATCCGTTCGACGGCAAAGCGTTCGGAAGCGTAATGCCCCGGCAAAATCAGAGCGACATTGTTCGCCGACGCTTCGAGATATTGGTGAAATTTCGCTTCCCCGACAAGAAAAACGTCCGCTTTTTTGGCAACGACCTGGTCGAGGAATTCGCCGGCCGCGCCGCAGCCGATGGCAATGCGTCGCACCGGTTTTTCCGGATCTCCGACATACGGCAAAATTTTCAATCCGAATAATTTCGCCGCGTGTTCCATCAAATCAATCAACCGCAATTCCCGCGGGAGCGTCCCGATTCGGCCTGTGCCCTGCGGCGGTGAAAGGTCGTCCGAAACCGTCCCGCCGTCTTCCGTCGGATAAAGCGTCGCGATTTCGCCCAACCCGAGCCGCTCGGCGATTTGCTGGTTGATGCCCGTCGCCGCCGAATCGAAAGCGGTATGGGCGCTGTACACGGTCACGCCGGCGCGAATCAGATGCCAGAGCATTCCCCCGGCATTGGTCGCGGTCGTGATTCGCCGCACCGCCTGGAAGGGAAACGGATGATGCGTGACGACCAGATCGGCCCGCCGTTCGACGGCCTCGCGGCAGCTTTCCGGCGTCACGGTCAGGCAGGTCATGATGCGCCGAATCGGCATCGAACGGTCGCCGACCAGCAGCCCGACGTTGTCCCAGCTTTCGGCCAGCGAAAGCGGGTAACGATCTTCCAGAAAACGAATGACGTCATCAAGTGTCAAGGGCATATTGTCAAAAACCAATTCGTGATGGCTTGAATAAAAAATCAATCGTCTCACCGACCGCCCATGCCGCCTCCGCCGAAGCCCCCGCGATTGCCGCCGAAACCGCCAAATCCACCAAATCCACCGAAACCGCCGGGCATCCCTCCGCCGAAACCGCCGCCGGTTCCGCCGCGGTTGCCGGCGTTGCGGTTCGTGTTGCTGCCGGTCGTCGCATTGTTGGTCACGGTCACCGAATCGCCGAGCATCGCCTTGAGCGTGTTGCTGATGTATGCCGCCGAATTCTGGTCATATCGGACGATGCTCGTCGTCGGTTCCTGGTTCTGCGACAGGCGATCGAGCTCCTTGACGAAGGATTCCACCTGCAAATACAGTTCCTCCGGCGAATATACGATCAGCGAATTGGTCGTTTTTTCGACGGCCAGCGTCATGGTTTGCACCTCGGCCTGGGCGATCTGCTGGTTTTGCTGGCCGCCGCGGGCACGCTGCATCATTTCAATGAACGCTTGCGGTCCGCCACCGCCCATCATGCCGGGCGGGCCGCCGCCCATCATCATGGGATTGGCCATCATGATGTTGGGCATTCCGCCGCCCGGCGTATTGCCCCCGCGACCGCCTTGCTGCTGTTGCTGGCGGTTGCCGCCCTGATTGTTGTTGGCACCCTCCAGGTTGTTGACGAAAATCGTCCGGACGGCCGTTTCCGCGTCTTCCGCCTTCATGTGTTCCAGCGAAATGAGGTGCGGCCTCGCGTTGATCATCACGTCGTCCGAACGTCCGAGCCGGTCGAGCACGGGCAGCAGTTCCAGGATCGTCATGTGGTCGACCCGGTTCGCGTTGATGATCAGCATGTTCGAGCGGGCGTCGACGTAAATGTCATAGGGGCCGGTCGCCTGGATTTTCGAGCCGCCGAACATGTTGGCCACCAAGGCCTCCATCGGGTCGTTCGGGATGCCGGCCAGGGGGTCGTTCGTCGTGCTGGTCGAACTGAAAGACCCCAAAAGCGAGGTGAGCATCGACTTGATCGTGTCGGCCTTCGCGTTTTTGATCAGGTAGAATTTCGTCAATTGCGATTTGAGGATGCCTTCGCTGTTGAGCATGTGAATCAGTTCCTCGAACTGGTCCAACGTTTGGGGGTCGCCGGCCATCAACAGCCCGGACGGCCCCACTGAGACGGAAATGTTCTCTTGCGGCGCGGGGCTGTTCGCGCCCGGGGGCATTTGCAGCGTCGATTGTGCGGGCTGTCCCGCGTCGAAAGTCGCCGTTGCGTTCGGATTCGGCACGATGCCAAACAGTCGCCCCTGCGGTTGATCCGTTGCCGGTTCCGTCACCGGCGCGTCATCGGCTGCGGAAACATCGTCAACGTCGGAAGTATCCGCAACGGGTTCGGAAATGGGTTCCGCGTTCGCCGCTTCTTCCTCTTCCTGTTCCTGACGATAGCTGACGGCGACAAAACGGGCTTCCGACGCCGGTTGCAGCATCGTTTGTGTTCGCAGGCGTTCTTCCTGCGGAACGGTTTGCGGTGCCGCGGGCGCGGTGTTCGAGGGGACGTAAACCGGCTGCGTCGTGGGCAGTTTGGGCGTCGTTTCCGGCGGGCCGAACAGGCTGTCGAGATGCACGTCCAGCGGCGAACGGCTTGACATCGTATTGACCGGCAGGGACGGTTGCGTCACGGGCGTTTGCGGAGCCGGTGGTTGCGTGCCCGGTCGCGGCGGGAGTTGCGGTTGCGCGTCCTGCCTTTGCGGACGAGGCGGCTGTACATCGCGAGATTCGTTTTCGCCGGCGAACCCGTCGATGACATGAATGCGATCGCGCGGCGTGTCGCTCAGGTAGTCCGGCAGTTGCACTCCGTCCGTCGATTGCGCGGCGGATTGCCCCGGCTGACGTGCGCCCGGTTGTTGAGCGCCCGGCAACCCCAGCGGCTCGCGCGGGGAACGGTTGTCGAATTGAATCGGCTGTGTTCCCGCCCCGGGCGTTGGCGAAAGCAACTGCCCCGGCGTGGTCACGTTGATCTGGCGGTTGCCCATCTGCGACCACATCTGTTCGGCCAGTCGGAGTACGATTTCCGCCTGTTTTTCCGACATGGGCACCGAACGCAAACGGTCGGGATTCCCGGCCACGACCTCGCCGCCGCTGCGGATGTTCGGTTCGCCCATTTTCGTGAGCAGGATTTTGATTTGCGTGATTTGCGATTCCGTCCCCTTGATGATCAACTGTTTCAACGAGGTGTTGGTCGTCACGATCGGCGCCGCGATCGTGTTGGTCGACGAGGATGAAGAGGAAGACGACGAGGTCATTCCGCCCGGCATGAAAGGATTGCGCGGCTGTTGCGAAGCGCCGGAGGAGCCGGAAGTCGACGTTCCGCCGCTGAAATAGTTGTCTATCGCCTCTTTGGCCGCGGTCGTCGAAAGCCGCGTCAGTTGAATCACTTCGATGATGTAACCGGCACGTTCGATTTCGCTGATGATTTTTTCGACTTTTTCGTGATCTTCGGCGCGTCCCCGGATGGCGATTGCCCCGATGTTCGAATCGAGCGAAGCCCGCACGTCGGGCCGCCCGGCAAGCTGGGTCTGCACGATGGCCAGCACGACCTTCGGGTCGGCGGAGGGGATGGGGTACACCTTGAAAAACACATCGTCGGTGTTGACCGGGACGTCGAGCGTTTTCAGCATGCGTTCGGCGGCGCCGACGCGGTCGATCCGCCCGGACAGCCAGACCGATTTGCCCGTCGGGTCGAGGATGACGCGCAGCGTGGCATCGCCGTCGGAGAGCGGCAGCAGTTGCTTGAGTTGCGTGACTGCGATGTCGGAAGCGACGTTTTCCAGCGTCACGGATTTGAGAACCGCCGCGACGTCGGGATCGTCGATCCCGCGGATGATTTCGCGGATCGTGCGCAGTTTGTCGCCGAACTCGGTCACGTAAATCTGCTGCGATTTGGGCAGCGCCGCGATGTGCCCCTGCGGCCCGAGAAATTGCTGGATTTCCGCCTGCACGACCTCGGGCGTCGTCCCGGTCAGGTTGAACAGCACGCGAACGACCTCATAATCGCTGATATCGTCGAGTTTTTCGAGCGGCACGTCGCGAATCAAATCAATGGGCAGCCCGTCGGCAAGGTTGACCAGCATGAGCAGTTTGCCCGAGCGGACCAGCAAAAAATTCCGGCGGATCAGGAAGCCGTTGAGCAGGCTGAAGGTTTCGTCGATCGAATAGGTTTTGCCGGTTTCGTCGCGATAGGACAACGAGCCGGGCGGAGCGCTTTCCAATTCGAGCGAAAGCCCGGCCTCGGACGCGAACCATTCGATGACCGTGCGCCAGGGGGCGAGTTGAAAATCAATGCGAAGCTGCCGCGATTCGCCCGTGCGATTGAAGTCTTCCCGCCGGATATCCGGATTCGGCACGTTTGCGGCCGGTCGCCGATTACGAGGGAGGTTGGGGCGTTCTCCGGGCTGATCGCCCGACTGACCGTCCTGCGGCCCACCCGGTTGGCCCTCGGGACCCGCTTGACCGGGAGCGCCTTGCCCCGGTTGAAAACCTTCCTGTCCCGGCGCGCCCTGTCCGGGCTGAAAACCGCCTTGGGGCGATTCTCCCGGTCCACCCTGCTGCGGAACGGGAGAAACACGAACTGCGACATCATCACCGGATGTGGTTGTGACGACGACGTTTCCGTCAACCTGGCGGCTTTCAACCGTTTGTGCTGATTGAACTTGCGGCGGAGGGCCGCCCATGCCGGCGCCGTTTCCGCGACCGCCGCGGCCACTCGGTTGGGCCAACGCCATGCCGGACATGGCCAGCCACGCGAATACCGCCAGAGCGGCGAAAACAATCGCAACTCTTGATTTATCAAGAAGATATTGATGACGAGGGAGAAATCTCACAGGGAAGTTCCTTCAAGGAAAACGAAAATAGAACGATATTCAAATAACGCATCAAACGTCTGTACGGTCTTCAGTATAATCAACCCCGCAGCGTTGAGAAAGTCTCTTTCTCTTTGAATTTCAGCCAATTTATTAAATCGCACGATAATCATAAGTAGCCGCTCTACATTGTGTTGGTCGAATTTCATCTAACATAACACCTGCGCAGATTGGCGGACCATCAGGAAAAACCATTGAGGGTTTTTTCGCGATGTCTCGCAATTCGGAGACGGTTTCGTTATAATGGTGGTTTCGCCAAGTCGTAGAAGCAGGGGCGAACGGCATTTCACTTCTTTCGGGTGAGCCCGTGCCATAGCGGCGGGGTGAATCGCGGCAAGACAGATGCCGAAGCCGTTATAAAATTTCCGAACTCCGTGACACGGCTTCAAGGAAAATTTTAATCGGCTATGGTAAAACACTGATTTTTCTGCAAATAGGAGAATGGAACGTATGGCAAAGTCAATCAATGTTGCAATGGTCGGTCAAGGGTTCATGGGACGTTCGCACTCGAACGCCTGGGGACAGGTCAACCGTTTTTTCACCCCGCCGATGAAAGCGGTCATGCACACCGTTTGCGGACAGGAATTTGAAGACCCGAAATCGTTCGCCGAACGCTGGGGCTGGCAAAACGCCTCGACCGATTGGGAAAACGCGATCAAAGGTTCCGAAATCGGACTCGTCGACGTGGTGACGCCGAACTTCATGCACGCCCCGGTCGCGAAAGCCGCTTTGGCCGCCGGCAAGCCCTGCTCGTGCGAAAAACCGATCGCCGGGACGCTCGCCGAAGCGCGCGAAATGGCCGAACTGGCAAAAAAAACCGGGCTCGACACCTTCGTCTGGTTCAACTACCGCCGTGCTCCCGCCGTGGCACTGGCACACCAACTGGTCAAGGACGGTTTCATCGGCGAAATCCGTCACGTCCGCGCTTCCTATTTGCAGGATTGGGCCGACGAGTCGGTGCCGTACGCTTGGCGATTCAAAAAGGAATTGGCCGGCTCCGGCGCCCATGGCGACCTGAACGCGCACATCATCGACATGACCCGTTTCGTGTCCGGGCTTGAAGTGACCGAAGTGACCGGCGCCATCGCCGAAACCTTCGTCAAAAAACGTCGGATCGTCGGGCAGGACAGCGGCAGCGGCATTCAAATGACCGACGAACAGATGCGTTACGCCAAAGCGGGCGGCGGGGCCGAAGCCATGGGCGACGTCACCGTCGATGACGCCGTGCTATTCATCGTGCGTTACAACAACGGCGCAATCGGCAGCTACGAAGCCGCCCGCCAGGCGACCGGAAACCAGAACGCCAACGGTTTCGAAATCAACGGCACCAAAGGCACGCTGAAATTCAACTTTGAAAAGATGAACACGCTGACCTATTACGATGCGACACGTCCGCGGGCCCTGCAAGGCTGGACCGAAATCATGTGTACGCACGGCGGCGACCACCCCTACGTTGCCAACTACTGGCCCGACGCCCACATCATCGGTTACGAACATTGCTTCACCAGCATGGCCTATGACATCCTGCTGAAACTGGCCGGCCAAACGCCGACCGTTCCGCTTCCCGACTTTGAAGACGCCTACCAGACGCAGCGCGTTCTCGAAGCCGCCCTCGTATGCGCCGAACGCAAAGCCGCCGTCAACATGAGCGAAGTGAAATAAATGCAGAATGTAGAGTGCAGAATGCAGAATTTTTTTTGCGTTGCATCATACATGAATTCGAAACTCTTAGCCGCCGAGCTTGCTCGGCGTTCCCCTTTTTGAAAAACCCGCACATGACCAATCGCGAGCCAAAACGATCCGCTTCGCGTAATGCGATCATCAAGTGGTCGGGTATTGGCATGTATGCTCTTGCCGGAATATGTCTCATGATGTCGGCCTTCGCTGACACGCCGGGAATGCCGCGGGCATTTTACCTCGGCGTCGCCGCG
>JAVBQX010000054.1:0-3814 GCA_031548645.1 Thermoguttaceae bacterium
CGGGCCCGCTGGTGAAATTCGGCCGTCTCGCGTTCCAGGAATCGCAGCAGTTCGCTCGGCAGCAGGAACTTGAACCCCACGCCGGGATATTTCAGCAGCTTGTTGTCGAACATGGGCCAGAGCACCTTTTGCATCAGTTCGGGCGAGCCGCTGATGAGATAGGGCTCGTCGACCTGGTCGATCAGCACGATCATGCCGCGGTAGCCCAGCGCGTCGAGCACGTCGAGGTAACGGCTCAAGAGTTCGTAGCGCGTGTCGGTGCCGCGGCGGGCGGGGAACGAAATGCCTGCGTAATCGACCGGCTCGAAACGCATAAGACGCCGGAACACGGACGAGACGCCGAGACTCAAAACCCGCAAACGCCGGACGACCCAGTAGGCGCGATTGTAGCGGCAGACGGTTTTCCAAAGCCGGGGCAGCCACGAAATCAACAGCACCCCGTAAAACCACCAGCTCGTCAGGGCTTGTGTGACGTAACTGCACGAATACAGGATGTAAAGGAACACCGCCGTCAGGATCACGCCGAGAAAGGCGTCCCAGTTGAGCCGGAAGAAGGATTTCCAGCCCGAAAAGCCGATCTTGCGGGATAGTTGCTTCCAGCGGACGAGCGGGGCGTCGCCTTTCGGCTGATCGTAAAACGCGGCCAGGGCCAGCAGGTCGCGCTTCTTGTGGTGCGTCAGACGCGAGGGATCAAGCCGCATGTTCGCGGACGACGCGGGATAGTGGACCTCGCCGGGAATCAAAAGCTGGTCGACCACCTGGGTCACGCCGAGCGACAGGATCGCGTCGATGTGGTCCCAAAGCTGCCAGCGGGAGAGCACGTTTTCAATACGTTTTTTGTCGGAAAACCGGCGGCGGAAATGGTCGAGAAAGGGGTTCCAGTTCGCGTATTCGATGACGATGGGGTGACGCTCGGGATTGTTGTCGTTGTACTTTTTGACCGCGTTGATCATCTGGTAGCGCAGCGCCGTCTTGCCCGCCCCCTTTTCGCCGAATATGATGGCCGTATCCGGTTCGGCAGGGTTTCCGTACAATTTATCCCACGCCGGGTGAAAGGTCGTCTCAATGCAATGGTCCTGAAAAACCTGGTCTTTTTGGGCGTCCTCTTCCGAAAAAGGATTGCCCTCAATGCCGAAATGCTCAAAATATTCGCGTAATTTCATATTGTCACCGGAATCAATTGGCGGGTTTCATTCGTCTTACTGTACGAAAAAGCGTCAAAAAAATGAGAATGACGCTAATGATTTATTTTACCACGGCGGCGCAAGATTTCCAGTAAAAGAGCAATCTTTCCTGTTTTATTTATTTTGACAATGCTTTTCGTGCGATAATCTTCTGTGCCATGGTCAAGGTAGGGCGGTCTCGCCGAGACCGCCGCAAAACAACAACAAAGTGAAAACGCGAAATACGTTCACTCGAATGGACACGCCCCACACCGGTCACTCCGTTCGCTTTGCTCACTGCGTTCCCGGCTGCTGTTCTTGTGAATGAGTTTTCGGCGAAGGCCAAGCATCATTCGGTGTTGTAGGTCGGGTCGATGGTCCGGTACCATTCGGCCCAGGCGTTTTTGACGCTTTTGAGCTGTTCCGGGAAGTTGTTCACATCGGAAGCGGGCAGGCGGGGCATTTTCGCGTTGCGTGAAATGCGTTTGAGGGCCTCGTGAGCCGCTTCGACGACGGCGTAATCCGGATCGGACAGCGCGGCGATCAGGGCCGGGGCGTGTTTGGCGTCGCCGCTTTTGGCCAGCAAATCGACGGCGGCCAGTCGCACTTCGACGTCGGCGTTATTGAGCCAGGCCCGCGCTTCGCGAATCCGGTCGGTCGTCAGGAAACTTTGCAGCGACCGGGCCGGCATTCGCGACAGTTGCAGGAGCGTTTCCTCGTCGACGGCGTTCAATTCGTCGATGCGCTCAAGCAGGCTTTGCGACGATTGCAGTTCGGAAAGCGAGATGAGCTGACCGTCGCGAATGACGATGTCGTCGGCGTCCGCCGAGGTGGGCAGCCCGCGACCGCCGCGCATCGTTCCCCCGGCGACCGGATCGGCGATATGCTGTTCGACGGCCTTTCGCGTCGAGCGGCAAAGCACCAGGACGGCAAAGGCCGTGTCCGGCACCACGCCGCAACTACTGCTCCAACTGCCGTCCGGTTTCTGGGTCGAAATAAGTTGTCCCGCGGCCCAGTTGTACCAGTCGGGCGAATCGTCCCAATGCCCTTCGGAAAGGTCGCGAAAGGTTTCGTAACGTTCCAGCGCATACATGTAATAGTGCCAATAGCTCGACTGGCCGCTGCGGTAATTCCGTTCGAGCCAGTCGTTGCCCGCCCGGGTGACCTGGTCGAAGCGGGATTTCGAGAAACTGCCGCGCATCGCCTCGCCGGACATCATGCGACGTTTTTTATCTTCTTCGCTTTCGATTTTCTTGAACACTTCGGGTTTGGCCTTGATCATGGCCAGATTCGACGTCGTATGATCGATTCGGGCCGAAGCGTCGAGATCGAACATGTTCCGGCAGATATAAACGCCCGACATGCCGGCGGCGGTCATCGAGAGGCTCGGTCCCTGGTGACTGACGGTTCCGCTGTCCTTGGAAATGGCCGTCTGGTAGGGGAATTGTCCCTGATTGTTCTGCGCCAGGATCAAAAAATTGGCCGCCCGATTGAGCATCGTCGCAGGTACGGGATGCCCGCTGTTGTGCAGCGACCACGACGCCATGAGCGCGTTTTGCGTCATTGACATGTCGCCCGAAGCGTAACTGTTGACGTCGGTGCCGGTCATGTAGCTCCAGGAACCGTCCCAGCGTTGCGTGTTTTGAATGTAATAGGAAATGGCCGCCAAATCCTGCTGGTGCCGCGCCGGATCGAGTTCGCAAAGCAGCACCGCCGAGAGCGACGCCGAATAGATCGGGTGGTCGAACTCGAACTCACGCGACGATTTGACGCACGAACGGATTTTGGCCACCGCCTGCCGGACGATCCGGTGGTCTTCCGGGGCTCCGTTTTTGACCAGCGCTAGCGCGGCCAGAGCAATGCCGCCGGTGCGATTTTCGCTGGCCCCGTTTTTTTCGAGATAATCGAGCCCCTTGTCGATCGCCCGCAGCACGTCCGGGTGTTCGGTCGTGTAACGCTGCGCGAAAGCGGTGCCGTACCTCATCGCAAGGATTGCGGCCAACGCAAAAACGAACGTCCGCGGCAGAAACCGCGACGTCAAGTGCTTGTTGACCCCATTATTCAACGTTCGAAACATGGCCGCACCTTTCCCAAAACCGGCGGACGCCGGAAACCGCGGCAAGTCAACGGCCCTTTTCGATGCGACTTGCCGGAATCGTTCCGCCTGACCATTATTCTATGTAAACTTCGTGGAAAGATCAATATGAAAGGGTGGTGGGGAAGAAAGCGTACCGGTTTTAGTACGGTTTTTTCGATGATAAAGCGTGCCGGACTGTTTTTCGTGATGGGCACCACCGGCATAAATGGTAGAATATCAAGTAATGAGCTTGTCCCTCGCTTACGCTTCGGGCTCTGGTTTTTCGGGCTCTGGTTTTAGGAGATGACCGATCATGCTGAACCGACTTTATCACCTGATGATCAAGGAATTTCTCGCGGCGCTTCGCGATCCGAAGGCGCGCATGATGTTGATCGTGCCGCCGATTTTGCAAATTTTCGTCTTCTCCTTCGCCATCACGCAGGAAGTGAAAAACGTGACGCTGGCCGTCTTGAACCAGGATCGCGGGGCCGAAGGGGACACGCTCGTGCTGCGGTTCGAGAACACGCCGACGTTTACGAAAGTGCTGCATTTGCGCGATCGCAACGAGATTGAT
>JAVBQX010000137.1:0-18757 GCA_031548645.1 Thermoguttaceae bacterium
TCACTAACCCGTGAGACAAGAAGCGTGCTGGGGGAGCACGTATCGGGGGGGTCAGAAAACCGATAGGATATTTTCGGATGTGGTTTCAATCCGAACGGTTCTGCCTCAAACATATTTTTTATTGGTTTGCCGAAAAACGCCGAAAAGCAATTTGTCCCTTGGCTGGAACATCCGTTTCAATTCAAGGGCTGGACATGTTTCGCGGTTGGAATCGGTGAATGTGGAAAAAGGAGAGTTTGTCCTATGAAGTCCAAGTTTCTGATTGTTTCTCTTGCACTGTGTCTGACGCTGAGCGTTTACGCCCAAGCATACGATTGCGGTTGCAACGATGCCAATCCCTGTAATGCGTGCAATGCTTGCTGCAAGCAAAAATGTGACCTGTTTTCGGGCCTGAAAGGTTTGCTGAAAAACAAACCTTGCTCGCTCAACGCCTGCGGCCCCTGTGACGCCGTCGTCGCTTGTGCCCCGTGCGAACCGGTTGCCTGTGCCCCGATGGCCTGTGCCCCGGCTTGCGAACCGGTTGCCTGCGCTCCGATGGCTTGTGCCCCGGTCGCCGCGTGTGACCCGGTTTGCACCGCCCCGGCTTGCGATCCGGTCTGTGCGCCGCTTGGTTGCGATGCGGGATGCTATGATCCCTGCTGCAATCCCTGCGATCGCCCGGTCCTTCGCGCTATGCAGAAAAGCAAGGCCAACGTGTCCCGCTTCTTCAACGGCCTCTTCGGCTCGCTGAAAGGCTGCGATTGCGGAGTTTGCAACAATCGTGGTTGCAACGCCTGTGATCCCTGCACCGTCGCCCCGATCGCATGCGATCCTTGCGGCCCGGCCGTCGGTTGCTACAACAACGCCATGCCGACTGCGGTTCCGGAATAATTATGCTCACACCCATTGGAATTTCCAAATGCGGAATTTTCAACCGGTTGCGGTAAATTAACCTGAACCTCATGTTCTGACACGAAAACCAGCGAATATAAAAAGCCCATGCGACTCCACCGCATGGGCTTTTTTGTGCGCATTGTCCGCAATTGTGCCGGCGGTCAAATCGTGACAGCCTATACTGAAATACGTGCTGAAAACAAGCGGAATAACTTTGATCTCTTTATTTGTCGTCCCCATTCCGCCGGAAACCTGGAGCAGGCGAGTTGACAGACCGTAATAATCTGCTATAAATTAAAGCGCTGTTGATATGGCGGTTTAGCTCAGTTGGTTAGAGCAGCGGAATCATAATCCGCGTGTCCGGGGTTCGAGTCCCTGAACCGCTACTTTCTATTTCGCATAATTCTCAAGGACTTCAAACATCGCCAGGAGATTATCAAGCGGCGTCAAGGCTTGAACGTTGTGGATTGAAGTGAAAACGAACCCGCCTCCGGGGGCAAACGTTTCGATCCTTTCCCGGACTTCACGGCGCACCTCATCCGGTGTCCCGAAAGGAAGCGTCTTCTGCGTGTCGACACCGCCGCCCCAGAAAACGAACGTTCGGCCGTATTCCTTTTTCAAGTCCACCGCGGTCATCCCGTTCGCGGAACACTGCACGGGGTTCAGTATGTCGAATTCCGCTTCCGCAAACAAATCCAGCAACGGTCGAACGCCGCCGCAACAGTGCATGAACGTTTTCCAGTGCGTGTTTTCGTGAATCCAGCCGTTCAGCCGCTTCTGGTAGGGCAGAAACAGCTCCCTGAATGTTTTTTGAGATAGAAACGGGCCGTTCTGGGTTCCGAAATCCGTCCCGTTGGTGTGGATGAGGCTGACTCGGTCTCCGACGGCCCCGTGAAGGCGTTTCAGGTTTTCAATGGCGATTTCCACTTGTTTTTCGAAAATCGCATGAATATAATTTTTCCTTGAGGCAAGGCTCATGTACCATTCGGCGACGTCGCGGATTCCTTTCGGATGCTTCAAAAACGGCCCCGGCACCATCGCGACATCACCGAAAGACAGCCCGCCGAAACCGCAGAACAGGGCACGATTCGTCGTTTCATAAAGCCTTTTCGATTCCCGGGCGTAATGTTCCAATTCGACGCCCCCGATCGGGACGAATTCTTCGAGGTTGTCCCGCGGGTCAAGTTTATCCTCGTCAATCGGCTCCTGGCGGTCGACGCTGTCGAAAAAATATCCCTTGTCCGGCATGACGGCGCTCGGTCGACATTGGGTATCGCCACAGGGATACTGGTACAAATGACCGTTCGTTTCATGGATCGTATTGAAACCGGCGGGGACAAGAACCGGCGTTCCGTCGTGGAGTCGGAATTCCTTGAAATCCCGCATCGGGTAGCCGTACATGGTTCCCGTTCCCGCAAGAGAGACCGTGTCACTGCGAAGGATCGCGGCCAGATCGTCGGCGATTTCGCCCAGCATCTGGCAGGGCTCAACCACTTTCACCGGCGTACCCGGTTTGTCCAGGCCGAAATGCCGGCGCAACCGGTAAACGATGCTGACATGTATTCCCGTCTGTCCGCAACCGCCGAAGTCAATCGCCAACCGATCCGGTTCGATGTGCCGGCAAGTCAGGTCAATGCGTTCACGGGAGGTCATCTTCCCGACGTCATCGTTTTTTGGAGTTGCTTGAATGTTATCCGGTAAAATCGGCGCGTTTGACATGGATGTTCCCCGAATGAGAATAAAGATGTAATAATATTAGAGCAGTTAGTAAGTTGGGCTGGAGTTTTTCCGCTCCCGTCGCTACGGTTTCACCACTTGACTCCACGCCGGCTTTTAATTCGCCCTATAGGGCAAGCAAGTTTCGTCGCGTTATTTGAATTCGACGGGTAAATCGCCGATCAATTCCTTTTCGATTTGTTCCAATGACTTGTCTTGGGACTACATTGACACTTTACCCCCATTTTATCCTTTTTCAGGATCGCGACCAGCAGGTAAACGCTCACGCCGATCCAGAGTTGCGTCTTGACCGCGCTTTCGCTCATCCAGCGGACTCAAAAGGAATGTTCCCGCCGAAATTGAGTCATTGTTTTACCGATGCGTTTTTTGAAAATACGTCCCAGGTAACTTTCGTTTTCAAAACCGCAGAGACCGGTGATTTCCGAAATGGAAATATCGGATTCGCTTAACAATGCACAAATGCGGTTGAATCGAACCCGCATGATTTCATCAATGACCGAACGCCCCAGGGAGGCTTTGAAGTGGATTTGCAACAGGCGTTGCGAAATGCCAAGATGGCGAGACACATCGCCGACATTGATGCCTATTCCCGAGTTGATTCTGATGAACTCTATGGCGGCCACGACAATCCTGTCCTGAAAAAGAACGGCTTCGGTACTCCTTCGGCTGATGACCTGCATCGGATCATAAGACAGGACGTTTTTTTTCCTCACTTTGCGTTCGATAAGCGAATGGAGAAGATGAGCCGCTAGAAATCCGCCTTTTTCAGCATTGGCGAGAATGCTCGACATGGGGGTGCTGGCCGTTTCGCAGATCATTTCATCATTGTCGACCCCCAGGACCTGGACTTCGAAAGGAACATCAATCCCGGCCATCATGCAGGCGTCGAGGATTTGCCGCCCCCGGGCATCCATCGCGGCCATGATTCCGACCGGTTTGGGAAGCGTGTTCAACCATTCGATCATGAACCGTTGTTCCACCCCCCAGTCTTTTTTTTGATTTTCATTCAATTCGGGGTAAACGTGGCAATGATAACCGGCTTTTTTGACATACCCGGCAAAGGACTCTTTTCGAAATCGTGACCAGTTGCTGTCCTGGACATCATCAACAAAAGCGAAATGCCGGACCCCGCGATTGACATAATACTCCGCTCCCATTCGACCGATGGCCGCACCATTGGCGTTGATCCGACAAAAACGGGAGAAAGGGTGGTTTGAATCGACAAAATTATCATGGGGATCGACCAGCACGACATGTATTCCCGAATCAAGTGTTTGCATGACCAATTTTTCAACCCAGGGTTGTTGATCCGCCTCCACGATGATTCCGGTGGCGCCCCAACTTTTCAAATCATTCAACCACTGTTCCCCCGGACGTCCTTCGTAAAGATGAATTTGCCAAGGTCCATAAAGACGTTCAAATTTCAAGATTCCCTGAAGCTTGTCCCGGCTGGCTTTAATCGAGGAGAGAAAGGAAAGAATCACCTGGGGGATTTTGCTGCGTTTTTTTGCCATGAACCATCATTCTCCTGACGCACATGCTTGCACATGGGAAATTTTGGACGACTAAATGTCAAGCAGGTTTTCCATGCCGATGAGGCTCATGTGATTTCCGGACGATAGCATATAATCACATTGTAACGAATTCGTTCATTAATGTAAAGAAATGTCGTTAAAACGGCGTATCTCTTTGTTTTTCAAGAAGATGGGGTATTCGCGAAAGTGTTGTTTTTCATGCGCAAAAATATCTTGACTCCCCGTGTCGGAAGCGCTAGACTGACAATGCTGACGGTCCCGCTATTTATGTAAAATCCACCAATCCATTTACATATTTCGTTTTCACCCGCGGCGTTTTTCGCAGCTCTACAAGGAGAATCATCATGAACCGTAAACTTTTTGCGATAAAAGCGTTTACATTGGTTGAGTTACTTGTCGTGATAGCCATCATAGGGATTTTGATCGCTCTTTTGCTCCCGGCCGTTCAAGCCGCACGGGAAGCCGCTCGAAGGATGTCATGCACGAACAATTTGAAGCAGATCGGTCTCGGTTTGCACAACTATCACGATTCACACAATGCTTTGCCGGCCCTTTCCGCTTCCGACATCACGCGCGTTGAGCCGGGGGGGTACTTCGGGAGCAATGACTGGTACTCGCCGGAAAAAGCAATTCTCCCGTTCGCCGAACAGGCGGCCATTTACGAGTTGATCAAAGACATACTTGACCAGAAAACACAATTTTATGTCCGTCCCCCCTGGGGCGACGGCGTTCCTTCGGAAAATCCGCCGACCTTTTGGCTTCCTTTGAACGGTCGCTTCATTTCCAACTACCTTTGTCCAAGCGACGGTCTTGGGGGTAAAGATTTTCCGGCCAATCCGAACGAATCGGACGCCGCCAATCAGGTGAGACTCTATAAGGTGAATTACCTCCCGTTTGCCAATTGCGCCAATGAAGTCCACATGTATTGGGAACTTCACGAACCCTTTGTCGGACGCGGTTTCCCGATCGGTGAAAAAGGCCCGTTCGGCGTCCGAAAATGGCGTTCGATGGCAAATTTCGTCGATGGCCTGAGCAACACGATCATTTACGGGGAATTCCTGACCGGCCAAAGCGAGAATCGTGCCTATGGCAAACCCTGGAGCTTGAGAGCGGGGCAAATGATGATCTTCAGCGCTTCGACTCCCAACTCCAAAAGTCCCGACCTCCAACCCCCCTATAGCGGATATTGCGGACCGGAAGACAATCTCCCCAGCATCAATCTTCCTTGTACCGCCGTGGGAGACGACGGATGGACGCCCAATGCCGCCACTCGAAGCCGGCATACCGGTGGAGTCAATGCGCTTCGCGGCGACGCGTCCGTTCATTTCGTTTCGGACACGGTCGATTCCAATACATTTTTCCAAACGGTGCAAATCGCGGATGGAAAAACGGGCTTGTAGGAAAATTTTTCTGCTTGTCTTCAAGGAGAACATTACCATGAATAGACGAACGGTATTTGTCATCGCGACTTTGTTTTTCGCCTGCTGTTTTATAGTCAGCGGCTGTCGTCGGGATGGACTGGATCGTGTTCCGGTGGAAGGGAATATTACGCTGGATCGAAAATCCGTCCGCGACGGGTATATTACATTTAAACCGCAAACGGGAACGAGTTGTCCCGACGTTTCAGGACAGATCAAGGACGGAAAATACAGGATTTCCCGCAATGACGGCCCTGTGGTCGGATCCTATACGGTGGGAATCGTTGCTTCGGAACCGACGGGCCGAACGGTGAAAGCCCCCATGACGGGAATCGAATCCCCGGAAATGAAACAAGTCATCCCCGCGGAATATACGGGAATCATGGGACGTTCTTCGCTGACCGCAACGATCAAGAAGGGAAAAAACGTCGTCAATTACGATCTCTCCTCGGCTGGCAACGGTTCCAAAAAATAAGCATGTTATGGTAACTGCCGCGGGAAAGTCAACTTTGAAATCAACAAATTCAAGGAAAAAATCATGAAAGTATGCCACTGTTTCATCGTGACCTTAATGATTCTGTGTTTCGGGATGACGGCGGATGCGAAACCACCGGTGGAACCCTATTCGTCCGTTCCCGGGGAAAAGGAATTGGCATTTGTGTCCCAATGGCTGGGGCATTTGACCCGCAGCGGCGCCGTCGCCGATGAATCGCGTTATTCGCCTGCGATTCCCATGAGTTTTCGTTGCGGGGATCGTTCCAGCGCCGATTGGGTTCGCGTCGACAACGCCGATATAGAAACCGGCGAATGGAACAACGATACGCGTCTGCATACGCTCCGATGGAAAGACGAACAATCGGGGCTGGCCTGTGAAATGCAATTGACGGAATACCGCGATTTCCCGGCCATGAGCTGGGTCGTGCATCTCAAAAACGAAGGCAACGCCGATTCCGCCAACATCCACGATTTTAAAGCCCTTGATTTTTCCTGGAAACGAAGCGATGGAACGATGCCGATCCTTTATCGCTCGCAGGGTTCCGACGGGCGAACCGACGATTTCGTTTTCACGGGCGAAGAAATGCGGAAATCCATGTGGGCCCACAACAGGACGGTGCGCATGGATTATCAGGCCAATGCCGACTTCCGCCGCGCTTCCAATTATTCCCTGTTCGATTCGGACACCCGTCCCTCGGCGACGTGGCTTCCGTTTTTCAATCTCAAAACGGGGCCGGACGGTCTCATCGTCGGCATCGGCTGGAACGGGCTCTGGTTCGCGGAAATCGGACATGACGGCAACGGAAACTGCCCGATTTCGGCGGGAATGCAGCACCTGAACACGAAACTTTATCCCGGGGAATCCATCCGTTCACCCTTGATGCTCGTTTTCTATTGGTCGGATGAAATGATGCACGGACAGAACATGTTTCGCCGGTTCGTCCTGAAACATTTTCATCCGCAGGAAAACGAAAAGCCCGTTTCGCTTCCCGTGTGCTGCTCGACCTGGGGCGGAACGGCGACGAAACAACACCTGAGCATGATCGCCAAGATCGCGGAAAAGAAACTTCCCTACGATTATTACTGGATCGACGCCGGGTGGTACGGAAAAAGTGAAACCGATTGCCCCAACGTGTTTCAAGGGGATTGGGGAACCGTCGGGGATTGGATCGTGAACCGGCACCGACATCCCGACACGCTCCTGCCGATCAGCGAGGCGGTCAAAAAGGCGAACATGAAATTCCTCCTTTGGTTCGAGCCGATCCGGACCACCTTCGGCACGGAGACGACCGTCGCTCATCCCGAATGGTTCCTCAAAAATTCCGAAACCCCGCAACCGGGGCAAAACGTTCTCCTCGACCTCGGAAATCCTGACGCAAGAAAACACATTGTCGACACGGTTTCCGGACTCATTTCGGAAAACGGCATTGATTGTTATCGTGAGGATTTCAACATTGATCCGTTTCCGTTTTGGACGTGGAACGAGCCTGCGGACCGCGTCGGAATGCGTGAAATGCGTTTCGTCGAAGGAACCTATGCCATGTGGGACGAATTGCTGAATCGTCACCAAGGTCTCCTGATCGACAATTGTTCCAGCGGCGGGCGGCGGATCGAACTTGAAACGATGAAACGAAGCGTCCCGCTTTGGCGAACGGATTACAATTGCTTCCCCTACCTCGTGACGGAAGCGACGCAGGCCCACACCTTCGGGATTTCGCATTGGCTTCCGGCGAATGCCATCAGCCCGTTCCTGACCGGCCCCGACACGTATCAATGCCGTTCCGCCCTTTCTTCGGGGATCGTTTTAAGCATTGAAGAGGTGGGAAACCGCCCCCTTCCCGAAAATGAGGAAGAATGGAGTTGGCAGCGTGAACGCATTTTGGAGGCCAAACGCGTCCAACCGTATTTCTTCGGCGACTTCTATCCCCTGTCCGCGGGGGGGCACGCGATGGATACCTGGTTGGCCTACCATTTTTATCTTCCGGAAAAAGAGAAAGGGGTCATTATCGCATTCCGCCGTCCGGATTCCAACGTCGTTTCCATGAATTTCGATCTGTTGACGGTTCGACCGGATTGCGAGTATGAGTTCGAGGATGTTGACACGGGCATGACCGCAAGGCTTTCCGGCCGCGAAATTCGGGAAGGCGGATATTCGCTCAAGACATCCGGCCCAAGAGAAAGCCGGCTTGTTTTTTATCGGCGTATTGCCGGAACCCCAAAAAACAACTAAAACCGGAGATGGCGTTGAAATGGAAAAATGACACGAAGATGCTAATTTGTGGTTACGAAAAAATCGATTCGCGCTTGTTGCGCTAATACATGAAACCGTGTTATATCTCACACTGCCAAAACTCCCTGAACCGGAATCTGTCCGCAGATTCTGGTGAGGAGGCCTGTTATTGTGACAAAGCGCTACAGAGCATGCGTTATTAATTGAATTCGGAGGCGATCCGCGGTCGGTTACCGTCCCAATCGATTTTGACACAGGAAAGAAACCATGTTTTTCCCTTGTCATTGTTGCCTTGATAAAAGAGATACGTTTGACCGTCGTCATCGACGAACACACCGGGATGACCGGATTCGAAGCGGTTCCAGCTTTCCTCGTTTCCGTTCGGCAAAAACGGCACGTCCCACATTCGCGTCCACCTGATGCCGTCATCGCTGACCGCGACGCCGATCTGTTGCGGGTCGTTGTTGTACCCGCCGGCGTAAAACATGACGAGTTGATCGCCGCGTTGACAAACGGTGGCCGCTTCAATGCACTTCGTTTCCCACGGCAACTCGGGTTCCAGAATCGCACCGTCAAACGCCTGCGTCCAGCAGTCGGGACCGTAATCCGAATCCGGGTCGGCGGTGGCGACGACAAGTTTTTGGATTTTCATGTCCGGATCGCGCGTCGCGGCGTACAAAAACAGTTTGTCTTTGAAGCGGAACACATCGGCGTCAATCGCCCGACCGCAGGTCCAATCGCCATGCGGTCTGAAGACAGGATTTTGCGGATGCGGCGTGAAATCAACGCCGTTGTGTGAGAACGCATAACAAATCGCGTCATCTTTTCCGTTGCCGTAGGTTTGATAAAAAAGATGCACTTTCCCGTCCCAAACGCGGGCACACGGAGCGCACAATCCTTTCGCGTCGCATTCCTGCATCGGCGGCAACTCCGCGATTCGCTTCCAGTGAACCAGGTCGCTGCTTTCCGCGATTCCGATGATCCAGCCGCAGGTCGTTTTGACTCTGTCGTTCGGCGGCAGTGAAAAATACATCAAATACCGATCCTGAAAACGGACGACGCACGGGTCTTTCGAATAGGGAATCGCAGTGCCATCCGGCTGAAACTTCCGCGATGTGTCGGCCCAACGCATGGCCGGATTTTTGATCGCGTCCTGTTCCGGCGATTCGATGAATTGTCGTTCGTCCGCGACGGAATGCAACACCGTCGGCGTTGTCGATTTTTCCTGCACAAAACCGATGCGTTTGATTTTTGCCGTGCCGTTTTGAGACGGGAACTGAATCGTCAGGTTTTTCATCGGCCCATGATATTTTGGTTCCTTCGAGAGATCAACGCGATAAACGCGATTGATCCCGTCGAAGGTCACTTCAAGCGGAACGTCGAACGATTCCGCACGTGGGTATTGTTCCGCTTTCGCGGCCCGTTCCTTTTCGACGTTATGCGTTCCTTCGCTCCAACCGAGCCAATCGGTGACGTCCGATTTCCCGAACGGTTGCAACCGCACCAGCAATGTTCCAGTGCCGGATGCCGCAGCCGGATCATTGCATTGAAACGCCCCCTCGATTTCGAGAATCGGAGCGTCTTCGGCTTTCCAAAACGTATCCGGCCCGTTCAATTTTCCGTCTGCCGGGAATTGAACGTCGAGCATTTGCTGAATCGGCCAACCGGCATCTTTCGCACCACCGCCGTAATACCAGTCATCACGCGAGTTTTCGAACTTCCATGTCGGACGAGGATTCGCGGGCGTCATTTTTTTTGCGAAATTTCGCACGTCCTCCACCGTTCCGAGCACGAAATAAGTGTCATATCCCCATGTGATGTCGTGGTCGAGTATCTGGTGCCCCAAGGGCGCGATGTAACCCGTCTGGCCGCTTTTTTCACCGCCGTGTCCCTTGTTTGCGTCGCCGCCATGAAACCCGGCTGTCACTTTCACGGATTTCGGTTGATACACGCCGATCCCGTTTCCCTGTTCGTCCATGAGCGCGGACCATCGTTCCGGCGTCACGTAATGCACCCATGGCCAGCCTTTCCCGTCAGTTTTGTCGACGACCACGGTGACCGGCTCGTTTTGAAACGGTTTCTCACCGAGATAGGTCACCAACTTGTACCACGGCCCGTTCGTATAAAGTGCCGGCATTTCCTGACCGCCGGCGGGATATTGCGTTTTGTCCCGGCGATGATTGATGATCTTCGCCTGCAATTTGATGACGTTTCCGTCCAGCGTGTACAGGCATTCGAATTCGCAGTCGCCCGGAACGCCGTCGTGCGGCCATTGCATCGGAACGCATCGCACGTACATTGATTTTCTGTCATCGCGGTATTCGAACGCGGTCGTGTTCGCTTTGTTACCGCCGACGTCGCCCGATTGAATCGGATTCCAACCGAGCCCGGCCCACCGTTCGGTCGGCTTTTCGCCGTTCGGTCCGATAAACGGTCTCGGCCCGCTGTAAAACGACAATTGAATCTGTCGTCCCCAGTCGACGCTGTTGATCATGTTTTCGCCGCCGTTGTTTTCGTCCGACAAATACGTGACCGCGCCGCCGAGACTCAAATCAATGCCGAGTTTGATGCGATCGTTTTCAAGATATCGCATCGGCTGTTCACCGAAGTCAAACGCCGCAAGTCCCATTCCGGAAACGCTTCCATCCCCAAGGCCGACTTCAGAATGATCGCCCGTCGTTCCGGTCGTTTGTGCAACGCTCAGCGGCATCATGCCAGACATTAAAAACAAGACAAGTAAAAAGCAGGCGAATCGATCAATGCGGACATGGAACGTTTTCATCAGGAACCCCCTTCGATTTTTGACGAGACGCGGAGAAATGGCACGGAAATTTTCTGTTTACCGGAAAATGGTGAGTGAACCAAAGTCCGCATTTTCAAGGAACCGCCATTATAAAAAAGTTTAGCAGAAAACCGTAAGTCATTCCAGTTGTCGATCATGATTTTCCATCATTGATGGAAAACGTCCGGAGTCGGTCGGAATTCGTTTTGTTTCGACTTCGAATCATCACAAAATTCAAATTCGCAGATTTTTTTACGATTTTCCCCACCTTGCCCCCGGTCCACCCGTGGCCAAGTGCTGTGACGAGCGTAAAATATTGTATTGATCTTGACGGGGGAAGTCGTTTCTCCCGCATCGACTACGAATAACGCTTTTTTCCTGATGGGTGGCACCGTGACGCTGAAACGCTTAATCTTTCCAACGGCTTTTGTTTGTTTTGTAGTGACTTTTTCGATGGTATGCGCATCACAGCCGGACTCCCACGGCGAAACTCCGCCGGCTGACGCGGGAAAGTCGTTGCAGCTTTTGAAGGAGGGAAACCGGCGTTTTCTTGAGGAAAAAAGCGTTCACCCCGATACCGGATTGGCGCGACTGACCCAGACCGCGACGGAAGGGCAGCATCCTTTCGCGACGATTCTCGCGTGCAGCGATTCGCGGGTGCCGCTCGAACTGCTGTTCGACCAGGGTTTCGGCGACCTGTTCTGCGTCCGCGTGGCAGGCAACATTTGTTCGGATGACGAAATGGGCTCAATCGAATACGGCGTCGAGCACCTCGGCACGCCGCTGCTTGTCGTGCTGGGGCACACCAAATGCGGGGCCGTTACCGCGGCGGTCAAGCACGACCATGCGGAAGGGCACATTCAAACGCTCATCCGGCAGATCGGTCCCGCCGTCGAGCGGGCGCAAAAGGCGAATCCGGAATCGTCGGAAGACGAACTGGTCGGCGTCACGGTCAAGGAAAACGTGTTTCTCGCCGTTGAAACGCTCCTCAAGCAAAGCGACAGCATCCGCGAAGCGGTGCGGGAGAAGAAACTCGTGATCATCGCGGCCATTTACGATATTTCCAACGGCCAGGTCGAATGGCTCGGCGAACACCCGGATCAGGAAAAACTTTGCCAACATGAAACGGCGCCGAAAGTACAAGCCGTCCCCGTTTTGAAAACACCTGCGAACAGGCCATTCCGAGGGCGAATCTTCAAAAACTAGATAACCGATTCTTTATTCAACGCTCGCTCTTCTGAAAGAATTTGAAAGTTGATTGTTGCCAACTTATGCAACAGTGCTAGAATTGAGGCAACAACCATCGAGAAAAGCGGTCGGCTTATTTAACCGTTCACACTCAAAAACAACCATTCCTGTGAGGCACCCAATGTCCATCCTGTTAACCGAACCTGCGGTGAGCGAAGTCAAAAAAATCATGGCGGAACGCGAAATGGAGCCGGGCACTTTTCTCCGTATGTCGATCCTGGGCGGCGGCTGTTCCGGGCTGCAATACGCGTTGGGGTTCGACGCCGGATTTGACCCGAAAGCCGATGTGAAGTTCGACCAAAAAGACGGCGTTTCAGTCGTGACGCAGAAGAAATTCGACCTGCACCTTGATGGGACCGAAATCGATTTTCTCGATACGCCCGCCGCGAGGGGATTCTCCATCGAAAATCCGAACTACCCGAAAGGGGCCGGTTGCGCCGGCTGCGGCGGACACTGACCCGGAAATTTTTATCCCCCCCGTTTCGCCTGGAAAAATCAGGGAAAAATGAGTTTTTTGGCGAAGCCGCGACACACCTAATCCAGTTACTCCATTGCTGCCACGGCGGATCGGGGAGTATGACTTCCCGGGGTTATTTCTTGAGCAATGCGCGGGATTCCACCCGCGCAAGCGATCATTTGCGACGACTTCGAGTCACTCTGCGATGCAATTGACGATTGTCTTTCGTGCGATGGTGAAAAGTTTCGCGGCGCACTGAACACACGGATGCTCCTCCTTTTTCCATACTCTTGGAACGTGCAATTCTTCGCCGCTTCAGGCATATCTTGAAAAAATGATTTTTTTGGCACATTTTTCCTGATTAGCAATGCCGTTGCATTGCATTCGAATTGTGTCATCAATTATAATGCAAATTCGTTCTGGTTTTATTATATGGAAGGATGTTATTGTCGCAAATATCTAAATTTTGGAGTGGTTCACATGTCAGGTATTGTTCAACGATTGTTTGGCCGTTGCAAAGAGCGGGGTTCCATTACCGGCATCATGAGAAAATCCCGCAAGTTGAATCTTGAACCGCTCGAAGAACGTCAAATGCTCGCGGTCAGCGCGGCGGAATTCGATGCGATCAAAGCGGCGTATCCCGATCTCCATTTGTCGGAAATGGCGGATTACAACATCATTGATATTTCGTCCATGGGGATTACCGAGGACAGTCTGCGAAAGGCGATCACGACCGCGGGCAACACGGTGGAAAACGACCTGATCGTCGTGCGCACCAGCCCGGCATATCACACGATCAAACTTTCCGGAACGGAACTGACCGTCAACATCAATGAAACCACCCACGGCAGTATCACGATCGTCTCCTTGGGCGAGGAAAAACTGACGATTAACGCCGACCAAAAATCGCGGGTGTTCAATCTCACCCGCAGTACCGCGGCATTGGCGGGGATGAATATTATCGGAGGAAATACGTCAAACTCCGGCGGCGGAATTTACAGCTTTGGCAGCAATTTGACATTGACGAACAGCACGATCTCGGGAAATACTTCAAGTGCCTCCGGCGGCGGGATATACAATAACGGCATCTATTTCGCCCAAACATATTATTATGGAATGGTGACGGCATCAAATTGCATGATTTCAGGAAATGCCGCCTATTCGGGCGGCGGAGTATACAATTCCGGCATCTGGAATAGCTTGGACCGGGCTTACTATGGCGAAATGAATCTAACGAATTGTATAATCGATGACAATATTGCCCGTGGCGACGGCGGAGGAGCTTACAGCGGATATGGCACATTGATTGCAACAAACTGTTCCATTCCGGGAAACGTTGCCAACAGGGGTGGTGGAGTATTCACCAATGCTTCCCTCAGTACATTAATGTTGTCGCGTTGCACTGTTTCCGGAAACCATGCCGCCGATTCCGGCGGTGGAATTTCCATCGGCGCCAATGGCAATGCGATTGTGACGGGGTGTACGATTTCAGGAAACACTGCCGGCGCGAATGGCGGCGGAATTGAAGTCTGGAGCAAATTGACGTTGACGAATTCCGTGGTTTCGGAAAATCTCGCGGTCAATAACGGTGCCGGGATATACGCTAATTCCGGCATGTCGACACTGACAAACAGCACGGTTGCCAGGAACTCCGCCGATGGAAACGGCAGCGGGATTTTCACTGACGGCGGGACATGGAATCTCTACAACACCATTGTCGCCCTGAATTCCAATTCCGATATTCACCACCATTCCGGAACCGTCACGGGCTTCAATAACCTGACGACATTTGCCAATTGGAGCAACGACCCGGCGGATAATTTTCTCCATGACCCCGGTTTGCCCCTTTTCGCTGATGCCAATCGTGGCGACTATCGCCTTGCCGCACTTTCCCAGGCCATCGACAAGGGAAACGACCAATATGCCTTCAATGCCGGTTTGGGGATGAACTCTTTGGATTTGGATGGCAATCCGCGTTTTGCCGGGGCGTCAGTTGATATAGGGGCCAGTGAATATTTCGTCGAAACGCCGCCCTCGACGACCAATTTCATTGTCACGACGATTGACGATCAACTGGACGCCGATCCGTATGCTTACGGCTTGAGCTTGAGGGAAGCCATTCAACTGGCGTCCCAGTCGCAAGACCGTCGAGTCATCGCATTCGACAAATCACTGAAAGGCAAGTCGATTTATCTTGATCGGGGGCCGCTTGAGATCGATTTCGATGTGACCATCGTCGGTTTGGGGGCGGAAGACCTGGCGATCTCCGGCCAGCGGCAATTCACGAGCGCTTTCAAAATCACCGGTGCCACCGTGTCCGTCTCAGGACTGACGATCACCGAATTCCGTTCCGGCGGCATTGGCGGAGGAATGCACGCTCAAAACTCCGATGTGACGCTGACCGACGTGGTCTTCTCGAAAAACAGCGCAAGCGAAGGCGGCGGAGCATTGGGATTGTGGAACTCCCATGCCACGCTCAATCAAGTTTCCTTTCTCGAAAATTACATCCGCGAAGGAAGCGGGGCCAACAGCGGCGCCATCCAGATTTTTGGAAACGGAAGTGAGAATTATGTCGTAACGATCAATGACGGTGTTTTTCACGGGAACAAGGCGTATCGAGGCGGGGCCATCCTGTCCCGAAGCGCATCGCTGATCATCAACAATTCCATTTTTACGGAGAATTCTTCCCGATCCACTCTCAGCGAAATCGCCGGCGCCGGTGCGATTGAATTTGGGGGGGATTCCGTTCGCACCTTGACCATTAACAACTCGCTGATTGCGAGGAACGAGGCCAATAATCACGGTGCCGGTTTGGTGATTTCGGCCGACTCGCACGCCACGATCACGAACACGACGGTCACGGCAAACTCGGGATCGTTTTCTTCCGGAATTTGTGTCACGGGATCGTATGACCCGGAATCGCCATCACCGATTTCGCTTTACAATACGATCGTCGCGGGCAATATCGTGACCAGTCAGGCGGCGAACTCCATCGACGGGTCCGGATATTTCGGGGGAACCAACAATCTCATCGGCATCGGAACCGGAATGTACGGCCTGGTGTCAAACGATGAGAGCGGCAACATCATCGGCACGATGATCAAGCCGGTCGACCCGAAATTCGTCGATCCGGCGAACAGGGATTATCACCTTTTGGAAGACAGTCCCGCGGTCAACGCCGGAAATACGCAAAAAGCCATTGACGCCGGTATCACGCTCGACCTTGACGGCAATTCACGCCATGTCGGCAGCGCCGTCGACATGGGGGCGTTTGAGTATTCCGAAGGGGACGTCACGCCGGTGGAAGCCGAATTCGTCGTTACGACATGGCTCGACGAAATATCGGACAATGGTCTGACAAGTCTCCGTGAGGCATTGATCGCCGCGACGGAACATGATGGAAAAAGCGTCATAACGTTCGACGCATCGCTTGCCGGAAGAACGATTACGCTTGATCCGACGCTCGGAACGCTGCAAATCACGGGCGGGAACGTCGACATCGTCGGTCTTGGCAAGAGTCTGCTCACGATCAGCGGCGGTCATAATGCGTATCAAAATGGAGTCTCCGTGTTTTATTGCGAGGATGCCGTCATCGCCATGTCCGGTTTGACGATTGCCGACGGTTTCGTGCAAAATGTCGGCGGCGGAATGCGGACGGTGAATACGTTTTTGACTTTGGAGGATGTCGTTTTCACCCACAATACCGCCCAACTCAACGGAGCCGGACTTCATATCGACCGATGCGGCGCAAAACTCACGAATGTCCGGTTTTTCGACAACAGGGCGATCGGAGCCCTCGCCGGCGGACTTGGGGGCGGGTTATCGGCCAATCAAAGCGCTGTTGAAATCGTCGATTCCATCTTTTGCGGTAATAGCGCTCCGGCGGGCGGCGGTATCCACCAGTCGGGGGGGACAATGACGTTGAGCAATACCCTGATTGTCAAAAACGTAGCGGACCAAAATGGCGGCGGTTATAATAACCGGTCGGGCTTGGTGACTTTTACGAACGTGACCGTTTCCGATAATGTCGCACTGTACGGAGGAGGAATCGACGCGACGTTGGCGACAAGCGTGACGCTTCGAAATACGATCGTCGCCGGAAACCGGCTGCCAAACGGTTCCGACCGGCACGACTCGGTCGACGTGTATGGAACCGTCAACGGAACGCACAATCTGATCGGAGCGGGGGCGAACGGCCTCACCAACGGCGTTGACGGAAACATCACGGGAAACTCCTCGCAGCCGGTTAATGCGGGATTTGTTGACCCGGACCTCAGTAATTATCGACTCACCATCACTTCGCCGGCGCTTGGTGGGGGAAAGAATGATTATGCGGCGGGGATTCCAAAGGATATTGACGGCAACAACCGTCGCTACGGCAATGCGGTCGACATGGGGGCCTACGAATCTCATGAGAACAGCCTTTCGTATGAATTGATTGTCTCGACCCTCAGCGACGTTGACAACGGAATTTACTCGCCGGGCGATCTCAGTTTGCGAGAGGCGTTGAAACTGGCCGGGGAACGATTCGGTCGTGATATCATTACCTTTGATCCTGCGATCTTTACAAATGAAACGGCGACCATCGCGCTGCATGGAGAACTGGTGATTGATTCCGACGTGACGATTTCTTGCCCGCCGAATTATACGCTCATACTTGACGGACAGGAACAATGCCGTGTTTTCCATGTCAAATACGGATTGGTCCACATGGATAATCTTACGATTACCGGCGGTTTTCATGAAGAACGCGGCGGTGCGATTCTTGCGGAAAACAGCTTTTTAACGCTGCGAAATGTCGTCGTGTGCAATAACAAAACCGATGGTTCCGGCGGCGGATATTACGGTTTGCATGGGGGATTCAGGTTCGAAAACACAGAGTTTTACGGCAATGAAGCAAAGCAATATGGCGGAGCCGTCGCATCGGTCGGGCAGACCTTTTACGCAACCGAGGGACAGACGCACGGAAACGGTTGGATCGAGGATTCATACTTTCACGACAACAGGGGAACGGGCGGCGCGATTTATCAGATGAAGGGCGTGGTTTACATCTCGCAAGGAAATCTTTTTACCAACAACATGGGAATCGGTTTCGGCGGCGTGGCCTATGTGAATGCGGGATACACGTACTTTTACGCATCAAAACTGACGGAAAACAAAGTTGTTTCCTCTGAAACAGGTGAAATCGACGGTGCGGGAGGGGCCATTTACGTGACCGGTACCCGTGAATACGACTTTACGAGAGTCGACATCACGCATTGCCTTATCGCCGACAACATCGCCAAGGAAGGGGGCGGCATCGCGATCGGATACAGTGACATCAGCATAATTATCCGCGGCAGCACCGTGGCGAATAACACGGCAACGCTTCGCGGCGGCGGCTTGTACAATGTCGGCGGACACGATTACCGGGGATTCGAACTGGCAAACAGTATTGTCGCAAAAAACCACGGTCCCATCGCGCCCGATATTTTCGGTTTTGTTTATACATGCAAAAGCACCTTGATCGGTATTGGACAGGGGATGACCAGCAACCAAACGATTCGCTACGGCGATGCCAACGGAAATCTCCTCGGTGTCGTCGAATCGCCGGTCGATCCCCGCTTCGTCAACCCTGCAAACGGTGATTATCACTTGTTGCAGAGCAGTATTGCCATCAACAGAGGAAATAACTCTTTGGTAACCGCCGTGTACGATCTTGATTGGTGGAGACCGCGCATCATATACGGCACGGTGGACATGGGGGCTTATGAGTACGACGGGCCGTTCCTGCCGAACGAGTTGGTCGTTTCGTCGCTGGTCGACGAAAACGACGGCGATTATTCGCCCGGGAACCTCAGCCTGCGTGAGGCCCTGCAACTTGCCGCGGAGCGGGGTGGGAAGGCGACGATCACGTTTGACGCGGCGTTGTTCGGCGGCGGGGCGGGGACGATCAAGCTTTCGCTCGGCGAGCTGACGATCGGCTCCGACGTGCATCTCGTC
>JAVBQX010000179.1:0-7542 GCA_031548645.1 Thermoguttaceae bacterium
GCAGAGGTAGCAGTTGCCGCTGCGGACGGTGATGGCGCCGCACGAATCGCAGGCTGGGGCGTCCGATTGGTAGGACGCGTATTGGGCGCTCAAGGCCGCGCTGCCCTCGGCGGGTTTCGGCGGTTCGGGCGACAGGTGGTCGGCGCCGACCATGACGCTCGACGTCGTCGCCGCAGTCTGCGTCGCGGATTTCACGTCGACGTCGGTTTTCGCTTCCGCGGGTTTTGCGGCCGCGATTGCGGTGGCTTGCGTTTTCGCCGGTTGATCGGGGGACGGCAGGGCCGCTTTCGTTTCCGGCGACGCAAGCGGAGCCGGGGCGGGCGAAGTGAAATCGGGTGCCTGTCGCAAAATCATGTTGCCCTCCGCGTCGAAGAAAGTCTTGCCGAGCCAGCGGAAAATGTAATCGACGATGCTCTTGGCGATCGGAATGTCCGGGTTTTTCGTATAGCCCATCGGCTCGAATCGCGTGTGCGAAAATTTCTGCACGTACACGCTGAGTGGCACGCCGTATTGCAGGCTCATCGAAAGCGCCGTGCTGAAGCAGTCCATGAGGCCGCCGATCGTGCTGCCCTCTTTGGCCATCGTGATGAACATTTCGCCCGGCTTGCCGTCGTGATACAGCCCGACGGTGATGGAGCCCTCGTGGCCCGAGATGTTGAACTTGTGCGTGATCGACTGTCGCGTGTCGGGCAGGTGCGCCCGGCGCGGCCCGGCGGGCACCACCTGTTTTTGCGGCTTTTTCGCTTCTTCGACAGCTTTGTCCTCGGCCTCATTGCTCGTCGAGAGCGGCTGCGCGGTTTTTGAACCGTCGCGGTAAACGGCCACCGCCTTGAGGCCCAGTTCCCAGCCCATCATGTAGGCGTCGGCGATGTCTTTCTTCGTCGCGTTCGAGGGCATGTTGACCGTTTTCGAAATCGCGCCCGAGATGAACGGTTGGGCCGCGGCCATCATTTTCAGGTGCGCCTGCCAACCGATGCAGCGGTCGGAACCCGGCGCCGGGAAGGCGCAATCGAACACCGGCTGGTGCTCCCGCAACAGATCGGGGGCCCCGTCCACGGTGCGGTTTTCCTCGATGTACTGCTGAATCCGTTCGATTTCCTCCGGCGAATAACCGAGCGTCGTCAGCGCGAGCGGCACGGTCTGGTTGACGATTTTCAGCGTGCCGCCGCCGGCGAGTTGCTTGAACTTGATCAGCGCGATGTCCGGCTCGATGCCCGTCGTGTCGCAGTCCATCATGAAACTGATCGTGCCCGTCGGCGCGAGCACCGTCGCCTGCGCGTTGCGGAATCCGTTGCGTTTGCCGAGGTCGAGCACCTCGTCCCATAGTTCGCGGGCCGCCGATTTGAGCGTCTTGTAGCCCGTCGCGATTTTGTTCGTCGCGTCCCAGTGCATTTCCATGACATGCGACATGGGGACGCTGTTTTCGGCGTAACCGTCAAAAACGCCGACCGATCCGGCCAGCTCGGCGCTCGTGCGGCACGCGGCCCCGTGCAAAAGGGAGGTCACCACGCTGCAGAAACCGCGGGCTTCGTCCGAATCGTAGGGCAGTCCCATGCTCATGATCAAGCTGCCGAGATTCGTGTAGCCGAGTCCCAGCGCGCGGTACTTGTGGCTGTTTTCCGCGATCTTCTTGATCGGGTAACTCGCGCGGTCGACCAGGATGTCCTGCGCGATGAACACGACCCGGCAGGCCGCGACGAAACGTTTCGCGTTGAACGTGCCGTCGTCGTTGCGGAATCGCATCAGGTTGACGCTCGCCAGATTACAGGCCGAATCGTCGACGAACATATATTCCGAACAGGGATTCGACGCATTGATCCGTCCGCTGTTGGGGCAGGTGTGCCAGCGGTTGATCGTCGTGTCGTATTGCAGGCCGGGGTCGCCGCATTTCCAGGCACAGTCGGCGATTTTGTCGAACACGTCGCGGGCGCGATATTCCGGTCCGCGTCGGGTCGGGTCGGTCACGTAACGGGTGGCCCAGTTCTTGTCCTCCTTGACCGCCCGCATGAAATCGTCCGTTACGCGGATCGAAAGGTTGGCGTTCTGGTACATGACCGACGAATAGGCGTCGTCCCAGTGCAGGCCGCACTTGGTGAGCAGTCGGGCCTTTTCCTCTTCGCTTTGCTTGCAACTGATGAATTCCATGATGTCCGGGTGCCAGACTTTGAGCGATTGCATTTTCGCCGCGCGCCGCGTCTTGCCGCCGCTCTTGACCACGGCCGCGATCTGGTCGTAAACCCGCATGAAGGAAAGCGGTCCCGACGGTTTGCCACCGCCGGACAGTTTTTCGCGGCACGAGCGGATCGTCGAGAGATCGGTCCCGGTGCCGGAACCGAATTTGAAAAGCATCGCCTCGCTCTGGGCCAATTCCATGATCGACTCCATATTGTCTTCGACGCTTTGAATGAAACAGGCCGACGCCTGCGGGAATTCGTAGGGGTTGTCCGGCTGCACCGCTTCGCCGGCTTCCTTGCTCCAGTGCCAGTTGCATTTCGCGCCGGTGATTTTGTACTGCTGGTGCAGTCCGACATTGAACCAGACCGGCGAGTTGAACGCGACGCATTGATGCAGGCAGAGCCAGGTCAGTTCGCGGTAAAAGGTTTCGCCGTCCTCGGGCGTGGCGAAGTAGCCGTCTTCGACGCCCCAGTCGGCGATGGTGCGCGAGACGCGATGGATGAGCTTGCGGATGCTGGTTTCGCGTTCGCCGGTGTTCGGTTCGCCGTAAAAATATTTGCTGGCCACGACATTGACGGCCAACTGGCTCCAGGATGCCGGAAAATCGCAGTCCGTCTGTTCGAAAACCGCCTCGCCGTTGTCGCCTTTGATCGAAGCGCTGCGTTTCGACCATTCGACCGTCTCGAAGGGATCGGCCGCGTCCGCCGGGCAAAAGATCACGCTGATGTCGAGGCCGCGGCGTTTTTCCGTCTCATGCTGTGTCATGACGCCCCCTTTGTACTGCCCGTTGTTGCCCAAATGGCTGCCGTTGCCATTGCTACCGTTTCCATTGTGGCCGTGCCCGTTGTTGCCGAAACCATTACCGCCCTGACCGTTGTTCCTGGCGGTCAAAGTTTCCGGGGAACCATCGGTTTCTGAAAAAATACGATTTTTTGTGGACGGGGTATTTTCCTGGGGCATAATTTCATCCTTATTTATTGATTAAAATATCAGTATCCAAAATGATAACGACATTCGCCGAGATTCATGCAAAAGCGACAAAAATGTCGCTAAACATTACCTGTTCTTATTTTGCTGCAAGAAGTCAAGCAAGGGGATGGGGCAAATCAACCAGCCATGCGGGCAAAACCACGTGTACATAGATTCAGGTTGCGCATGCGAAGAAATCCAGTGTTTTTTCTGTACATCCATACACTAAGAGATTGGTCATTATCCGCTCGAATGTTCATCTCTCAATGATTCCTTTCCAGATCAGGTCTTCTTGATATTTGACGCATAATATAGCGTAGTAACAGATTGACATACTATATATAGTGCGAAAATTCTACCGAAGGTACCATATCTAGTGCCAACGGGAAAAGGGTATCATATCACTTTCATTTGCGGAGTCAATCTTTTTTAAAAATACTTCTCAAGATGGGGGTGTACAAAGAGTTGCAAATCATCCCCAATATGGTCGTCAATTGTGGCGGAATTTTTCGCTCTTCCTATCCCAAGAATCTACTTGAGGTTTGGCGATTTTTATGGAATCTTCATACGATGCCTTTTTGTTATTTGATCGATAATTATTCCAAAAGTTTTTTCAACGCCCTTTATTGTCAAAATGGAAAAGATAAAATGAAAGCCATAAGGAATCTTTTCCCTGTTTCATTAAAACAGGCAATTATAATCTTGTGCAATAATACTTTTTGAACTTCTGACAAACTGGAAAGAAACTTAAATTCTTAGTTTTATGTTATGTGTTGCCATGTATTAATCTCTCGGAAAAAGACCGCAAGAGAAAAATTTGAAATAAATCAAAAAATGATCATAACAATCGATGGCCCGGCCGGGGCCGGTAAAAGTACGGTGGCGAAACAACTGGCCGCGACGCTCGGCTTTGATTATCTCGATACGGGGGCGATGTACCGGGCGGTCGCACTCCGCGGTTTGCGGGGGAATGTCGATTGGGCCAAGCCCGACGAACTGGTCGCGATCGCCGAACGGATGCAAATTCGCGTCGAGCACGGGCGGACGCTGGTGGACGGAGAAGACGTCAGCGATGCGGTACGTTCGGTGGACGTGACGGAAAAGACGCGATTTTCGGCGAACAACCCGGCGATCCGGGCGATCATGGTGCGGTGGCAACAGGCGGTCGCGAGGGATAAAAACATCGTCACCGAAGGCCGCGATCAGGGAACAGCCGTTTTCCCGGACGCCGAATGCAAAATTTACCTGACGGCGACGCCGGAAGAACGTGCCCGGCGACGCATGCAGGAATTTGAACAGCGCGGCGAACAGGCCGACTGCGACGAAATCCTGCGGCAGATCAACCGTCGTGACGCCGACGACATGGCGCGGGAAGTGGGGCCGCTTTGCGAACCCGCCGATGCCGTCCGCGTCGTGACCGACGGCATGACGATCGACCAGGTGGTTGCGAAACTGGGCGAAATCGTCGCGGCGAAAACGCGTCCGCAATAAAATTTTACCGCCCCGGAAACGAACCGCCCGACAGGATTTTCAGCGGGGTTTTTTCTGCTGCAGTTTTTTGGCCGCCGATTTCGGTGGGGCGGTTTTCGCCTGCTTTTTGGGCGCTTTCGAATCCGGTTTTTTCGGTGGACTCTTGGGCGGCTTGGAAGGCGTTTTCGTCTCTTTTTTCGATGCGTTGTTCTTTTGCGACGACGGTTTTTTGGTTTCCGGCTTTTTGGCCGGCGCCGGTGTTTTTTCTTTCGACGTTTTTTCGGACTTCGCGCTCACGGCTTTGTCGGCGGCAGGTTTTTTATCGACGGTTTTGCTCTTTGCCGGCGCTTCGGTTTTGGGAGCGGCTGCCGGACTTGCTTTTACGTTCTCTTTCGCCGGTGCGACGGGGCCGGACGGCTTTTTCTTCGATTCCGGCTTGTCGGAAGTTTGCTTTTTGCTCTTTTTGGAATCGCCGTTGCCGGAGTTTTCCTTCGATCCGGCCCCGAGCGCAGCCAAGCCGGTGTCGATGAACTCGATGCTTTCCTCTGTCGATGCGGCGTCGACGGGTTCGGCGTCCTCGTCGTCGAGGTCGATTTCCGGCTTGAAGCCGCTCCCCGACGGGGCGATGCGTGCCGGGTTCGGCCGGGTATCCGCTTTTTTGACGACGCCCGCGGGTTCCCGCCACGAACGCCCCGCCGCGCTCTTGTCGACGGCGTTCAGCAAGGTGAGCAGCTCGGAATCGTCCTGCCGGTCGAAAAACTCGACGCCGAACAGGTGCATTTGCGTCGCGAATTCCACCCCCTTGACCTTGGTGACGAGCCGTTCGATTCCGGAAACCTCTTCGCGGCCGTTGACGACCCGGGTCAGGTCCAGCCGGCGCAAAATTCGCAGGGCAGCCTCGTCGAAGGGAATCTGGTGCCCGCCGAGTCCGATCTGCACGAGATAGTTGGCCATGAACGGCGAACACGAGGGGATCGAATCGAGATATTCGACCATCTGCCCGATCGTTTTTTTGCGATAATCCTCCAGATCGAACATGTAGGTCGTTTCGAAGACCCATTGCAGCGTCTTTTTGATGCGTTCGCCCGCGTCAAGCGGTTTGGGGAGCATCGGCAGCGTGTCGGCGATTTCCTGCGGCGTGGAAACGCGAAGCTCGTTCCAGTCGATGTAATGATGTTCCAGCACCGAATAGGCCGATTCCGCCGCGTCGAACGTGGCGTTTTCGAGACACGCGGCGAACATCAGGCATTCGAGCAGGCTGCGTTCCGCCGGTTTCGGAATGTGCTTGTAGCGTTTTTGAAGCGTTTTGACGAGCAGTTTGACCTTGTCGGTGCGATTTGTTGCGGCCATGGGAAGAGTGTGGAGTTTGAGGTTTGGAGTGTGGAATGTGGAGTTGGGAGTGTGGAGTTGGGAGTCGATAATCATACGAAGATTTTAATATACCCGTTTTTTATTGTGCCGGCGGTAAATTTTAAACACATCCGATGGATCGCTTGCTTCGCCAATGCAGGCAAACAACGCTTTTTGCGTAACTTCCACACATTGGCGTAGCAAGCAGCGCTGGAATCGCGGTGTATTTTTTATCGCCACCACAATATTCGAAACAAGGGGCACTCGTTTACGCTTCGTGCTCTGATTGGGCATAAAACAACTCCACACTCCACACCCCAAACTCCACACTATTCCTCGACGCCGTCGGGAAAAATCTCTTTGAGGAGATTCGTCACTTCGACCGATTTTTTGACGCCTTCGTCGAGTTGGAACTGCAATCGCGGCGTGTAGCGGGTGTCGATCCGCTTGGCGCATTTCGCCTGCAGGTAGCCGGCGGCGCTTTGCAGGCCGCGCAGGGTGAGCTGTTCGTGTTTTTCGTCGCCCATGACGGAGACGTAAACCTTGGCGTAGCGCATGTCGCCGGAGACCTCGACGCGCGTAATCGTGGCGTCGCGGACTCGCGGGTCCTTGATGTCCGTCAGGATCGACATGGCCACCACTTCGCGGATCGCTTCGGCGGCTTTAAGTGTTCGACGTGATGCCGTCATGTGTTTTTTGCGTGTTTGGTTTGATTGTCGTTATTGTTGCGATTGACGTTTTTCCATATCCTCTTTGCCGACGAAACGGACGCCTTGTTTTTCCAGTTCCTTGCTGCATTCGCGGAAGTAATCCCCAAGTTTGTGAACATCATTATCAAAACGTGCGGAAAGTTCCTCGCGAACGGCATAGACTTCGTCCAGAATTTCATTGTCCACGATTCGTCGCGAATCATAATTCGTATTTGACATTATCAATCCTCCTCGCGGGCGTCAAAATTGACCGGAGTTGTTATTACGGGATAACGATAACCGTTTTGTGTAATGATTTTTTGGAACAGCCGTTCCGAAAAGGGATTGGCAATATGTTTACAATTCCAAGTCAGCAGGAAATCCATTCCATAGCAGGCCGCAATGGCAATATGAAGCGCGTCGGTTGCCGCTTTCGCCGGCAACGAATGGCTTTCAAGCAGTTCCTGCGCCAGGTCTTCCACCTCCGATGTTGTGCGAAGCAATTCAATCCCCCGCACCGCTTCCAGACGCAATGCGCTGGCGGAAACATCACCTTGTGAGATTTCTATGTAAACCGGATACGAAATATACAGTTGGAAATTCTCACGGCTGGTTTCCCACCAGTCGCGTGTTGTTTGTTGATACCACCAGATCGATAAATCGCGACTGGGGCGACTTGTCAAAAAACTGATGATGCTGGTTTCAACATAAACGGTCGGTTTATTCGCATCGTTTTCAGTCATGGCAAAAATTTCTCTGCGATCTCAGCGTCTCTGCGAGAAACACAAGAAGCTCAAAACGTCCTTGCGATTTCCTCGGTTTTGTACGATTCGAAGACGTCGCCTTCCTTGATGTCGTTGAAGCCTTTCAGTTTGATCCCGCATTCGTA
>JAVBQX010000271.1:0-37329 GCA_031548645.1 Thermoguttaceae bacterium
CACCTTCATGCCGTGTTCCTGCGCTTCGATGTGAATGTCGCTCGCACGCGCTTCGATGGCTTCGGTCAAAATGTCGTTGACCAGCCGCACGACCGACGCTTCCTGCGCCATGGCCGCGTCGCCGCTCTGGTCCCATTCGAGTTCTTCGAGCATTTCGACGCCGTCTTCCTCGCCGGCCTGCGCGAGCAGCCCTTCGATCGTTTCGGCACCGACCCCGAGATAGGTTTTGATCAACTTCGCCAGTTCCGACGGCAGCGCCACCACCGGCGTGACCGGCATCTTGACCGCAGCGGAGATCGCGTCGATCGCGTACAGGTCGAACGGGTTGCCCGTCGCAACGACCAGCGAACCGTCCGGGTCGTATCCGACCGGAAAGACGCCGTAACGATGCACCATTTTCATCGGGAAGGTCTTCAAAATGTCTTCGTCGATTTCCGTTTTGGTCAAATCGAGCAGTCGCATCCCGAGGGTCAGGGCGAGATAATGAAACGCTTCCTCCTCGGACCTGGCCCCGAGTTGCGTCAGAATGGTCGAAAGGCGCCCACCGCCCGCAATGGTGTCGCGAACGATCTGTAATTGGCGTTGGTTGAAAAGTTGCGCTTTCGCAAGCGCATCGGCGAAGATCATCATCGATCCCGTACTCCTTTGTCACATGAAAAATGAATCATCCTTGATCAACGGAACGACCAGGGGTGGGGTGGGTGCGGCCGCTCACAGAACAAACTCACAAACACGACTTTCGGCAATTGCCCCAAAAGTCGATATCTTTTGTTGAAATCCCAACGGTTCTTTAGTATATTGTATACAAAACCCGGATTTTAATCAATAAAATCTTTCAGCTTCTGTGATACAATTATTAAAAACACTACATTTTATGCCGATATTGCACGCATTTTATCAATTTTCGCAAAATTGTGTATTTTGCCGTCGCGTTGTTTTTTGCGCATTTGTATTATTTTTTTCTTGCAGCCTGTTGATGGCGCAACCTCCCGGCGGTCGCCAACGCGGACAACGACCGTCCGGTGCGCAGCCCGGCGGACCGCGACAGGGCCGCCCTCCGCAACCTCCGGCGCAACCCGAAGCTGAAAAAACGGAAGAAGAGGGAATGGTCACCCCGCCCGGAACGGTGCCGGAAATATGGGACGAAAATCCGCAACATGACTTCGACATTCGACCGCTGGCCGACCGGGCTATCATCGGGCGGCCCATGTCGGCCAAGGTGCTCCGATATGCGGAACATCTTATCAACAAATATGATACGAACGGCAACGGACGGCTCGAATACGACGAATGGTACGGCAAAATGACCGGCAGCCCGCAGGTGATCGACCTTGACGGCGATTCGGTTTTGACACTTGATGAAATCGCGACACATATCGAACAGTTTTCCCGCTGGCGAACGATACACAACCCTTATCCGCTTCAGCAATTGATCGCCAATCGTGTGATTGCCGAACAAAAACGGCCGGAAGGCATTTTTCAACCGATTTCGCAAGGTATGGCGTCACAAAAACTTACCGAAAAACCTGCAATCGAGGAACGACCGTCGCTGAGTGACGATGTTCTTGCCGAAACCGTGCAGACGCCGAAAGTTGTGACGGACGAATTTGGAAAACCGGTCAAAAGCACGGATGAAAATGCTGACGCGAATGGTGATGATACAACAGCAGAAGATGAAAAAGAGGAATCCGCCCCGTTCCAGGGACACATGCCCGCCGCGAAAACCCGGAAATACGGCGCCCCGACCCAAGGGTTGCCGGCTTGGTTCATACAGCGAGATCTCAACGGGGACGGTCAGGTTTCCTTGTACGAATTCGCCGCCCCGGCGTTCCGCGACGAAGATCTGGCTCAATTCGGCCGCCTCGACAAAGACGCCGACGGTTTCATTACGCCTGACGAATTGCCGCGACAACAATAGTCACTGTCAATAATCAAAATCCTCCAATATGACGTTGAGAATTTCACGCGAAGACGCAAAAAATACAAAGTCCGCCAGGTTTCTTTAAAATTCTATGTGACCTTTGTCTCCTTTGTGATTTTGCGTGAATCCATTCGTTCATCTGTAAGCGGACACTCGATGCACTGCAAAAAATCGTGAAAATTCTGAAACGCCCGTGCCGCGGCGGCGTCATACTCATCAGGGGGGACGGCACATGGGCATCACACAGGCGCGGCTTCGGGAGATCATGGCGAAACACGCCGGCCCGTTGACGCTGTATGCCCGGCAGTTCCTCGATTATCACGCCGCGGAAGACGTGGTGCAGGAGGCCCTGTTCCGTTTATCCCGCGAACCGTCGGACGTTGAAAATCCGGTCGCCTGGCTGTACCGGGCGGTGCGCAACGGGGCCGTTTCGCGGAAACGCGGCGATTTGCGGCGAGAGAAACGCGAAAACCTCAACAAGCAAGTGCCGTGGTTCGAGTCGGACCCGGCCCGTCGACTCGACTCGGAACAGGTGACCGAAAGCCTGCAAACGCTGCCGACGGAACTGCGCGAGATCATAACGCTTCACGTTTGGGGCGGGCGTTCCTTCGCGGAAATCGCCGAACTGCTCGGCATGTCGAAAGCGACCGCGTTTCGCCGCTACGAAGAGGGCCTGACCGCGCTGCGGAAATTGCTCGGAGAAAATCGCCATGAAAAATAATCCACCTGATTCGCAAGACGACGAAACGTTTGACGCGGAACGATTGTCGCCGGAACTCGCGGCTTTCGAGTCGCGGCTCCGGTCACTCAAGCCGGTTGCCGCGAAACTCGAACCGCCGCGTCCGAAACGTCGCAAACGCCGCATTTTGCTGCTCGCGGGCGGTTTGACCGTCGCAGCGGCGCTGTCGCTGTTGATCGCCTTGACGCTGTTTGCGCCGCGATTGGATCACGGACCCGCACCTGCGCCCGAGATTCAACGGCATTTCGTTTCCGATGACAAAATTCCCCACCGTGCGACGGATCATGCGATCGCCGAACACAAGCCCGACACGGAGGAAACGCAATCGAACGAAATGCGACCAGGCGCATATCGCGAGCCGCTCACGATGCGCCGGCAACTGGCCATGATGCTCCGCGAGATGCGGCCGGAAACCGACGCCGTCATTGAGCCGAAGCGGCCGGACTATCCGGTCATGGTCATTACGGTCGGGCAGGAGACGCGGCCCCTTTCGCCGGAAGCGAAACAGGCTTTCCGCCGCCGGATGCAATCGCAAACCGACCCGGACGCGATTCCTCCCGTCGGTTACGGCGAACGAAGTGGGTATATGTGAACCCGTGATCATCAGAGCCGCGAGGGTTACCGAGCGGTCAAACATGGAAAACCGCTCCATAACTGTCGCGGCTCCGATTGCGGCGGTCTCGGCGAGACCGCCCTACCTTCAGACTGCCGCTCATAACCTCAAGCCTCCACCATTCCACTGAAAGGAAACAGCGATGAAAGTACGTACCTCCATGATCCTGCTCGCCCTTTTGTGCGCGGCGAACGCCTATGGCGGGGAACCGGCGCAAGATCAGACGCGAGAGCAGGCGAAAGAACCGAAAACGGTGAAAATCACGATTTCGCCGGAAACGACCTACGTCACCGAGCCGCTGCTGCCCGACGGCCGCGTCGATTATTACGGGGCGCTCAACCGCCTCCTCTCCGATGGCGTGACGCCGGAAAATAATATTTTCGCGGGCGTTTTCACGCTGGTTACCGGAGAATACGAAAACTCCCTCCTGCGGGCACGGTATGAAGAAGCCGACGAGGATCAATGTGCATCCTTGATAAAGTTTCGCGAGAAATATTATCAAATGCTCGGTTTTTCGTCACCGCCGGAGTTGGATTCCCTGGCGTTTCTTGATCCGCCCGGAGCTTTTATTTCGGCAAAAGTCAATCCCTACGAGGAGTTGCTCCGGTTTTATCCCAAGGAGGAAATCGACGCCAAAATCGAATCGCGGAAAAAAGAGGAAGCGGAAAACTATCGCAACCAGCACAAGGAGGGCAAGATCGATGACGCGCAACTGGCCGAAAAACTCAAGGGGCTCGACACGGACGCGTTTCGCAACGAGGAAAGTCGTGACATGATCTGCCACGAATTCTATTATGATGCGATGGAGCGAGTTTTCACGGAAGACGAATATCCCCTCGTCGCCGATTGGATGAAATCAAGCACCGGGCTGGCGAACCAACTCATTGAGATTTCAAAACGCCCCAAAAGTTACAACCCGCAGGTCAAGATTACTGATGACGCGACGATCTATGATGCGCCCCTTCCCTACGTGCAGATGATGCGCCAGGTGGCACGATATTTTCAGACGCGGGGGAACTGGCATTTCGGACGCGGCGAATATGATGAGGCAATGGAATGCGCCTTTGCCACCTTTCGACTTGCCATGACGATGCGGTCAAACGCCGGGTTTGTCGTCGAGGAACTCGTCGCGATCGCCATGCAGGGAATCGCGCACCACCAGATCGTGGATTACCTCGGCCTGCTGGACGGGAAGAAGGACGCCGCGTGGATTCTTGCCAAACAGCGGGAATATCGGGCGATCTGCCGCCAGGCGGAAAACGCCCCCAATCCGCCGCACTGGATCATGGGCGAACGTCTCGGTTTGCTTTCCCTGATCACCACGACCGCTTCCCATCCGGAATACCCCAGGGAATATTTGACGGCCAACAATTTTTGGCTACCCAACGGCGAAGAACAATTTGAACAGGAACTTGCGCTTCTCGATAAATGTTATGACCCGGATTACGAGTATGACTGGGACAAGATCATGAAACGTGTCAATTATTATTGGGAAGACAAGGAAGACCTCATGCTGCTCCCGGGACTTGAGCGGAGGGCCAGGGCCTACGAACGGCTTGACGAGCGGATTGGCGAAAAAGCCCGTTTCATCATGAAAACGGAAATCACCCCGGAAACGGACCGCGATCAACTGTTCGCCGACTTTTTATACAGTTCGTTTTCCCCGGCGTTGAGCGCCGCGCTTTATGCCATGACGCGAATTCAGTGCCTGGAAGTGATGTCGGATGTCGCCTTTTCCGTGGCCACCTACCGTGCCGACCAGGGCGGGTATCCCGAAACGCTGGATCAGCTCGTGCCGAAGTACCTCGACCGGGTGCCCGTCTCGCCTTACACGAACAAACCGCTGCGTTACATGAAACGGGCGCACGACGTGCTGCTGGTCAACGACGAAACCTTCCTGCTCGACGGAAGCGAAGAAAGGGTCGAAAAAATGATCGCCGAAGTCCCCGGCGGCGCCTCGGTTTTCCCGTTGGTGCGGAGTTTCCTCATCATTTTGCACAAGGATTGAGCAACAGTCGGAATGGACGCAGCGCAATGACGGGATGAAGAAAATGACATGGCCTGACATCCCGTCATTACGGCGTTCCGCCTTCATTCCGGCTGTTGTTGGGATTGCGGCGTTTCCGGCTGCGCGTCCTGCTCGACGGGTTCCGCGGTTTCACCTTGCGGTTCCGGCGTTTCCTCCGTTTCGTCCGCGGTGGGCTCTTCGGGCGTTGGCTGCTCCGGCTCCTCTTGGCGTTGCCATTCGGCCAGAATTTTTTGCACCAGCGCGGTTTGCGAATCGCCCGTGATTTTGAGGACGTCCTCCAGCACGGGCACATCACCGGAGCTGTTGTCGCAAAGGGATTCGAGCCAGTCTTCGAGCCGTTCGTCGACGTTTTCGGGGTACGGCTTGCCGGAACCGAGGTTCTCGGGCCAGAGCCGCGCGGCCTTCACCCATTTTTTCGCACCGTCCGGATCGTGTTTCCGCAGGCATTCCACGGCCCGCAGCAGCGTCGCTTCGCGGTAAATGTTCCGCCCGGCCAACCCGCCTTCGTTGGGCAGAATGATCGCCTTTTGCAGCAGCGTGACCGCTTCGACATAGTTTTTGTTCGCGATGAGCGCCTGTGCGTGCAGCAGCTCAAGCTGGTCGTTGGTCGTGAATCGTTTCCAATAGGATTGCGTCGTTTCGAGCATCTTTTCGATTTCACCCCGCTCGTGATGCAGCTTTGCCAGCCGGACGCCGTAACGCCATTGTCCCGAATCGAGTTCGGCGGCCCGCGAAACGTCCTCGAATGCGGTTTCGGGCAGCCAATCGGCCCGGACGGCGTAAAACGCGCCGAAATTGGGCGTGTCGCCGCAGTCTTGCAGGAGCTTTGCGGCCCGTTCCATTTTCCCAAGATGACGCAACAGCAGGGCCAGGTAATAATTCGACTTCCAATCGTTGCCCGGCAGGTCGGGCCTGTTTCGCTCGGCGGCCCATTCGAACGCCGGGAGCGCTTCAAGGCGGAACGGGAACACGAAGGTCGGTGAATACGACTTGGCCCTTTCGAGCAATTTTTCATCCCGCTTGAGCCAGGCGAGCCAGATCAGCGTTTCGACATGCGGCCTGCCTTGCTGCGATGCGGAAAGTTCCAAAACGGCGGTCGCGTCGGCCTCACGACCGGCGGTGCAATACCACGCGGCCAGTTCGAGATAGGTTTCCTTCGGCAGTTCGGTTTGCAGGTTCGGCAGTCCGCGGGGCATCGGTCGACCGAGCAGGAACAGTTCCGCGTCGGCGAAATGGTCGAGCGGGTTGATCTGCTTCATGATTTCGACGATTTTCTTCGCTTCGTCTTCATGTCCCGCCGCGCGATGGGCACAGGCCAATATCCGCAACGGTTCGGGGGCGGGACCTGCGAATTCGCGGGCCTTTTCGGCCAGGCGGATCGCGGAGACGTATTTTTTCCGCACGAGATCGGCCCGGGCCTCCGTCGCCAAAGCGAGCGCCCGATGCCCCGGGGAAAGCGACATGACCGAAGCAGCTTCCCGCGCGTCGGCATAATTCCCCAGCGCGAGCGAGGCCAGGGCAAACTGGTAATTCGCGTCCGCGTCATAGGTATCGACGGCCAACGCGCGTCGGCAGAAATCGCAGGCTTCCCGCCAATCGCCCTGCATGTTGGCCAGTTCGGCAAGCCGTGTTATCGCCGGGGCGAAATTCGCGTCCCTGACCAGCGATTCTTCGAACAAACGCTTCGCCGGCGCATAATTTTTCTGCCGCATCGCTTCGCAGCCGCCGACGTATTTTCCGTAGGCCGACGAATCGTCGAACGCTTCGGACGCGGCGGTCGGTCGTGAAAGCGTGTCGTCCGCGTCACGTTCGTAAACGAGCAGATCGTCGCCGAGCCGCACGACCAGTTTTTCGGCGGGCGCGTCCAATTGCACCAACGTATGATACGGTTCCATCGCCCGCAGCGCCACGGTGACGGATTTCAGCGACGTTTCGCCGTCAAGAATCTCCAGCGTACCCCGGAAGTCTTTCACGGGCGACACGGCGATTTCGAGTCGTTCGCCCGACTGGCCTTCGGCCGGCGGCAGCGTTTTGACGTTCATGCTCCCCACGGGCGACGCGATGACAAAGCCGCCGATCGCCCCGACGGGCAGCCAATATTCCTCCCAGCAGTCGACGGCGTAAGGCTCGAAATCACGGTGTTTGAACGGCGTTTTTGACGAACCGCCCGAATTCTGGATGAACAGGCGACCGGCCTGCAATTCGAGATATTGTTTTCCCGGCGGGTCGGTCAGCAGTTTTTCCCAGATCATGCCCTCGCGGGAAAGGCCCCAAATCCAGACTTTGCGGCCGCGGCGGTCTTCCGACGGCACGTAGCCCGCCATGCCGAACTTCCGCCCGTGATCGTAATAGCCGTAATGTTCGGCCAGCTTCCCGAAAACGTGATACGATTTGTACGATCCGTAATCGTTGTTTTTGTACCAGGTGATGTCGCGGCCTTCGTCGTCGACCGGCCAGGGGTAGGGTTCGCCGTTGTGACCGAGGGCCATCGTGCCGGGATTGACGGTCTGCCACTGGTCGGAGACGGCGATGCCGAGATTCATCCAGGAATAATACGGCTGGTGAAACGGCGTGTCGTTGTGCCAGTACACGCGCGTGATAAAAGCGGCCGAATCGACGGGCAAAAGAATTTCCGCCGTCCAGACGGTGCGCGTCATCAAATCGAGATGGGAAATGAAACAGCTCGCGCTGCCGTCGGGGTTGTTGCGGCAGAGATAATCGACCGGCGTCGAACTGTGCGGCGAATGTCCCACCACGCCGAAATTGAATTCCATGCCGCCGCTGGTCCACGGCCCGCGCATGGCCACGTCGCGGAACTTGACGACAGGGTTTTCGAACAGGATGGATTCGCCGGATCTTTTGACGGTCGCGGACCAGATTTTGCCGCCGATTTCCGGGTAAATCGCCAGTTTGACGAAGGCGTTTTCCAGTTCAACGACCTTCCATTTCCGCTGAATCGGCGTTTCGGCGTAGGTGTCGAAGCGGTAATAGGGATAGATCGACGCGTTCGCGACCGGGTTGGGGTCGGAAAACGGATAGGTGGTGCGTTGCACTTCGCTTTCGCGGGTCTTCACCCACGAATAGGACTGGGCCAGGGCCGTGCCGATCGCCATTTGCGAAGCGAGAAACATGACCAAACCGGAAAAAATCAGCACGAGACGGAGACGGCTTCGCATGAGAACCTCGAAACAAAACTAATGATAAGATTATAATTGCGTAAGACAAGCAGGGGCGGTCTCGCCGAGACCGCCGTAATCGCCAAACCGGCTCCACGGCCAGGAATACAAATAATTGACTTTGGCCGGGCACTAACCTTGCGCACGAATGCGTTCGACCTTGACTTTGTCGAGGTCCGTGGTGCCCAGGCCGAGGTTTTCAGCCAGTTTGATATGCTTCACGATGTCCAAGTCCATTTGGGATACGCCGGGAATCCGATTGAATAACTCCATGGAAGCGGTATCGGCGGCGACGATGTCCGGCGAAACGATCAATGCCTTGAGAAGGACGGCGTCCGCTTCCGAACGACCTCGCGGACCGCCGGATTTCATGGCGCGATAGGCGTCAACGATATTCAAGGCAGGTTTCTTTTCGTATGTGGCCGCATCGGCAATACATTGTTCCAAGTCGGAAGCGTGCATCACCCTTCGATCCAAGACGATGCCCATGTAGTTTTTCAAGGCGATCGTCAATTTCGCTCCACTATGCGTTTTCAATACCGGGACGTTGAACCAGACGTCGCAATCCAAGAGGGCCTTATGGATTTTCGCTTTTTTCATCTTAATGCCCTTGGGGAGACTGACCTCTTCGTAGTATGAATCGTCGCCCGACGGCATCATGACGCCACCTGCCGCTTTGACGGCTTCTTCGATGCCGCTGGTTTTGTAGGAGTCCTGCCAGGGATCGCAGGTATTGTCGAACACCGCGACTTCCGAAGCGCCGGCTTCGAGGCACTGCTTGACCAGTTCCTTGATCAGGATCGGGTTCGTGTTGGCCGCCATTTCCGGGGCGCGGTTCCAGCCGATGTTCGGCTTGATGACCACTTTCTGGCCCGATTTGACGTATTTTTCCATGCCCCCGAACACGGCGATCGCTTTTTGGAACATGACGTCCGGCTCGCCGCCCATGACCATGGCCAGTTCACTTTCGCCGTCCTTGTCGTCGCCGGTTTGGGCGAAGACGTTGATCCCGTTCCATGTTCCCGCAGCTGCTGCCGCACCGGCCAATGTGATTGCTTTCAGGAAATCTTTTCTTCTCATATGGGGCCTCGAATGATTCTTTTGATTCTATGTGTTGTTGGTGCGAGCGAAAAATATCGCATAAAATTCCAAGGCTATCTTACCAGAACTATTGACGCACCGCAATCGATTCCCGAATTATTCCATAAAAAACAGTAAAAATACAAATGGTTTTATTAATATGGGTAATATAGATGCGGCACATTGACATTGCGCATGGATTGTGGCCTTTACAATCCGCTGCTTTTGAGGGAAAATCTAGGATGAATTTGATTGCTTTCATAAAAAGCCAAACCAGAATCCCCGGGACAACAAATGGGCGTGATTTCCGACCTGAAAGTGCTTTACCACATGGCCCTGCGACCGGTTCGCGGCAAGACGCACGCCTCGCGCATGGAAAATTTTTACGGCGGTCAGGCGGCGGATTACGACGCGTTCCGTAAACGCCTGTTGAAAGGCCGCGAGGAACTCTGGCAAAAGCTCGGCGTCCGCGAGGGCGAAGTCTGGATGGACATGGGCGGCGGCACCGGAGCGAATCTCGAAGCTTTCGGCGACGACATCGGCAAACTGAAAAAAGTTTACGTCGTCGATCTCGCTGGCTCGCTTTTGAAGATGGCCGAACAACGGGCCGCCTCGCACGGCTGGAATAACGTCGCTACGGCCGAAGCGGACGCGACGACGTTCGTGCCCCCGGAAGGGCAGGTCGATGTCATTACCTTTTCCTATTCGCTGACGATGATCCCGGACTGGTTCGCCGCGATCCGGCACGCACACTCGCTGCTCAAGCCGGGCGGTCGCATCGGCGTGGTCGATTTTTACGTTTCGCGAAAACACCCGGACGAGGCGTTCCGCAAACACGGCTGGGCCACTCGCTCGTTCTGGCCGGTCTGGTTCGCCTCGGACAACGTGTTCCCCTCGCCGGATCACGTGCCGTACCTGCACCGCCTGTTCGAGCCGGAATATTTCGAAGAACGCAAAACGCGCCTGCCCTGGTTCCCCGTCCCCTTTTTCAAAATGCCATACTATCTTTTCATCGGGAAAAAAACGAACTAACTAATAACTAAAAACTAATAACTAAAAGTTTTGTATATTTACACAGTGAAGGTGTTTTGCACTTCGGTAGCGGTCACGGCGTGACAGTCCTACCTTTGGCCACAAGTTTTTTCGCGACGCCAAACTTTTAGTTATTAGTTATTCACTTTTCACTTACTCCCATGGGCACCATCTGGCTTTGGATCGGTTTTATCGCGTTGGTCATGGTTTTTCTCGCGCTCGATCTGGGCGTGTTCAACCGCAAGGCGCACGTCATCGGCATCCGCGAGGCGATTCGCTGGACGATCGTCTGGGTCGCCGCGGCGCTGCTCTTCAACGTGGCCGTCTATTTCCTGTACGAACATCACCTGTTCGGCGTGGGATTGCACGCGGATCACATAGACGACCTCGACGGGATGCAGGCGGCGGTCAAGTTTTTCACCGGCTACGTCATCGAAAAATCGCTGAGCCTCGACAACATCTTCGTCATCAGCCTGATTTTCACGTATTTCGGCGTACCGGCCATCTACCAGCATCGCGTGCTGTTCTGGGGGATACTCGGGGCCCTGGTCATGCGCGGAGTCATGATCGGCGTCGGCGCGACGGTCCTGCACCGTGTCGATTGGGTGATTTACATTTTCGGGGCCATCCTGATTTACACGGCCCTCAAGATGCTTTTCAGCAAACACGAGGAAGTGCATCCGGAAAAGGACCCGCTCGTGAAACTGGCCAAGCGGTTTTTCGCCGTGACCAGCGAGTACCGCGGCGAAAAATTCTTCGTCCGCATCGACGGGCGGCTGTTCCTCACGCCGCTGTTTCTCGTGCTGCTGGTGGTCGAAAGCACGGATGTCGTGTTCGCCGTCGATTCCATCCCGGCGATTTTCGCGATCACGAAAGACCCGTTCATCGTGTTCACCTCTAACATTTTCGCCATTCTCGGCCTGCGTTCGCTTTACTTCGCGCTCGCGGCGATGATCCGGAAATTCCGCTACCTCAAACAGAGCCTCGTTGTCATTCTGCTTTATGTCGGTTGCAAAATGATGTTCACGAAACTCATCGAACACCACGGCATGTCGAACACCATGACCTGGGTTTCGCTCGGCGTGATCCTCGGCGTCATGACCGTCGGCGTCATCGCCTCCTTGGCCATGAACAAGCACGACGCCGCGGTGAATCCGCCGCCGGTGGAATGACGCTCCGGTGAAATATCATCCGATGCGATGGCGACCTGGAAAGTAATAACTTTGATTAACACAAAGATTATCGCAACGTAATAAAGAAACAAAAAACCCCGCGTTTTATGGTGTAAAACACGGGGTTTTCTCGACTTTTTTCAGGCGGAGGACAAGGGAGTCGAACCCTCAACCGGTTACCCGGCAACTGATTTCGAGTCAGCCTGCTAACCATTCGCGTATCCTCCGCGAAGAATCTTGTATCGACAATCGGATAAAGATTTGGTGTCAATTTAAGCGATTTCGTGATTTTCGCAAGCCCCCCGACCCGGAACAAGAGGCTTTCGAAGAGCGTAAGAAATTTTTCTGAAAAATTGAGGTAATAATTACATTATGCAGGAACAGATTCGTGTTCCTGCGTATATGATACTATGCGGCGGTAATGATAAGCAACTGAGAGATGATCAGATTTCAGTTACAACTTGCACATTCGCCAAACCACTTATTTTGGTAGTTTTTGCAGATAAAATTTGCATCCACGGCAAAAACGACGAAATTACAGTATAATTTTAACTTATCTTTCACCCCGGGACCTGCTTCACTCTTTTGAAGCGGAACCGACATGGAGGTTGTCATGCTTGTGTTATCAAGAAATACGGACGAGAAAATTCATATCGGCGAAAATATCATTCTCACGGTGGTCGAGGTGCGTGGTGACCGGGTTCGCATCGGAATCGAAGCGCCACGCGATGTCGCCGTTCACCGTCACGAAATTTTCGAAGCGATTCGCCATTCGCAGCGAGAGCTGGTGTTGTCCACGGACTGATGCTCATTTCTCTCTGTGAAAGGGAGCATGCAGGATTGTTTCCCTGCGTACGCTGAATAATCCCCCATCTCCTGCAAACGCGGAATGCCTGACGTAATCGGACTGAACTAGCCCCGATTATGCCACGCATTCCGCTTTTGCGTTTCTTGCCAATTGCCATGCCGGATAATGCGTATTTCACGCATTTTACCATTTTCAAGCAGAATCTGCATACCCGAAACGAACAGAAAGCTCTGTACGCGATTCCACTATATGCACAAATTAACACTGGAATTACGTAAAGAGTTTATTTTAACACGTCGATTTCTTTGACGAGTTGGAACGTTTTACGTCTGAAGGTGCCATTTTGCCGACGGGCATCGGCAGGGCTTGCACAAGGTGTAAACGAAATGTCCGTCGCAAAATGAAAAAAAAGAAAAAATTTCCCCGTCGACGTAAAAACGCAACCTATATTGAGCTAAATACGAAGAGTAGTTGAGTTGTATTGATAGTATAGATTTATCAATGATCAATAATTTCAACGCGACAAAGCTGCTCTTCAATGCGAACATGCGAGGGTGAGATACTTTTACTCCCACCAATTGAGTTTTCCTTGGATTCGTCCGTATGTCATTTGAATAATGGACTTACGTAAATGGTTACAAGAAAAATTTCAGCCGGGGCAGGCGTAGAATAGTATTCGCAAACCCTGATTATCCCAGAAATTGGGGCGAAATGTAACTTTTGGTCATGAACGACCTTCGCCTCGCTGGGCGATTCGGCGGTTGAAAAAACGGGATGTTGTCGAAACGGCACACCAGTTCGCTCACCACGAATCGTTACGTCAACGCGTTGCGGGAATGATCCCAAGCGGCGCGAGGTTTGGTCACCGGGTGATGTTTGGTTTGCAAAAAATCGGCGTTTAAGCGGGTTTTCAGCGGGCCGAAAATCAAAGGGTGCAAAGACAAAAAGTTATATCAAAAGGCACAACTGTTTTACCGTCAACCATGTCGCATGCCCATGCGATCCTCGGGCGAAAGCCTTCCTTGCAAAAGGTCGGGCAAATCGCCAGGTCGGAGCTTCGGCACGGGATTGTAGAGAGAAAGGTTAATTCCAATGTCAGGACTGTATGTTCACACAACCGTCAACTCGATGATTGCCGCGACCAATCTGACCAAGAACAGGGGCAATTTGTCCGATGTTCTGACCAAGTTGTCGACCGGCTTGAGAATCAATTCCGCGAAAGACGACCCCGCCGGTTTGATCGCGAGCGAAATCCTGCGGAGCGAAATCACGGCCTCGACCTCCGCGCTGAAGAACACGAATCGCGCGATCGGCATGATCGGCATGGCCGACAGCGCCCTCAGTCAGGTGGGCGACCTGCTCAACGACATCCGCGGCCTGGTCAACGAAGCGGCCAACACGGGCGCGATGAGCGAAGACCAGATCAACGCGAACCAGCTCCAGATCGACGCCTCGCTCGACGCCATCGACAGGATCGCGCAGTCGACCACCTACATGGGTAAAAAGCTGCTCGACGGCTCCATGGCCTTCCAGACGGCCAATTTGGACAAGAGCCAGATTTCCAACCTCGTGGTCAACAGCGCCAACTTCGGGACGCAGGATTCCGTCCACGTCCAGATCGACGTGCAGGCGGCCTCGACCGCGGCCTCGCAGGTTTACACCAAGGGTGCCTTGGGCAAGGACGGCGCTTCCGTCAAAATCACCGGCAGCCAGGGCTCGCAGACCTTCAATTTCGGGGCCTACACGACGACCGCCGCCATGGCCGAGCAGATCAACGCCTATTCCGATTCGACGGGCGTCATGGCCATCGCCGGGGACGAAGCGAGCGCCGGGATCATCGACATCACCAGCGCCGGAGCCGACAACGACATCATCCTTGAAGCCAAGACCGCCGGCGAAGCGGCCGGAAATTATTCGGTCAAGTACACCGCCGGCAGTTCCGACGGCATCAGCTACACCATCACCGAAGGCGCCGACGGCTGCCCGAGCACGATCAACTTCCAGCTCAAGATGGACGAATGGAAAAACGCCAGCGGCGTCGCCGATGAAGCGAAGCTGGGGATTTATGATAAGGAAACGGCCAGCGGATTGATTCTCAGTTCCACGACAGGCTCCAACGTCAAGCAGATCAACTGGGTGATGGATGGTGCCAGCGGCATTACGGATCCGACAGTTGTCTTTGACAACAAAACGGGAATCATGACCATCACCTACGATGGCGCATCTCCCCCAGCGAACACGGACATTGAAGATGCCATCAACGCGGTAACGAACCTGACCGGCGTGAAGGCCGACGCGTCTGGACTTACGGTTCCGACAGTCAATGAGGTGGAATCGACCTCCGACTTGCGTGCCAACAACGGCCTGACGCTCACGGCCAAGACGGGCGATGTCTCAATGAACGGCACGGGAATCGTCGTTGTTGGAAATGTGAATCCTGATGTTGACGGAGTTAAGGCGAGTGCCGTTATTGCACCTGGTGCCCAAGGGCTTAAAATTGAAGCCTCTGCCATTGGCGAAGAATGGAATGGATTCACAATCAGTTTTGCTCAAGGAACCGCGGATGATGGATCTGCCACCGCAGCATTGGACGCCGCCAGTAAGACAATTACTGTTACATTGAATAACGGTGGTAGCGGTAATGACATCGCTTACAGTGACATTGCTACGGCCATCGGTGGCGTTGATATCAGCGCTATAACCGGCGATGCAACCCCGGTTCTTTTTAGCACAAAATTCGCTGTCACTGGTGGAACCGATGAAGTCGCTGACGGTGATCCGATGCCTGATTCCACCGCCACCAGCGGTGGCAAGGGAGTCAGCCCCGCCGTGGATTTCGACTATGTCAAAACAGCCCAGGCGGCTTCCGCCGTGTACAAGGACAACAACGGCAATTACGTTCAATTCAAGGCCACCGATACCGGCTCGAAGTACAACGATTACACATTCAATTTCGTCAACGACGATTCGGTCACCAACCTCGGCGTGGCTTTGGACGAGAAGAACAAGATTATCACCATCACCGCCAATTTTGGTAACAACGGTACCGACCTCAGTCAGGTCACCTACGCACAACTTGCGGACGCCGTCAACGGATTGAAAAATTCCGAAGGCAAACAACTGTTCCAAATGGCCGTTTACAAGGAAGACCCGACAAACAATACAGCCGCATTAAAGGCCAGTGATTTGACGGGAACGTTCAATCTCGTCGATACCACAGGCGGCTCGACGAAAACCGGGACAATGTTCGGCCAGATCGGGACCGATGCCGGCGCTTTGATCATAACACTAAATGACGCGGCAGCCACACCGACGAGTACGGCACAGGATGTCATCGACGCATTCAATGCCACGACGGCTTCAACTCCTGAAGATTTAGCCAAACTGAAGGAACTGCAGGCCATGTTCAGCCTGACAGGTGTCGATGGTGCCGGCACGGATGGAGCCATGTTCCTCACAACGGACATTACACTCAATGGTGGTATTGGAGCTAAGACGCTTTCCTACAGCAACGCCCTGCAAGGCGGGAGCAACGGCAACGTCAGCAACACGACGGCGAAGGAACTGGTCGATTTCATCAATAACGACGCGAAGCTGAGCGAAATGTTCAACGCCTACCTGGCCGCGAATTCGCAGACTGGGGCCGGAAAACTGACGTTGTTCGACGAAGTGGCCCTTTACGGCTGCCCCTACGACGAAACGGGACTCCAGTTCCTCGGCCCGGCGAACTCGCAGAACATCGAATTTTCGACCACCGACGCCAACGGAAAAGCTGTCAAGAATCAGGCCCTCAGCGTGAGCTGGACGCCCGACACGATCGGCGACGCCAAGGCCAATTTGGCCGCCTACAACGCGAACGCCTCGCTCTCGCTCGAAGTCCTCAAGGACGACGACAAGTACAACGACATGGTCGTGCGTTACAAGCGGGTCGTCGAAGCGCCCGGCGCCAGTTCGGTGACCTACACCAGTGGGCCGTCCAACGCCATGGCCTATGGCAGCATTTCGAGTGACAACACGGAGATCAACGCGAAGTTCATCTTCGAGGCCCTCGAAGGCGGCGATCGCTACAACAACCTGGCCATCAAGGCCAAGGTGGACGGTACGCAGCAGGCTCCGGCCACGTTCGCGCTGGACGAAGCGACCGGCGAATTCATGATCACGGTCAACAGCACGGACGTCACGCTGGCCCAGATGATGGACGCGTTCAACCAGTCGGACCTGAAATCCCAGTTCAAATTCGAACTGGATTACAGCGACGCCGGCGGGACGACCAACGACGGCAGCACGAAATTCTCCAGCATCATCAAGAACGCCGGGCAGATCGTCACGATCGGCAACACGGGTTCGACCGGCGGCCACACCGGCGGCGTGCTCGAAATCCAGTTGTTTGACGATGGTACGGCCGCGACTGCCGGAAACATGACCGCCAAGAGCGTGGTCGACCTGGTCAACAACAGTGAGCTGAAGAACATTTTCCGCATGAACAATTACGCTGGCAGCGACGGAACGGGCAACATTCACGCCCGTTACGATACCGTCGGGGACTCGTATGACCCGCAGAACTGCTCCGGTGACACGAGCAACTACCGCATGATCACCACCGGCGGCGTCGTTCCGGGACACATGGTCGTTCATTTGGCCACCGACGCCGCGGGCAACTCGACCACGACGGCCGCCGATCTGGTCGCCTATTTCGACACGCTCACGGCCGAGCAGACCAAGGGCATCAGCGTCAGCCTGATCAATGCCGGCGGAAATCCCGGCACGATATGCGATACCAGCGGAGGAAATGGAATCCTGCAGCCCACGCGTTCGAAGGATGATTGCGACAACCTCATCGACAACGACATCCGGTTCGGCTCGTCCTGTTCGGAAACGAAAGACACGACGGCCCTGTCCGAAATCGTCGCCGTCAACGGCAAAGACGCCGGTTTCACGCTCTTCAGCAAGAAGGCCGGAACCGACTACGAAGGCATCAAGATGGTGTACCAGAACGTCGATACGCAAAGCGATATCGGCGCGAAGTACGATGAAACCTCGCGAACATTGACCGTGAAAATCCAGGACGGCGTGACCACGGCCTCGACGGTCAAGGAATTGATCGAAAAGACCGGCCTGTTCACCGTGAAACTGCGATCCGACGGCACGGGAACCGCCACCGTGAACGACGACAGCATCAGCCTGACCAACGGTTCGTATGAAACCAAGCCGAAGGGCGGAGCCACGATGCTGTGGAACAGGGACGACGCATCGAACGAACTGTACCTCGAATCGGTGGAAAACGGCTCAAAGCAGTTCGTGCAGGTCGACGTGCTCAACGGCTCGTTCGACACGGTCGATTCCTACACCGGCCAGAAGCAGTCGCGTTCCTACGGCACCGACATCGAAGCGACGGCCAACGGCCAGAAACTCCAGGCCGACGGGAACAACGTATCGCTCAACACGACGAACCTGTCGTTCACCGCGACGATCAACGCGGACGCGGAAGGCGGCGATTCCTACGGATTCGACATCGTTTCCGGCGGGGCCCTGTTCCAACTCGGACCGGACGTCGTTTCGGCGCAGCAGGTTCACCTCGGCATCCCGAGCGTCATGACCACCGACCTGGGCGGCAGCTCCGGCTTCCTGAGCGACCTGCGCAGCGGCGGCAAGGCCGACCTGTCCTCCGAACAGAGCGTCAAGCTCGCCGACCGAATCGTCAAGGACGCGATCACCTCCGTGGCGAATACGCGGGGCCGACTCGGCGCCATCCAGAAAGCGACGCTCGAATCGAACGTCGTGACGCTGGAAAACTCGATCGAAGCCCTGACCTCGGCCCGGGCCGACATCATCGACACCGACTTCGCGGCCGCAAGTGCGGAACTGACCAAATACCAGATTCTGGTCCAGTCCGGTTCCCGCGTGCTCGCCATCGCGAACCAGTTGCCGCAATACGCCGCGTCGCTCATCGGCTAATGAAAACCAAACGGGACAGGTGGCCTCGTTTCGCCGGTCCGAAATCATACCGCGAACGACGGTTCCCCACGGGAGACCGTCGTTTTTTTGTGCGCGCCGCATGTCATTGCGCGGATTCGAAGTTCATTTTATCGCCGCGGCGATATTGTTCGCCAAAATGAAAAAGATATAATTGATGGCTGGCCCTGCGGTTTCCCTCTTCAGTTCAATTATCAATGCAACAGCAGTCCGAGCGACATGATGACGTCAAAGTGCCGAACATCCGCCGTCGACCGGGGCGGGTTTCGCACGAACAATGGGAGCGTTACGTCGAATGCCTGTTCCCGAAATATTCCCCCGTAACGCACAGGTTGGCGCGAATCGCACCCGATTCGGCGTTTCCGCAATTCGACGTCATCCCGGTTTCGACCGATGGCCGCGATGCGCCGAAGCGCCGCGTCGTGATTCGCGGCCCACAGCGAGGCGACAATCATTGCACCTGTGATGCTTTTCAATTCGGCGTTTACGGCACCTGTCCGCATGTGCAATTCGCGCTCGCGCAACTTGCGGAAACTTCGAACGACCTGCATGGCGATCCGCCGGAGCGTCCGTATTCCGAAATTTTCCTGCGACACGGCCTCAAACGCGAAATCGTGTTTCGCCCCGCCGTCGACGTCCCGCGTGTCGTCCTCAAGGCCGCGCGGTATTGCTTCGATTCGAACGGGCTGCTGGCTTTCGATCATTTCCCGTATTTGAAAACGCTGATCGAACGGGCCGCCGATTGCCGTCATGAATTGCTAATTGACGGCGACGTGTTCGGGCAGATCGCGTTTCTCTCGCAGCAGCGGGAACGCCACCGGAAGATCATGACCGTGTTCCGACGCGGTGTGCATTCGAAGGCGTTCGACTCGCTGCTGACCGCCCCGCTGGCCGTTTATCAGCGCGAAGCGGCGATCAACGCGGCCGTCGCGGGCCGATTCCTGCTGTTCGATTCGCCGGGGCTGGGACGGCGGCGCACCGCCCTTGCCGCGGCCGAGATACTGATTCGGACGGCGCACGTCCGGCGAGTGCTCGTGCTGACCAACACACCGACGCTGCACACATGGCTTGCCGAATTGCAACAGTCGACGCCTCGCAAATCGCAGGTCGTGTTCGGCTCGCCGGCGAAACGCTCGGAACTTTATGCCGCCGAAACGCAGTACACCGTCGCACGCTATGACGATTTGAAAGACGACCTCGCCGCGATCACAGGCCGCATGAGGCCCGGGCTTTTGATACTCGACGAGACGCACACGCTCAAGCGGCACGGGCCTGAAACCGCGCGAATTGTACGGCGGCTCGAATCGGAATACCTTTTCGTGCTGTCGGGCGCCGATCCCGTCCGCGTGCCGGGGCCGTTCGTTTCCTTCGTCGACATGCTCGACCGCCGCCGGACGGGTTTGCTCGACGACTTTCTGGCACGACACCAGCAGTTCGATTTGCGGACCAACACCGTCAATTACGTTGACATGGGGCACGTCGCACGAACTTTGCCGCAGCATTTTCGGCGTTTTGAATCGGCGGAATATCGGCGTTCGTTGCCGGCGTTGATTGAGCATGACCGCTTTTTGCCGCTGACCGAGCCGCAGGCGACGCGTCACGCGGGTTTGCAGAACCGGCTGTTTCAACTGGCGACACCCTGGCGCGACGCGGTGGCCGAATACAAAAAACGAGCGCTGGAAAAGAACGCCGCGGTGTCGACGCCGGAACAGCCCGCGAAAGCGGACGATGATTCGCAAAACACGCCGTCACCGAGTCAAGCATCGCCCAACGTCGAAAAACCCGCGAAACCGGTATCCGGCGTGGGCGACACAACACACGAAATACGAATTCCGAAGCCGGTGGTCGTCCCGGCGGGAACGTTGCACGAAATGCAGGCCATCATCGCCGAAATGCTCAATACGGCCAACGACCTTTCGCTGGTCGATCCCGCATGTTCGTCGGGCTGCAAAATCGACACGATGTTCGAGCTGTTGCAAGAGCATCTCGAATCGCCGCAGGTCAAGGCGGTCGTGTTCGCGCAGGACGCACGTCTGCTCCATTCGGCGAGAGAAAAGCTGGCCAATTCGCCCGTGTCATGCGGCCTGATCGACCGCTACACTCCGCCGCGAGAGCAAAAAGACGCGGCTGCGAAATTTTTACGCGAGCCGAACTGCCGTGTGCTGTTCGCGTCCGACGGCATCGCGAGCCGGCTCGTGTTCAGGAACGTGCAACTCGTGATCCACCTTGATTTCCCTTGGGACGCGGATCAAATTCGGCAACGGCACGCACAGATCGAGCCGCACCCGACGTATCGACCGTGCCATGCGTACCTGCTGATTTCCTACGGGACGGTCGAACATTGGCTCGCCCGGCTGCGCGGGGCACACGAGCTGTTCGTCGGGAGCGACCTTCGCGAGGGGCAGTCGGTCGTGTTGCTCGACGAGCCCGGCCGCGTCAAATTTTTCGATCACGTCCTCGTGATGCTCGAACAGGTCAAGGAACCGCCGATGGTGATTTCGGGGAGATAGCCGTGATCGCGGCAATGACAGCCGGAAACGCAGCGCAGCGGAGTGACCGGGGTGAGAGTCGCAAAACGGAAAATGCGTCGATAGCTGAAAGACTTTGATGGGAAAGACAAAAACGCGAAACACGCTTGCCCAGACGGACACGCCCCACACCGGTCACTCCGTTCGCTGCGCTCTCTGCGTTCCCGGCTGCCATTTCTGCCCCTCGCTTTCTGGCGAAAGGCTTGTCTTTTACAATTGCGAACCGGATTCGCCGCCGTTTCGAGAGCCGTAGACGCCCCAGACGCCGAAGGGGGATTTTCCGCTTGCCGCCGAAGGATCGGGAAATGCCTTGGAGTCTTCACCGGAACCGCAGTCGACGGTTTCGGAAACGAAGGTCCCCGAGCCGTCGAGCAACGTGACGTTGACCCCGCCGGTATGCAAGCCGGTGGCGGCGAACATGGCGTTGTAATTCGGCGCCCTGTTGTAGCAGGAAGGCGAATTCGGGGGCAACGTCGTGGTGAAGCCGATGTGATACCAGTGGCCGCCGCACCATTGCCAGCCGAATTTATAGCCGAAACCGTTGGAAATTCCGGAACTGCCGAATTTGTACTGCTTGCCGGATGCGGACGCGACGCAACGGGTTCGGTCGCTCAAGTAGCCGCCGCTGAATCCGCCGGTCGCGGCGTCAACATATGTGGCGGCCTGCGTTTTGACGTTCGTGGAATCGGCCCCGAAATCGTCAACGGCCTTTTCACTGAAAGAAAGGGTGTTGCTCATGCCGTCCGACACGGCGCCGGGCGAATACCATGTGAGATACCCGAACGGTCCGCGGACGTCGGTATTTGAATCGTACCTCCCGGGATTGTCACCGTAATTGAAGCGGTAACAGGTGAAGCCCGGATGGTCGTCGGGTTTGCCGCCGGGACTGTTGCTGGGACAAACCAGGGCGTCCCACTGCGTGGCTCGGGGATTGTTCTTTCCGCCCTCCGCCGCCGTGATCGAGTGGGCGTTCCAGTTCATGTAATACACGTTTTCCGACATGAAACGGTCATACAGAGCGCTTTGCTCCACATAGGGAAGCAGCGCGATCAACCCGCTCCAACGGCCGGGGTTGACTTTGTTCAGGTTGCCGTAGGGCCCCGCCAGGCCGGCGGGAAAGGCTTTCATTCCGTCCAGATAATTATGGACGCCGAGCGTCAACTGCTTCAACTTGTTGGCACACTGCAAGCGCCGCCCCGCCTCGCGCGCGGCCTGAACCGCGGGCAACAACAGCGCGATGAGAATGCCGATAATGGCAATCACGACGAGAAGTTCCACCAGCGTGAACGCGGCGGAACTCCCGTCACTGGAATTGTGTTGAAAAGCGTTATGGGGTTTGATAGGCGACTCGCTTTCCAATGGAACATTCAGGTGGTCACAACGCGACCGCACCGTATCATTACCAGTAAATGGTTTTGCCGGGATAAGGCAGCGGATAATTGCCGTTTTCATCGGGCAGGGTCGGGGCCGGCGTGTCGAACGTCATGTTGGCGATGTCGTCCACGTACTTGAATTCGGAACTCCAAGCCTGCTCGGCGGTGACGTATTGTCCCGTGTCGACGGCCATACGTCCGAGAATCGGGACGAAAGTCGCGCCGACGCCGCGTTCCATTTCGTTCCACGGCTGGTCGTCGCGGATCGCCTTGAAGAAGCGGTCGTGTTCGGTCTGGTAGGAGTCGTTCGACTCGGATTTGGGCGTCCAGATCGCTCCCCGGCGCCGATCCTTGTCGGCGTTGTAATCGCTGAACATCTTGGGGTCGCCGACGCCTTCGCCGACGACGGCGCTGCCCTTCGTGCCGTGGACGATGCCGCAGAAACTCTGCCACGTGTTCGGGATGCACTTGGTGTGCATGGTCAGTTTGCGACCGTCTTTGAAAATGAATTCGCACATTGCCTGGTCGATCAGGTCGTCTTTGTCTTCACGAACGACGCGTCCGCCGTAACCCTGCGAGGCGATCGGCATATTGGCGTCGTCGCCCTGGCCCATGGCCCAGCAGCAGATGTCGAGGTTGTGGATGAGCGCATCGACGATGAAACCGCCGGTGGTCCAGTTGAAACAGAAGATGTTCCGCAACTGCTGTTCGAGCGGCGTCCGGTTGCCGATCGGGCTGACCCGGTGCGGCGGGTGCATGCGGTAAACGAAGGTCGAAACGACATCGCCGATCTGCCCGTCCTGAATCGCCTTGACGGTTTCCTGTGTGCGGAGATAGTGGCGGTTGTTCAGGCCGACCGCGACTTTAAGCCCTTTTTCCATGGCCTTCTTGTTGCTTTCGCGGAGCCAGTTCAGGCCGGGGATGTCCACGGCGACCGGTTTTTCGGCGAAAACGTTGAGCCCTTTTTCGACGGCATAGGCAAAGTGCAACGGGCGGAATGCCGGCGGCGTGGCCAAAACGACGACGTCGCCCTTGTCAAGCGTGTCCATCGCCTTCTTGTAGGCGTCGAAACCGGTGAAACGACGGTCGTCCGTAACGCCGAATTTTTTCGCCTGATCCTGATTTTCCAGGTCGGCCTTGAGGGCGCCGGTGATTCCCTTGGCCTTGTCTTCGAAAGTGTCGGCCACGGCCCACAGGACGACGTTGGGATCGGCGTTCAATGCCTGGCGAATGGCCCCGGCACCGCGATTACCGCAACCGACGAGGACGACTTTGATCGTGTTCGACTCCGCGGCGTGGACTCGCGGCGCGACCTGCGTAGCGAGAAGTGTTCCGGCGGCGATGACCCCGGACGTTTTGAGAAAATTGCGGCGCGATGTGCCGGAAATGATATTGCGATTCATGAAAACCTCCATTATCGGTATGTTGTATTGGCGGGAAAAGTCGACCGAGCGACCGAACGGTTCCTGCCAATATACACAATGGCGGTTTAAAAATAAAGATTGTTCCGTTTATTGTTGTGGAAAACTGAAATTTTTTGCGGAAATAATGAATAACGAGTCAAAAATACACTGCGTCCCCCCACCTCGCCCATTGTCGGCGGTTTGGGCATCAAACGGGATTTTTTCAAAACACGGGCGCGGTGTTCGAATATTTCAACGGAAAACGGTCGTCAAAAAGGACGTCGTCGGTGGCGAGCCAGCGGTCGCCGTGCTTTTCGAAGATGGCGGTGAACCGGTATCGGTCGAACAACTCGCTGTCGCCGAAAAAGGTATTGCCCTTGGCCTGGCCGCGAAACGACACGATGAAACGCAGTTCGGCCGTGGTCGGCACGGTCGAGTCGTTGATCTTGATTTCGACGTTGCCGAAATGCACGACCGAGAGTTTCGCCTGGGCCATGCCGGCCGTCGCCACGCCGCGCAGTTTTTCCGCGTCCGGGGCGGTGTAGGATTTGACCTTTGTCAGGTCGTCGGCCTTGATGGCGGCGGAAATTTCCTTCAGCGTTCGCTTGATGGCTTCGCGGTCGGTTTCGATGTAGCGTTCGAGCGCTATGCCGCCGACAAGGATGACGGCCGTGGCGATGATCGTCACGAACAGCGTCAGGTTCTTTTTGTCATTGACGAAAATCGCATAGCCGATGAAAAACACGAACGCCGCCAAAATGATCCAGGCCCAAAAGTTTTCAAGAAAAAAGGACATTGGTCATCTCCCGGATGTCGTGATTGGAATTTGTCTACGGGGGCAAGGTAGGGCGGTCACGCCGTGGCCGCCGCAGGAATTTCGGGTCAAATCGATTTTATTGTGCTGGCGGTAAAATTTAAACACATCCGATGAATCGCTTGCTTCGCCAATGGTGAAAGACAACGTTTTTTGCGTAATCTCCCTACATTGGCGTAGCAAGCAGCGTTGGAAGCGGGGTTCATTTTTTATCGCCACCACGATATCGAATCGTTGGGTTTGTTGTGAAATGTAACGTTCGGTACGCCCTATTTCGGCGGTCTCGGCGAGACCGCCCTACCTTCAAAGGCTTATGTACTAAAACACATTTTACCGTCACCGCTGCACGAGCAGTTCGGCGATGTGCATGACGGGGACCTTCCGCACGGTCGGGTCGTGTCGCATCATGCCCTCGAAGTGCATGGCGCAACTGATGTCGGTCGTCGCGACGATTTCGGCGCCGGTTTGCAGGATGCTGTCGATCTTCTTGCGGCCCATGGCCAGCGACGTGCCCGCCATCTTGACGCTGAACGTGCCGCCGAAACCGCAGCATTCCTCCATGTTCGGCAGTTCGACGTATTCGAGGTCGCGGATGCCGTTGAGCAGGGCCATCGGCGCGTCGACCAACCCGAGTTCGCGACGGCTGTGGCAACCGATGTGCATCGTGACCTTGTGCGGAAACACCGCTCCGGTCGACGTGATACCGAGAATATTGACGAGAAACTCGCTGAGGTCGAACACCCGCTTGCCGAGCGCCGCCGCTTCGGAGCCGGGCATGGCCTCCTCAAAGAAAACGCGGCACATCGCCGCGCAGCTTCCCGAGGGCGTCACGATCCATTTCTGCCCGCGAAACGCCTTTTCGAACTGTGCGATCACTTTTTTTGCGTCGTCCCAATAGCCGGAATTGAACGCCGCCTGACCGCAGCAGGTTTGGTCGTCAGGGTAGACCAGCGGAATGTTCCGCTCTTCGAGCAACTGCACCGTCGCGCGACCGATCGCCGGGTAAAACTGGTCGACATAACACGGAATGAACAACGCGACCGTCTCGCCGGGCGTGTATTTCGGGTAATCCCATTTCGGGAACGCATTTTTTATCGCGTCAATCATCGTTTTTTCGATTGGGAACAGTGTAACATGAATGTTTCAAGAAAATGAGTATAATTTCGGTCGCGAAAAAAAACAAGGTGCTTGCGCGACTTGCTTGCCGGTCATAATGACTGACATCACCCGTAAAGTCGGTTTTTTTCGACCAAATCAAAATGGGGGTGTTCCTTTTTCAATATGCCAAGAGTACAATGGTGAGGTGTCCGAAATGGCGCCGGCGTCATGTTGTCGGCGGACTTTCCATAAAGCTCCCTTTCCAACATTTTTTAACAGCACACCAGTCATGTTTTTCTCCGAGGAAACCGTCGATCCGTCCCCTGCCGCCTCCACCCCGCCCGAAACCGCCGAAAATCATGGTGATCAGGAACCGAATTCGCCGAAGCAGCGAATTTTGATCGGCTCACAAAGAAATCCGGACGCTTATCGTCCGAAACCGGCTGTGCCCGTTGTCGATGAAACCGGCGCGGCCATCGTGTCGGAAGAACCAGCGGCTGACACGGCCTCAAAAGAGGAAAAACCGGCCATAAAAACGGGCCAAGTGGTCTTTGAATCAGAAAACGAAAAATCGAGTGTTCCAAAAGATGTGCAACCGGATGCAAAGCCGCAAGATGCGCGAACGGATACACGTAGGGACCCGCAACGGGGAGACCGCCGCGAGGGTGGGCGGGACGGAAAACCCGGTGCCGCGCGAGGTGGCGAACGCGGTCCGCACCGCGGGGAGCGAAAACGCCGTGACGAACAGGACGGAGATGGTGAAAACGCTGATAATTCGTCGGAAACCAATGCGACGCAATCGGTTCCGTTGCGGTCACGAATCAATATTCCCGTACCGGCCGTTCGCGGCGATCTTTCCGATGATTTGGAAGAGGAATTTGCGGAAATATTCGGTTCGGATGAACTGGATTCGATGCTGACCAGCGCCGATCAGGTGGCCGCTCAGCCGCAGATCGAAACGGACACAAAACAAAAAGGCAAAGTCGTATCAATCGGCCGTGACAGCGCTTTTATCGAACTCGGCGGGCGCGAACAGGGAGCCGTGCCGCTCAAGCAGTTCAAAACGGAACCGGAAGTTGGTGAAACGATTGAAGTGAAAGTCGTACGATTCCTAGCCGAGGAAGGTCTGTACGAACTATCCCTCCCGACGGCGGCGGCCGATGTCGCCGACTGGTCGCAAGTTGAAGAAGGCATGGTTGTTGAGGCGAAAGTGTCCGGACACAACGCCGGCGGACTCGAATGCGAGGTCAATCGCCTGCGTGCCTTTATCCCCATGAGCCAGATTTCAGTTTTCCGCGTCGAAAATCCCGCCGAGTTTCTTGGACAGAAATTAATGTGCATTGTCACCGAATGCAACCCGATGCGGCGCAATCTGGTGCTGAGTGCCCGCGCATTTTTAGAGCGGGAACGTGAGGAAAACCGCCAAAAAATATTCAATGAATTGGAAATTGGGCAGATTAGAGAGGGCTTGGTAAGAAAGTTAATTGAATCTGGAGCTTTTGTCGATTTAGGGGGAGTGGACGGCTTTCTTCCGATTAGCGCCCTTGCATGGGGCAGGGTAAAACATCCCGGTGACGTGATTTCGGAAGGCCAACGAATTCGGGTGAGAATTACGAACATTGACGAAGTGAAAAATCGAATTTCGCTCAGTTATCGTGATGAATCGACCGACCCATGGCTCTCGGCGGAGGAAAAATTCGCCCCGAAATCGGCCGTTCGCGGCAAAGTGTCGAAAATCATGGACTTCGGCGCTTTCGTCGAGTTGCTCCCGGGCGTTGAAGGTTTGGTACACATCAGCGAACTTTCGCTGAAACGTGTCGGGAGCGTTTCGGAAGTCGTGCAGGAGGGGGACTGGGTCGATGTCATGGTTTTGGCGGTTGACCCGACGGGCAGGAAAATCAGTCTTTCAATGAAACAGCTGATGACGCCGCCGGAGCCGGAATCGTCGCCCGAAACCGAGGCAGGTGCCGCGGTTGTCGAGCGGAAGGAAGCCCCGCTGGACCCGGTCAAGGTGAAAACCCCGCGCAAGGGGCCGCTCAAAGGCGGAGTAAGCCGCGAGAGTGACGGCGGTAAATTCGGCCTGAAATTTTAATGTCCGTGACAATATATCAAATATATTGTGATACAGCCACACAATATTTCTGCACGAATGTCGGGATGATGATGCGAAAGATCAGGGAATCGGAATGAGGGTGCGAAAAATGAAAAATATGGTGATGATTGTTTTGGTGGTCGCTTTGACCTTTGCCTTTTTCGTGCCGGAACAGGCGTCGGCCCAGTTGTTCCGGCGTTGGCAGGACAAGGACAATTCGCGCGACGAAACATCGCACCTGCCGGGAGCGGACCCGCGGGCGACTCGTGCGCCCGATTACGGTGCGGAACGTGTTTCGGAAGACATCCGCAACGAGGTGAACGGTCGCGTGACGGTTCGTCCGGCTCCGGATTTTCTGAGCGACGCCCCTTTGGCCCAGGCCGCCAAGCAGTATCAAAACCCGATTTCCTACGTCACGCAACGTCCCGTCGGCCAAGGAACCCGCGTGCAACCGCCGACGACGACACGTGCCAATAGCATCGCCGCGTTGCCGCACTGGATTACGGCATACGATGTGACGGAATCATCCGACAAAAGCGATCTTTCCCCCACCTTGGACGGCGGTTTTCAAACCGCGGTGGCAACGGAACCTGATGTCCTTGAAGCCGTGGTTTCCCTGATGGTTTCGGAAACTCAAAATCAGGATGTACAAAATCAGGAACCCCAAAACGGCGTCGGAAAACTGGAGTGGAACAAAGACTCGCCGAAGAAAAAAACCGCCGCCGCGAACGCTGCGTCACCCCCTTCGAACGAACCTGCCGGCAATGCCGCGGATTCCGCCGATGACGCAATTGCCCCCTCCTTGAATGAAAAAATCGACGTTTCCGGAATAGCGGAAGACAAGCCGGCGGCGCCTGCCGGGACGTCAACCGGGGAAAATACGGATTCCGAAACGAAACCGAAAGCCGGTCGTGTCCGTGTGCCGGGGTTGTCGCTCGGTACGATGCTGCTCCGACTGTCGGGTTTTTGAAAGCGGTGACGTTTTGGCCGGAGTTTCATTACACGGAAAAACGGCCCTGATCACCGGGGCGTCCGGCGGAATCGGTCGCGCGACGGCACGTCTGTTGGCCCGATCGGGGGCCGATCTCATCCTGCACGCTCATCACGGGCGCGACACACTTGAAGCGTTGCTCCTGGAAACGCAATCCCTGAATCCCGCGGCGAGCCACGTAACGGTGTACGCCGATTTGTCGCTTGAAGCGGAACAGGACCGGCTGATTGATACGGTGTCGCACATCTGTTTCGCGCCGGATATTTTCATCCCGGCCGCCGGCGCCGATTTGATGACCGCGGCGATGAAAACGCTTTCCTTCGAAGACCGTTTCCGGCGAATATGGCAGGTTGACGTCGTCAGCGCGATGCGGCTCGCGCGTTGTTTCGGCGAACGCATGAAACAATCGCGGCGGTCGAACGGCGGGGCCATCGTCCTGTTCGGCTGGGACGGCGTCGAGTTCGGACGGACGGGGGAAACGGCCCAACTTTACGCGGCGGCGAAAGGGGCTGTGCAGGGGTTTGCCAAGTCGCTTGCGAAAAGCCTTGCGCCTGAGGTTCGCGTCAATTGCGTCGCGCCGGGCTGGATCAAAACGACCTGGGGCGAAACCGCGTCACCGTCGACCGACGAACGCGTCGCCGCCGAATCGCTCGCCCGACGCTGGGGAACCGCCGATGAAATCGCCGAAGTCGTCCGCTTTCTCGTTTCCGACGCAGCGACCTACGTCAACGGCCAGACGATCCACGTCAACGGCGGACGGTGAAAACCACCTCTCGCTTAGGCCCCGCCTTTACTGATAAGTCATATGCCAAACCAGGGCCCGCAGCGTAAGGAAGGGACAAATCCTGCCCGAGATTTACTGTTTTGATGGAAGCTTCACATGAAAAACGAAGCCAATACTAAAAAATCGTCGTATCCCTGACAGTTTTTTTGAGAAAATAGTTTAAATTTACCGCCGTGAACGGAAATCGGTTTCGCCATATTCCCCCCAGTTCTACCGCTCTATGATTGTCGCGGCTCTGATTTTGTCCCTCGCTTACGCTTCGGGCTCTGATTCCAAAATTGACATTGACCGGACAATTTCAAATCGTCATCGTCCCAGTTCGCTGGCGTAATTGTAGAGCGCGCGGTGCAAGCGGTCCCAGTCGGCGCGGAAAACGCTTTCAAAATCGTGAAGTCGCGTTTCGGCGTCGTTCGTGACGAAGGGCTTTTTTTGCGAAATGATTTTCAGGTATTCGACCAGCCTGTCGCCTGCTTTCGCATTGAGAAAGTGCATCATGGTCCAACCGGTTGCGTAGGCGTCAAGCACGTTGTCGCCGTTGGTAAGGCGATAGGTTTCATCGCTTTCGACCAGTTGTTTCATCGGCTCGCGCGGTTCGCTTTCGGTGATGAAGCGATAAAAGCGGTTCAGGCGGTCGGGATTGACCTTGATGTCCGACGACCAGGCTTTTTTGCCGTTGAGATCGGGCGTTTCGTAGAGCGTGGCGATTCCCTCGCTGACCCAGAGCGGACAGGCGGCGTATCGCTGGATCAGTCCGCAATTGTAGGAAATCTGGTGCGTGGCCTCATGCACGAATGTGGAAACCGCCTTGGTTGATTCGGGCCGGGACATGATTTCCCGAATGCGTTTGGCGTTCGAACCGCGAATGGCGCCGTACACTTCCCGACCGGTCAGGTCGTAAAACACGACGCGGTTGCTCTGTTGGTTGTAGTAGGCATTGATCTGCGTGACCGCGGGCCCGACCTCGGCGGCGGAACAACGGACGAAATTGCCGTAATCCGCGAAAATGACCGCGACGAGCGGAAATTCCGGCTCGGACAGTTCGAAGCCCTTGTCCCGCCAGTGATCGAGAAAAGCCGTGTCGAGCTGTTCCAATAATTGGCCGCACCAGTTCGCATAGGAGATCGTCGTGTCGGAAACGATCATGTATCGCTGCGTTTCGATGATGCGGAACTCTTTCGGAAATTCGGCCTTGAGGCGTTTTTTCATTTCGTCGCGAGTGTACGGCACGAACTCGACGTCGTCGGACCATTGTTTGAGAACTTCGCGTTCCTGGATCATGCGCCAGTAACCGTCGCGTTCTTCGAGCACGATGGTGCCGCCGGTGTCTTTGGCGATGATGCGGCCTTCCCGCGTGACGGGTTTTCCCTTTTCGCGAATCGTCACGTAGTCAATCGCCCGAGCCGCCGGTGCCGTCAAAGAAACGATCAAGCCGACCATGAGCATCGTGAAAACGAAACGTGACAGAATCAAACGCATCATAGTGATCATTCAACCTGCTGGGTCAGAAAACTGGTATTTACCGTAAAGTAATATTGTGACCACCCGGCGGGAAATGTTCAATGAAAAAATGCGTTTTTTTTCGACACGACCGATGAAAACCGGCGGATGAAGCGAACAATTAACATAAAACCGGTAATTATTCATGTTTGCGTTATCGGTCAACGCGGACGATACGGCCGTCAACGCGGATTTTACCTTCGGCGAGAAGCTGGATCGCTTCGGGATAGGCGACCCGTTCGATTTCGAAAACGCGGTCGTTGAGCGAACTGACCGTGTCGGTTTCGTGTACGTCAATCGATTTCTGCAGCACGACCGGCCCGTGATCGTATTCGTTATCGACGAAATGCACCGTACAGCCGGTCACTTTGGCCCCGTATTGCAACACGGCCTGATGCACGTAATCGCCGAAATAACCCTTTCCGGCAAAGGCCGGAATCAGCGAAGGGTGAATGTTCAGGACACGGTTTTTATAACTCTGCGGGATGGCCAACAGCTTGATGTAGCCGGCCAAAACGACATAATCGACATCGGCCTCGTCGCAATGGCGGAAAATCGCCTGGCTGAAGGTTTCGCGTGAATCATGATCTTTCCGCTCGACAATTTGGATCGGAATACCGGCCTGTTCCGCATATTGCAGCCCTTTTGCCTGCGGCGTACTGGCGATGACCAGCCGGATATCGGCCCCGAGCGTTCCGGCTTCGATTCGTTCCAGCAGATTCTTCAGGGTGCGCCCGGTTCCTGAAATGAGTACGGCAAGCGAAATACGTTTTTTCGATGTTGGCGAAAATGACATGGAAACGACCTGGCGGAATAAATGGTTGACAAAAAAGAAATTACGCATAATCCCCGGAAAAAACGCGTTATCTTCCATTGTAATATATTCCCGCCAAAAAAACCAGAGTTACGGCACAAAAAACAGGGCGTTTATTGTGCGTCTTTCCAGTTTCAAGCAGGATTTGGCGCTGGCATCGGTTTACTGAACCACGTGCCGATCAAAACCTTCGTTCGCCGCCTTGCTGATTTCTCGTGAAAAGCCGTCTGCGCGATTCCTTGCCATGTGTGCGGAAGAGTGGTATATTTTTGTTTTCCGTGCCATAGTTCGTTTGCCGCCTATTTTATTGTCATAATTCGCCAACTCATGCCGAAAAAAAACAGCGATTTTACGCCGGAAGTCATTCTATTTACCGACGGGGCGTGCAGCGGCAATCCCGGGCCCGGCGGTTGGGGCTTCATTCTCCGCCACCCGCAAAGCGGCAAGGAAATCGAACGCAACGGCGGGGAAACCGATTCGACCAACAATCGGATGGAACTGATGGCCGTCATTGTCGGATTGCGGGCCCTCAAACGTCCGACCGTCGTCGAACTGGTCAGCGACAGCACTTATGTTCTGCAGGGGCTTTCCTCCTGGATGAAAGGCTGGAAGGCCAACGGCTGGAAACGCCGGGAAGGCGGCAAACTCAAAGAGGTCAAAAACGTCGAACTCTGGCAGGAGCTCGACGAACTGGTCTCGCGGCACGAGGTGCATTTCACCCACGTCCGCGGCCACAGCGGACACCCGGAAAACGAGCGTTGCGACCGTTTGGCCGTGGAAGCCTGCCAGGCGATTCGCTCGGGGAAATGACCGTTTTCCGCTGATCCTCAGTGCGGTCCGAGGCCGTATTTGACGCCGAGAACGATCAGTTGGGCGACGCTGTGCACGTTGAGTTTTTTCATCAGCCTTGTCTTGAGATTGTCCGCCGACTTGACCGTGATGCCCATCACTTCGCCGCAATAATACAAATCGTTCCCGGCGACAAGGAGACGCAACAGTTCCAGTTCGCGTTCCGATAACAGAAAAAAGTGGGGTGATCCCAAACCGGCCTGTTGATGTCCCATCGGTTTGGTGACGATGGTGACTTCGCCGGGCAAGGGCGAGAAGGCGCGATTTCCTTCGAGCACGGCTGTCACCAACTTGAACATATCGTCAAAATCGTTGTGGAGCGTGAAGTATCCGGCCACACGACCCTGGAAGACAAACTGGAGCATCGCAAAACGAAAATGCCCGTCATACAGGATGATCGACACATCGCTATCGATCACCTTGTGCAGTTGGTCGAGGGCTTCATCCACAAACGTGACGTTCTCAACGCCCAGGATAATCGTACTGATCTTTCGCATTTCGTGAAACTGTTCAACGACGAAATCCGAAACGGAAGCAAAAGTCGAGATATGCTTGAACACAGGTTTGATCTTTCCTCGAAGACAAACTCCGTGCTTGCGGACAATGGGACGTGAGTCGATGATAACAAGATGCCTTTGATTACCCATATTGCCTTCACTACCTATTCTATGGCTTTAGGCTCTATTGTCGCAATCGTAACATTTTTATAGTCGACCAATAAGATGACACATGTCTGTCACTGATGGCATTTAGTATATCACAAAAATATGATATTTTCATTCATTTATTACAAAATTATTAATATGAATTTTGTTTTATAATAAAGGGCATCACAAAGACGCTTTCAAGACGACAGGAGAACTGCAAAGTCCGAATATTTCTCGCGGAGACGCAAAGGGCGCAGAGTGATATTTCGCACCAAATAATAAAATAATAGCTGCAAAATAGTACTGTTTAAATAGTTACGAAATTTGCAGAATATGGCTTATTATGAACCCCTCTGCGTTCTCTGCGCCTCTGCGAGAAACAAATTTTACCTCAATTCAACTTCGCAGTCCTCCTGGACGACGAAATGCTTGTATTTCAAAAACTACCGGCTACAATAAGAATGCACGTTTTTCCACAAGACGTAAAGACTTGCGCAAAACAGAATTGCGGACTATGGTGCAATTGTGGCGGGGCGGTCGTTTCATCATTCGGGGGGAGCCATGTCCGACGAAAAAAAGATTTTGATCGTTTCCAAGACACGGAAGGATGCGGAGCAAATCGTCAATCCCACCGTCGCACCGGAGAATATTGAATTCATCGATAGCGCAGCGGGGGCGATTTCGCAACTTTTTAGTAGCGATTATCTTGGCGTGTATGTGCATGGCGACATGGCCCGGGAAATGGCCCGCGAACGGCTCAACAGCAACGTTCACGCCCTGATTGATACGCTTCCCGTTGGGGTCGCCCTGCTGAACGACAATTACGGCATTTTTTGGTCGAACCGGCAGTTCCATGCGATCGCCCAAAAAAAACCGGCCCGGGGCGAAGTTTTTTACACCGTGCTCGACAAGCCGAAAATCGGCGGCCCGATTTATTCCCCCTTCGCCGTTGCGAGAACCTCCCGGGAACCGGTGGTCACGCGGCTCGACAACCTGAAAGGCCGCGATTACCAGTTTCACGTCGTCCCGCTGTTCAATCGGAAAAACGACGTCCACGGTTTTCTGGCCGTGCTTGAAGACATTTCCGACCTGACGAAAATCAACCACCAGCTCGAAGCCCTGCACGACGCCGTCGGCGGTTTGGTCGACCTGACCCCCGGCGAACTGTTCGACATGAGTGTCGACGACCGGATTGAGCTGCTCAAATCGAATATCGTCCGGTTTATTGACGAAATACTGAAGGTCGACGTTCTCGAAATCCGTCTGTTGAATCCCGACACGCTGGAACTCGTGCCGCTTCTTTCGATGGGCATGTCGCCCGAGGCCGAAACGCGAAAACTGTTCGCCAGCGCCAAGGGCAACGGCGTGACCGGCTTTGTCGCCAAGCTGGGCAAAAGCTATTCGATCGACGACACGCGTGACGACCCGATTTTCATCGCCGGCTCGAAGGACGCAAAAAGTTCGATCACCGTGCCGCTCAAATTTCACGACCAGGTCATCGGCACGCTCAACGTCGAAAGCCCGATCCCGCGTGCCTTCACCGAACTCGACCAGCTTCTCATCGAGGTTTTCGCTCGGGACGTCGCCGTCGCGATTCACACGCTCGACCTGCTCACGGCCGAAAAAGTCGGTACGGCCGCCGCCAGCATCGAAGCCATCCACAGCGAAGTGGCCCTGCCGATCGACCAGATTCTCACCGACGCGGTCAGCCTTTACGAGCGTTACATCGGGCTGGAAATCACGCCGGAGTTGAAGGAAAAATTCGAACGCATTCTCAAAAACGCGCGACGCATCAAAACGGTGATACATCGCGTCGGCGCCACGCTGACCCCCGGTCAGGCCCACCCGACGCCGCCGGAAAACGCCCGCCCGCTGCTCGACCAGAAACGCATCCTGGTTGTTGACGACGATGACGACGTGCGGCGCTCGGCCCACCAGTTGCTGGCCAATTACGGCTGCATCGTCGAAACGGCTCCCAACGGCGAACTGGCCCTCATGCTTGCCAAGAATGTCAGGTATGACCTCTTCATCGGGGCGATCAAACTGCCCGACATGAACGGCTACGATTTCATGGTCCGACTGGTCGACCTGTTGGGCATCGACCCGCCGCCCTACATCATGATGGTCGGCTTCGGCTACGACAGCAATCACACCCGCGTCAAGGCCAATCAGCGCGGTCTCCGCGGCGTGCTCTTCAAACCCTTCCGCCTCGACCAGTTGCTCAACACCGTCGAGCAGGTTTTGCAACCCCCTCACGAAACCGGAACCCGAAGCGTAGGCGAATCATAAAGACAGGGAGGTCACGGCGCGATCGCCGCAATCTGAGCCGTGACAGCCATGGAGCGGTTAAACTGGTGCAAACTCATCCCGACGCAACGGCTTTCCCGGTTGATTCTTGCGAATACCCCATTCGAATTTCGATCCACATTCTCGCAAAATGGGCAACATGTAGAAAATAACAGCCTTATCACACAATAAAATCAGGCGTTTGTGGAAAAATGCGTTGGCAATTGCTCTTCCGCCCGGCGTATAATATCGTTAGAATACGGCGTCAAATAATTTTCGCTCGAATTTCCGGGAACTGGCATGGGCACAATGCAGGTTTATGACATTATCATTCTGATCATCGTCGGGTGGCTGACGCTGCGCGGCGCGATGAAGGGGATGGTCTCGCAACTTGCGTCGATTGCCGCGGTGATTGCCAGTTTCTGGGCCGCCGTCCGCTTCGGCCCCGTGCTGGAACCGATCATGCGCTCGACCTTCAACGCCCAAGCGCCGTGGGACAAGGTGCTGGCCATCACGATCGCTTTCGTGGGGGCGTCGATCGCCGTGATGTTCGCCCATCGATTGGTTGCGAAAATCGTCAGCGCGATCCGGATGAAAAAATTCGACCGCCTGTGCGGGGGGCTGTTCGGGTTCCTGAAAGGCGTGCTCATCGGCATGATCATCACGTTTTTCGCCGTCATGCTTTCGGAACAGACCCGCGAGATGGCTACGCAATCGTACAGCGGCCGGATTTTGGTGCGGTTGATTCAACGCGGCCAGGCCCTGCTGCCGGAAGATGTCAGCGCGTTGATTGAGTCGAACCTCGAAGGCTTCCGCCGCCAGATCGAATCGGGCGCGGAAACGGCGGAAGACACCCTTTCGCAGGCCAAAACCGTTTCGAAAACCGCGTCCGAATTCCGAAACGCATTCGAGACGCTGCAGAAAACCATTTCATCGGTGACGCAAAGAAGTACGGGCGAAACCGACCCGGCGGATAAACCGCCAAGTCTTTTGAACGAAACGTCGAGCGACACGTCGTCCACCGCGCGGAAATACGACCTGCCTTCGTTCTTTTCGTCCAATCGTCCGACGACGCCGGAGGCCGGTGAAACATCGAACGCGACCTCATCGGAAAACGCGTCACGAAGCGTCTCACCCGTCGAGCCGACGATTTCGCTGGAGCGTTTGGGCTTGAATAATGCGTCGACTTCGGGGCAATCCTCTTCGTCAATAATATTACCATTGTCAACGTCGGCAAGCGGACCGGGCGCTTACACGAATGTCAGTTCAGGTTCCGGCGCGGCTGTCGATTCGATGGTTATTCCTCACATTGAAACGCCGATCATTTCACCCGGCGCGGCAGAGAGCGTTCTCGCCCCGAGCGCCGGTTTGCAGCCGATGACCTCGACCTCCGCAGCGCCGTCTTCACCCAGCGCCGCCACCGACTGGCGAACGCTCTTGCGCAACATGCGGTGATGCACTCAAAAAAAAGCGAGGGACGAAAAAATTCGGCGCGAATTTCATGCTGCCGCGCAAAATTCCTTGCAAAGTGAAATTTGTTTTGGTATGATTCTGAACATCATCGTTCTTTTGATGGAAAACCGGCATCCGAGGCGGGAATTTTTTGATTT
>JAVBQX010000345.1:0-15413 GCA_031548645.1 Thermoguttaceae bacterium
CGACTTTTCCATCGGCATGAAGCACGCGGTTCGTGAAGACCCGGACGTCATGCTCGTCGGTGAAATGCGTGACCGTGAAACCTTCGAAACGGCGATTCACGCGGCGGAAACGGGCCACTTGGTCTTCGGGACGATTCACGCGTCCAGCGCGCCGAGCACCATCGGGCGTATTCTCGACCTTTTCCCGCAGAACATGCACGCGGCGATTCGTAGCGCGCTCGGCTTCAACATGCGCGGGATCGTGGCTCAGAAACTGCTGCCGTCGATCATTCCCGGCGTGCAGCGCGTGCCGACCTGCGAAATCATGACCTTCAACCCGACGGTGAAAAAACTCGTGCTGGAAGAGGAAGATGAAAAACTGGGCGACGCCATCCGCATGTGCTCGCTCGAAGGGATGCAGGACTTTACCATGAGCCTGAAGGGACTGATCCAGGCAAAGAAAATCGAACGCGCCGTCGCCTTCGAGGTCGCACCGAACGTCGACGCACTCAAGATGGCACTGAAAGGCATCGAAGTCAAAGAACCCGGGATTCTGTAAAATGTTAAAACGAGTAATTGTCCTGTTTTGCCTCGCCGTTACGATCACGCTTGCCTCGGGCGCGTTGGTCGGGAATTCCGCCTTTGCGCAGAAAAAAGATGACAAGGAACCCAAACTGTCCGAACAGCAGCTTGCGCAGGCGAAAAAATTTCATGAGACGGGTGACGAGGCCCTCAAGGAAGGCTGGTACGGAACGGGCGGGTATTTCAGCCTCCTCAAAATTGTCATCCTGCTGATTGGCTTTTGGCTCTGGGTTTACATGATCGACTGGCTGAATCGTGACGCGGAAGTTTTGAGGGACAAAAACCGCGGCATCTGGAACTGTATCAACTGCGGGCTGCTCGTCCTTGTCGGCGGGTTTGGCACCATGTTGCTGATCCCGGTCTTCTGGATCGGACTCGGAGCCAGCGTTCTCGCGTTTTGGGCACCGCTCATCACCTACGCGATCATTCGAAACAAGCCGCTGCCGCCGCACGAGCGGGTCTTTACGCCCGACCACGTTTATTTTACGGTCGGTCGCATGTTGCGGATTAAAACGACACCGCCTAAAGCGACATACGAACTCGGGCCGCCGGTCGCCCTGAAGGCGATGCAGAAAGACATGTCGAAAGTCGACCTGGACGCACGGACTTTGCTGGCCCGGAATCACGAAGGTTTCAATCAATACCGGCTCATCATCGCCAACGCCATTTTCAAACGGGCCACGGGCGTCATGTTCGATTACACTGAAGCGGAATGCCAGGTTCGATTCCAGGTCGACGGCGTCTGGCACCTGGTGCAAACCCTGACCCGCGAACAGGGCGACCCGATGCTCGAATCGGCGAAACTGCTGGTGGGCGCCAATCCGGCCGAACGCCGCAAACGCCAGCACGGAACTTTCGTCGCCGTTGTCGAAAAAAAGAACAATTACGAAACGGAATTCGCCTCACAGGGGGTTCCGACCGGTGAAAAGGCCCTCGTCCAATTCCACATCACCAAGGTGCCGTTCAAATCGGCCGCGGATCTCGGGCTGGTCGATCCGGAACTCGCGAAAGTGCAACATGCCCTGGCCCTTGAGGAAGGCGTGTTCCTTGTGTCCGCCCCGCCGGCCAACGGGCTGCGGAGTTCGACGAACGTCTTCCTGAAAATCGCCGACCGTTACGTGCGCGACTTCGTCACGGTCGAGGACGAACGTAACAAATACGAGGGCGTGGAAAACCTTCCGGTGACCTATTACGATTCCGGGAAAAAGGAAACGCCGATGAGCGTACTGCCGGACGTGTTTTTCAAGGAGCCGCAGGTGTTGCTGCTCCGCGACATGATCAACCGGGAAACGCTGGAACTTTGCTGCAACGAGACGGAAAACGAGCGGCTGATCATCACGACGGCCCGCGGGAAAGACTGCGCCGAAGCGATCTTCCAACTGCTCTCGCTGGGCATCGCGCCGCAATTGCTGGCCTCGAAACTGGCGACGGTCAGTTGCCAGCGACTGATCCGGCGGCTTTGCCCCGACTGCAAGGAAGCCTTCCAGCCGCCGCCGGCCATGCTGCAAAAGCTGGGCATCCGCCCGGGCACGGTCGAAAACCTGTACCGCGTCCGGTCCGCCCCGAAGGAAGGCGAAAAGCAGCTTCCCTGCACGAAATGCAACGACATCGGGTATTACAACCAGACGGCCATGTTCGAAATCCTCGAAATCAACGACGCCTTCCGCAAGGTCATTTTGGCCAGCAAATCCGTCGACCAGTTGCGTCAAGGACTTCAAAAGGCGGGGCACAAAGGCTTCATTCCGTCCGGCATGGCCCTGGTCGCCAACGGGACGACCTCGATCGAGGAATTGACGCGAATTTTGAAAATGTAGACGAACGCAGGAATTTCAACAAGACACACGAATCATACGTTCCGCAATGACATGACGCGGAGGAATAAGCAATATGGCACATGCACTTGACCCATCCATTACCATCATCTGGATCACCATCGTCCAGGTTTTGTTCGGACTTTTCGGCTTGCTCGGCATCGCCGGCTTTGTGGCGTTCCGCTGGAAAGACGGCCTGTGGGGCGCGATCCTCACCGCATTCAACCTCATTTTCGCCGGGTTGATCACGATGAATTTTTACGAAACACTCGGCAAAACGCTCGCCAGTGCGGCTCCCATCGGCCTGTTTTACTGGGATTGCCTGATGTTTTGCATTCTCATCATGGTGACCTTCGCCATCCTGAGCATGGTCACCAATCGCATCTCCCGGGTGATCGTCACGTTCCCGAACCCGGTCGAATTGTCGGTCAAACCGCTGCTGCTCCTGGCGACGGTTCTGCTGATTTTCGCGCCGATCGTGCTTTTCGTGGCCCAAATCGGGGCGACTGCCCCGAAACCGATCGCGGCCTGGATCGATATCGACAAACCGGAATCCCCACTGGAAAAGGTATTGCCCGTTGCGATGAAAACCGCCTCGAAAGGTTCGCTCAGCGCACTCAGCGGGCCGAATGAATTCGACCCGAAAAACGATTTCCTGCTCCGGCAGTACAAACGTCGATGTGCCCTGTTTTCCACGCTTTGGGACAAGAGATCGTCGCGGTTTTCCGGGAACGCGGACTTTCTCAAGAATTAAAGAAACGCCGCGGTTGTATGTTTTCCTGATTCATGCTTGATATTTTTTGTTTGATGATTCGGAGTGACGATAATGACGGAAACCCAACCACAAAAAAGCGGTTCCCTGTTTGATGTAAAATGGAATGAGGCCAGCGAAATTCCGACTTCCAGGGAATACCGGACTATCAGCGTGCCGAGCCTGTTGGCCTTCCTGATCGGCCTGCTTTCCCCTTTGGTGCTGATCAACTGGGGCTTTGTCTTCCTGCCGCTTCTCGCCCTGATTCTTGCGTTCGTGGCTTTGTACGGCATTGCAAAATCCGAAGGAATGCGATTCGGCAGACCGCTTGCCTGGACGGCGATCTTTCTTTCGCTTTGTTTTGTCGTGATGAATTTTTCCCTTTGGGAAGCCTACAAAAGCCGGGTCACACGCGAAGCGATCGAATTTGCCGGGAGCTATTTCGATGTGCTCGCACGTTCGAAAGACGATCCCGAAATCGATCTCCTTAAAATCCGGGACATGCAGACGGCCTATTGGGGGAGAAGCGTCGCGCCGTCGGAAAATCGTTGGAAAGCGATGGAGAAAGACATGATGGGCCAGGAAGACCTGGGGATGTTTGCCCAAGATATCCTGATGCGAACCTTAATGGCGCTCGGCGACAAGGCCAAACCCACGTTTTACAAAGTAAAATCCCATGCTTATGACAAGGGGCACAACTCAGATTACGTCACGCTGGTATATGCCGTCACATACGATAACGACAGCGGGGAAAAGGAAACCTTTTTTATCGATCTGACCGTCAAGCGATTCCAAGGCGAAGACACGACCACCGTTGCCAACAAAAAAACGAAAATGGGCGGTTGGGCCGTGCAGGGCATGAAAGGGCCGGTTTTGCCGAAGGAATTCGAAGACAAAGGAAAATCCTGATTGCGCTGGACTCATGAAGCGATGCGGCATATTGTGCCGGCGGTAAAATTTAAACACATCCGATGAATCGCTTGCTTCGCCAATGCCGAAAAACATCTTTTTTTGTGTAACTGCCTTTCATTGACGCAGCAAGCAGCGCTGGCAGCGCGGTGCATTTTTTATCGCCACCATAATAATCCGACGAGCCGTCATGTAGGATGGAGAATTGAAATGACAGACCGCCTGGAAAACGCGACGATGGACGATCTGGTGCGTTCGGTGCTCTGGCTTGATCGTTCGCTGGATCTGTTGCATCCCGCGGTCGTGCCGATGGGCGTCGAATCTCCCCTGGATTCGGAATGGTACGCGCTTTTACGAAAAAAACTCGTCCCGCAACTCTCGCGGCGTTCTCATCTCGTGGTCGCCGTGACGGGCGGAACCAACACGGGCAAGTCGGTCGTCTTCAATCAACTCGCCGGTGAAAAGGCCAGCGCCGCCGATGCACGGGCCGCCGGGACCAAGCATCCGGTCTGCCTTTTGCCGCCCGGCAGCGACGCCGACGAACTGCTGCGGCAGTATTTTGAAACCTTCGAACACCGGCACTGGCGTCAGGCGAGCGATCCGCTCGAAGCGGCGCCGGAACACCGCCTGTACTGGAACATCGGCCAAAACGTGCCCCCCCGGCTGTTGCTGGTCGATACGCCGGACATAGATTCCGACGTCGAGGTCAATTGGGAGCGGGCCCGCGACATCCGGCAGGTCGCCGACCTGCTCATTGCCGTTTTGACGAGCCAGAAATACAACGATGCTGCCGTCAAGCAGTATTTTCGCGAGGCCGTCGAAGCCGGCAAACCGGTTTTGCTCGTCTGGAACATGGCCTACGACGAACAGTATCGCGGCGTCTGGCCCGAATGGATCTCGCAGTTTCGCGCCGAAACCGGCGTCGCCCCGCTGGCCGTTTTCGCAACGCCATATGATCGCGCGGCCGTCGAAGCGATGACGCTTGAAGTGCGCGATCTCGGCCTCGACGGACGCGGAGTGCGATGCGATCAAGCATCGGCAAAACAAACGCAATCGGAGCAACTTGCGGACGAATTGTTTCCCGTCGTGCCGCTGGGAAAATATCTCAACGAAATTCGATTCGACGAGTTGAAAATGCAGGCGCTCATCGGGGCGCTGCGTCGCGTCGATGCGGAACACGAAGGCATCGGCACTTACCTCCGACAAGTCGAAACGGCGGCCCGCGATTTTGACGCAGCGGCCCGGACGATTCGCGGGCGCGAGCATTTCGACATCGACTGGCCGACGATTCCGAAAGCGATGCTCGCCGAAGAAATCGGTCGCTGGTGCAATTCGAAACGCTCCGATCTTCTGCAAAACGTCAGCGCGGCGTACGATACGGTGCTCGCGCCCGTGCAATGGGCCTGGGGCGGTTTCCGCAACCGCTGGGCCTCGAAGCGGCAGAAGGCCGAGCAGAAGGAGGAACTCGCCGCCGTCATGCAGTTGGTCGAAAAAACGATCGACCAGTTGAAACTGCTCGGCATCGCGACGGAAAACCGGGTTTTGAAGGACGAACTGAACAGTTACCTCGGCGAAAAACGCAAGGAACTGCTCAAGGCCGGAGAACGGATTCATTCGCAAATTCCGCCGAAAACCGACGCCTACATGCGCGGCGAAGTGTACGCCATCCTCAACCGTTGGGCCGAAGAAAATCCGGCACAATGGCAAAAGCTGCACAAAATTGACACCGCGGCGCTCGGGGCCCACGCCGTCTTGAGCGTCGGGGCGCTTGCCACCTGCGGCGTTTTGGGATTGGGCGCGGCCATCGGTTCGGCGGGACTTGCGCCGCTGCTTGCCACCGGCGGCATCACCGGCGGAAGCGAGGCCCTGCTCAAAATTCTCGGCGAGGAAGTCCGCATGAAAATCGCCGAACTGAAAATCGCCATCCAGCGAAAATACGCCACCTGGCGCAAGGGCATTTTTCTCGAACGCTTCGAATCGGAGTTGTGGGGCGGGATGCTCGCGAAATTCGACTCTTTTTCCGCCATCCCCCATTCGAAGGAATATCTCGACACGGTCCAAGCCCTCGACAGCGTGCGGAACATCCTCAAACAGGGCCCCGATTCCGGTGATGTGTGACACATCATCAGAGCCCGAACCGTGGGAATATCAACCAACCCCAAGCGTCAGCGCGGGTGATATGTTTCATGAATGTCGGTTTCAATCTCCCCGCGCTAACGCTTGGGGCTGGTTAAATTTTGAAAATGCCTTACGCTCCGCTCACTGGCAATTTTCATCGAACAGGCGGAGCAGTTCCTTTTGCTCTTCGGGGCGATAGGGCGGGAGTCCCATCAATCGGAGACGCATCGCGTTGGTCGGGCAGACGGCGACGCATCGCAGGCAGAGGGTGCAGCCCATGCTCGGTTCCGGGGGCGATTTGATCGGGCGGGTGTTGCGGCGGACCTGTTTTCTTTCGCGGTCGCCGTGTTCCGGGTTGGCTTCTTCCAGCGACCGCATCGACAGGGCCCCGACCGGGCAATGTTTCGCGCAGAGTCCGCAGCGTGTGCAGGGCTTCGACCGTGCCGCGACGCGGGGATAGCGGAACAGCGGCGCGAACAGGTTTCGACATGCGAACAAACGCCGCATCAACACAGCCCAGGCGTCGGTGAGAACGGGGATGCGCCGCCAGCGGGTCCGGCCGGCCACGAGCCGGTCGGCAAAGTTTCGCACGCGCCGGACCGCCGCGCGAATCATGCGCCGGGCAAGCCGTCCGTGAACGAAGGCGAAAAAACTGTCCGGCATGATCAGCTCCTTCGCGCCGAGGCAGACGAAGCCTTTTTCCGTCAGGATGCGTTTGAGCGGTCCGCGCACGCCGCCGCACGACGTCGCGCCGGCGGTATTGACCATGAATGCCGGCACGCGGTCGACATGCGGCAACTGCTCGGCGTATTGCCGCACGATTTCCGGAATGGAAAAGCAATGCGTCGGGAACACCAGCCCGAACACCGCCGTCGGATCGAGTTCACAGGGATCGCGATCTTCCAACGCGCGCAGCTCGACGCCCAGCCCCAGCTCGCGAAATCGACCGGCCAGAGCCTGGGCCGCAATGAGCGAGTTCCCGGAACCGGAGAACCAGTAGAGATGAACCGTCCGGCGGTCGAACAATGAAGCCATGGCATGATCCGCGATGCGAAATGACCGTAAAATGAAACCCGAGTCAATACTTTACCAGATTCCCTCAATTCTGTACAGGCGAAAATCTCCGAGTCGGCAGAGAAAGATTCTTCCGCAAAACCTTGTGGCGGAATTTTCAAACGGCTTGCATAACATCGTGTATGTCGCCGCCGCCGGAAAAAAAACGCGGCGGTCCCACACGACCGCCGCAATGGCCGGGCGTCTGCGACGCCGCGGCGAAATGTCTTTCAAACGCTAATGTGGATGGCAATCACCGTGAGCGTTGGTTTTCCTTCGACTGGTTGAAGAACACGACCGGGCCGCCGCTTTTGCTGGTCATGACCAGGTCGAGGTCGCCGTCTCCGTCGAGATCGGCCGTGTAAATGGCCATGCTGGAACCGACACCCTCGTTTTCGGTGATCGTGAAGCGCGTCCAAACGACTTTGCCTTCGGCGTCAACGGCGTGTTTGTAATAATGTACGCGCTGCGGCTTGTCTTCTTCCGGGTCGTGCCCGTTGTGGGCGCGGAAACGCTTCCCGGCGATCAATTCCGGCTGACCGTCGCCGTCGATGTCGGCCAGGACGAGGGCGTGGGCCTGCGTCCAGGTGTCGTCGATCACGTGCTGCTTCCATTGGTCCTTGCCTTCGAGTTGCTCGTACCAGAAAATGCCGTACTGGTGGGCCGAACTGGTGATGATGTCGTTCCGCCCGTCCTTGTTGACGTCGAGCACGAGAATTTGCGGCGTGTGGTCCGTCTTGCCGTCCGGGCCGCCGAGCGAAAGCGGATGTTCAACCCACTGCCCCGCCAGAATGTCCTCCGGCGCTTCGAACCATGCGTTCGGCCGAATGATGTCCGGGTGGCCGTCGCCGTTGACGTCGCCGCAGCCCACGCCGTAGGCCATCGGCTTGTCGCACACGAGCGTGCGGATCAGGCCGGTCGTGCCGTCCGCCTTTTTACCGACGGTGAAGAGGGTCGTATTCTGCGGGTTGGGGATCATGCCCTCCAGCTTGCCGTTGCCGCGAATGTCCCAAAGGTCGCCCATTTCAAAGTTGCCGTTTTCTTCGGCGAGGAAAATTTCCCAGAAGGAATCCATCTTGTCCGGGCCCGGGTTTTTCAGCCATTCGATTTTCTGCCCGTGCCAGGAAAGCGTCACGACGTCGAGCAGGCCGTCCCCGTCGACGTCCATCGGCGCGTCCATGAAATCCCACGCGTAACCGTCGCCTTGTTCGTTGATGTCCGACTGGATTTCGCGGATGCGGATTTTCTTCGTGAAATCGGGACCGAAATAAATGTACTCCCCGGCGATGATGTCAGGGTGCCCGTCGTTGTTGAAATCGCCGATGTTGCAGCTTTCATAACGTTTGTCGTCGATTTTTTTCATCCTGAACAGCGGTGCCGCTTCCTGGGCGAACAAACCCGCCCCCGTAAAACCGACCGCCATCGTAAAACCGACCGTCAAACAGATCACCAATTTGAAACGTGTCATAGGTGCAAACTTGCCTTTCGTTATCTGGGGGTATCGCTTGAAAATCAAATCGTATCCATCCATGATAACGCATTTCCATCACAGATGCCACACCAAGGAATAAATGGGTGCGACGGAAATATTTGGATACGGCGATAAAAAATCAGAAAGATCGATAAACGTATTGCTTTTTCATATTGCAATTACTTTTTGCTTTTTTCCCGAAATGTGATAAAATATTGGGTGATGGCAAAAACAATAAACTGTTCTTCCAACCAACACAGAAAACGATGTCATGGCAGACGATAAACCGGCGAAGAAAAAACGACCGTGGTTTCTTATTTTCGTGGTGATTATCATTGGCGGAATGTATTTTTGGAAACACTATGAAATCCGGTTCGATAAAGAACGCGGACTTGTTTTCAATCGTCGCGGCGAGGCGGCACCGGCGGAAGCTCCGATACCACCCGTGCCATTGTCCGGCGGTGGAACCGTTGCACTCGCGCCGCAACCGACGTCAAAAAATAGTGTTACACCGATGACCACCATGACGATCGCGACTTGGGATTTGGCGCCGCTCAATTTTGACAAACTTGCCGATGAGACCCGGGCGCAACGTATTTCCGATGTCATCAGCCAGTTTGATTTGATTGCCGTACAAGGTGTCATGCGGACGACGAACCCGCTGGATGAAATCGTGCGGCGCATCAATGCAAAAGGAAAAAAGTACGCTTATGCGATCCCGAAAACAATCGGACAGGTGCCCGAATACGTTGCGTTTATTTTCGATACGGAAACCGTTAAGTATGACCCTGCAAAAACTTACGAAATCGTCGAGTCATCCCTATCCTACAGGCCGCTGGTGGGGTCGTTTTGTACGGTGCAACCCCCGCCGGATAAAGCGTTTACTTTTAATTTGGTGAATATTAAGATTCCCGATGACCGAAAAGACATTGAGTCGAAAGTCCTCGGGCGGATTTTTCGTCAGGTTCGCGATCATGACCCGGCGGAAGACGATGTCATCATGTTGGGAAATTTCGGAATGCCCGTGCAGCAAATCGATTCACTGCTAGGAGTTCCGTATTTATCCATCGTGCATGACGACCTGCCGACGACGATCGACGGAACGGATTCGACGGAAAATATTATTTTCGATAACAAGCGGACCATCGAGTGCATCGGAAACGCCAAACGGGTCGACCTGATCAAACTGTTCGATCTCAAACTGTCCGAAGTCCCGGCCCTTGCGAATCATTACCCGATTTGTGCCGAATTCAGCGTTTTCGAGGCCGTTTCGCCGAAACCCGATGAAACGCGTTAATTTTTTCATTTTTCAACCGACTGACGAACACCGACCATGAGCAGGACTCCCTACCAGGAAAAAATCATCAAAAATTACTACCAGAACCGCGATTCGCTCATGTGGCAGAAGCTGGCGGAGCTGGCGACGGAGCTTTATCTCGCGGAGGGCAAAAAGCGGGCCCAACTCTGGAAACGGGTCGAGGCGGCGCTCAAAAACCTGAAAATTCCGGAAGACCGCATCGAACACATCATCGCCTCGGACAGCCCGGCCCTCGTCGCCTCGCTCGTGCAGAACGAAATGCAGTGAAGCTGGTGATGCGAAAGTGTGGAATTGACGAGCCGTGACCTGTGGTCACGGAACTCCTTTGCCATTCTTGTCTCGAAGTTCGTTCTTTGGTAAAATGGGCTAATTGTGCAATGATTCCATTTCCTTATTGAGAGGTATTCCCATGACACGTCAGACAACTTCCCGACGCGGTTTTTTGGCACTGGCCGCAGTCGGTGGTGCCGGCCTGATCGCCTCGAAGGCCATGAGCCAAACCGCCGCTCCGTCTCCGCAACCGGTTCCCGCAGGCGGCAAAAAGATGCAGCTCCGGTTTTACCCCTACGAAACGCAGTTGCGCCATGTTTTCGGGGTGGCCGGCTCTTCGCGAACGACGACGCAGGGCGTACAGGTGGAAATCCGTTGCGACGGACTGATCGGCTACGGCGAAGCGGCGATGCCCCCGTATTTGGGCGAATCGCAGGCCTCGGTCATCGAATTTCTCAACCGGGTCAACCTCGAACAGTTCAAAAGCCCCTTCGAACTGGAGGACATTCTCGCCTACGTTGACGGCATCACGGAAAACAATACGGCGGCCAAAGCGTCGATCGACATCGCCCTGCACGACCTGGTCGGCAAATTGATCGGGGCGCCGTGGCACCGGATTTGGGGGCTCGACGCCGCGAAAGTGCCGCCCACGATGTACACGATCGGCATCGACACGCCGGAAGTCATGCGGAAGAAAACCGAGGAAACGACGGGCTTTCACGTGCTCAAGGTCAAGCTCGGCAGCGGCAACGACCGCGAAATGGTCAAGGCCGTGCGTTCGGCGAGCGACAAGCCGATCTGCGTCGACGCCAACCAGGGCTGGAAGGACAAGGTCGAAGCGCTTGACCTGATTTTCTGGCTCAAAGAACAGGGTGTCGTCATGGTCGAGCAGCCGATGTCGAAAAAACGCCAGGACGACATCGCCTGGATCACCGAACGCAGCCCGTTGCCGATTTTCGCCGACGAATCGCTCCAACGCCTGACCGACATCCCGAAACTGAAGGGCGTTTTTTCCGGCGTCAACATCAAGCTGATGAAATGCACCGGCATGAGGGAAGCCTGGAAAATGGTGACCCTCGCCCGGGCGCTGAACATGAAGGTCATGGTCGGTTGCATGATGGAAACCTCGTGTGCCATTTCGGCGGCGGCACAACTGACGCCCGCGGTCGATTGGGTCGATCTCGACGGAAACCTGCTCATCACGAACGACCTGTTTCGCGGCGTGCAGGTGGTCGACGGCCGGCAGACGCTCAACGACCTGCCCGGCATCGGAATCGTCCCGCTGGCGAAAAATTGACGAATGGCGGAAAAGGTAGGGCGGTCACGCCGTGACCGCCGCAACAGAATGGCAGCCCGGAGCGTAAGCGACGGGGTTTATCGTTTCCAGGCGAACACGGTTTGGCAAATCATTTCGGACAGTAAATGATCAATGTGGAAACTCAACAAGCTTGTACGTTTTGACCCGTCGCTTACGCTTCGGGCTGCCACTGAGATTCACTGAACATTGCGCTGAAAACTAAAATTGATCTTCCCCCATCATAAACCTTGACGGCATTGCCCATGTCTTGTGATCACGCGGAAATGAATACGGTCTGGCACGGCGAAACGACCGTGCGGCTCAACGAACGCGTCGCGGAAAACACGTTCCGCTTGCGATTCGATGCGCCGGAATTGCTTCCCCATTTGCGACCGGGACAGTTTCTCATGCTGCGATTGGCGAATACGGACGACCCGCTGCTCGGGCGGCCGCTGGCCGTGTATCGTTCCGACGCAAACACCGGGACGGTCGAGGTCGTGTACCTCGTCGTGGGGAAAATGACCGAACGGCTTTCGCGGCTTCCCGCCGGGACGCCGCTCCGGGTTTGGGGGCCGCTCGGCAACGGTTTCGACCTGCCGGAAGCCGACCATTTGGTCATGGTCGCCGGGGGAATCGGGCAGACGCCGTTTTACATGCTTGCCGAAGAATCACTCGGGCTTCGCGAATTCGCGGCCCGTTGTGACGAAGATAAAAATCGCCGCGTCAAAAAAGCGTCGCTGTTGTTCGGCGCGAAATCGCAAAATCGGATCTCGTGCCTCGACGAATTCCGCGAACTGGGCGTCGAGGTTGAAATCGCCACGGAAGACGGTTCGGCGGGCACGCGGGGCTTCGTCACTGACCTGATCGTGCCGGCAATCGCCCGGGCCGGATTGCCGCGCGTGGTCATCGCCTGTTGCGGGCCGCACCCGATGTTGCGGGCCGCGTTTCAAACCGCCCAAACGCTGGGAAACCTTCCCTGTTTCGTTTCGCTGGAATCACCGATGGCCTGCGGGCTGGGCATCTGTTTCAGTTGCGTCGTCCCCTATCGCGACGAACACGGCCTGCCGGATTACGTCCGCACCTGTGTCGACGGCCCGGTTTTCGACGCCTACCGCCTGATTTGGGACGCCGCCTTTTCCGAGTCCAAGTGCTCAAATTACCATTAACGCCAAAGTCTCAGGCTTTCGCCAATAAGTTCCATACCCAATCCGAGCCCGAAGCGTCAGCGAGGGGCCGTAAATCAAGGTCCATGGTCAACCGGGGGCACTCGCTAACGCTTCGTGCCCTGATTTCTTGCGGATTACGTTTCTGCAGAAACTTTACGGGGATTGAAATTTTAAGCGGAAGCCTCAATAAAACTCAATAAGCTATTGTCAAAGTATCAGTTACAACATTAGCCGCTAAAACACTCAAAAATAAACAGAAACGGGTTGACAAATGACAAAAAAGGTGTCGAATGTGTATCGTAATAAAAGCTCTTTTGATTGAATTTACATTTTGATGTCGTTTGGGTTGGTTCGGGTAAAATTTATCCGGTGGGTCACCCGGCGACGATTCTTGTTTCCTCGGCAATATGGCTTTGACGGGACGATACCACCTTTCTGATTTGGTATCGGAGAGCTTGTTCTTTTTTTGCCGTTAAAAGAAAAAGGTTCCCGATTATTTTGTTTTATGTATTCAACGGCGGAAAGAATTATGATGAAAAAGCTTTATGTTGGCAACCTTTCTTACAGAACATCCGAAAACGATCTCCGTAACAGTTTTGAAAGATACGGTGTCGTCAATCAAGTGAGCGTGATTACGGATCGTGAAACCGGTCGTTCCAAAGGTTTCGCCTTCGTTGAAATGCAAAATGACAATGAAGCCGATGATGCGATCCAAGGAATGAACGGAGTGGAATTGGGTGACCGGACATTGACGGTCAATGAAGCCCGTCCCCAGGAAGAACGCAAAGGCGGCGGAAAATACGGTGGTGGAAACAGACGTTATTAATTCGGTCTGATTTTCTTATACCTGAGCCGTTTGAAAATTCTCGAACTCCGTAACCCGAGAGTCCGTTTTCCCAGAGGGTAAACGGACGGCTTCAAGGGAAATTTCAATTGGCTATAGTATAACATCCTGTAAGGCAGGCCGCAAATGCGATCTGCTTTTTTTATTGCATTCCCGGAAGGAGCCGTCAAATCACATGAGTGATGTTGTCAACGATTTTCGTTTGCGTCTTGGAGATTCCGCTTTTCACCCCGTCATGATCGGCGGGATGGGTGTCGATATTTCGACCTCGGAAATGGTTTTGGAGGCGGCCAAGCAGGGATGTATCGCCCATCTTTCCGACGCCATCGTTCCGGCTGTTTGCGACAAGAATTTCGGAACGACTTTTACCCGTAATAAGATTGATCGTTTCAACCAGCAACAAAAAGATTCGCACGATGGATTTCGGGTTCCATTATTTGATCTCGGTGATTATCGCAAAGCTCAATTGATGTACGTCGGCAACACGGTGAATAAAAAACAGGGAACCGGCGCCGTCTTTGTGAATTGCATGGAAAAACTCAATGTGGGAAGTCCGGCGGAGGTTCTTTCCGTGCGGCTCAACGCGATTCTTGATGCCGGTGCCGATGGAATTTCTCTTTCGGCGGGTCTGCACAGCCACAGTCTCCGATTGATCAAGGATCACGCACGATTTCGTCATGTCAAAATCGGCATCGTGGTTTCCAGTTGGCGGGCTTTGAAAATTTTTCTTCGTGCCGCCAATCGAATCGAACGTTTGCCGGATTACATTGTCGTCGAAGGGCCGCTCGCCGGCGGACATTTGGGATTCGGTCACGAGGATTGGCCAAATCACGATCTCGCGTCCATCATTGCTGAAATCAGCCGGAATCTGGAGCAGGAAGGATTGAACATTCCTCTTGTCGCCGCAGGTGGAGTCTTTGACTCGCATGATACTTTGGCGTTCCTCAAAAAAGGCGTTTCAGGCGTTCAGGTCGCCACGCGGTTTGCCATCACCAGAGAGAGCGGCCTTCCCGATGACGCCAAACAGGCTTTTATCAATGCGGAGGAAAAAGACGTTATCGTTTCCGGCGTTTCTCCGACGGGATACCCTTTTCGACTGTTGAAAAACAGTCCTTGCCTGGACTCGAATGTGCCGCCCCAGTGCATTCCGCTCGGCTTTGCCATTGATGCGAAAGGGCATTGTCAATATATTGATTCCTACCAAGCCGCCGGTCTCTCGGAATCCGGCCAGAAACTTCCCGTGCATGATAAAATATGTTTGTGTCATCATATTTTACGATATCATTGCTACACATGCGGCAGCAATGTCGTCCGATTGAAAGAAACCGTGAAACGGAACGAAGACGGCACTTTTATCCTTCCGTCAACCAAAGAAGTCTTGCATCAATATCTTGATTTGTGATGGAACCGCCCTAAACTGCTCGGGGGGGATGTGTCTTGCTCTGCGGTCAATCTCGCTGTACTGCCTTTCCGTTGCGGCAGGGTGAGTGTATATGTGCTTATCTCCGCCTTCATGTCATTGACAACATTATCTGCTGACAACCGCCCCGATGCGATGAAGTTCGCGGAGATCATGGTTGATCACATCGTGCCGCCCTACCGGGCCTTGATCAAAAGCTGCGAAAAAGCTCAAAACGTCCAACAACATGGACACGAAACCAAACTCGACAAACAGTAATGGAAAACCGCATTGCGTCCTCGCTCGCAAAACGGTTACCTGGCGTTCTTTGTCCGCTTGGGGTTTTTGCGTGATTTGAGCGAGCAAATTATATCATCATTTTTTTCTTCGGAAATTTCCACAATCGCACAATCAAATTCGGCGGATGCGGCATATCATCAAGCCG